>JAUZSE010000006.1 GCA_030949725.1 Sulfurovum sp. | reverse complement strand
CCATTAGTTCCATAAACAAAACCCACCACCAAACGAATTCTTCTCCCCAAGTCCACATGCAAGAGCCACAAATGCCAACCTCTGAGAAACTTCGTCTTCATTAGGAATAATACGGAACTTATTACCAAAAAACCTAAAAGAAGTTACTTTCCCTGTTTTTTTATCTATTTTTCTAGTTTGTATCGTCTGTAATCTATGATTTTTGAGTTCAAAGAGTTGTATGAAGTTTTGTGTGGCTTTTATGGGTTCATCAAAAAAATCTTGGTATTTCTTCTCTAGGTTGTCTTGTAGCTGTTTATGCAGCAGCATAAGATCATCTTCTTTTGTCCAAAATCGTTTGTTTTGTAGAGATGCGATGACAGGCGTAGCTGAGTAGAGTTCTGTGATAAAAAATTGTTTCATCGTTTTTTTATGGGTTTCTACTATAAGTAGATTGGGGTTATCTATATTTTGTCTCATGGTATTTGAAAGTTTATCTATGAAGTTTTCATCTAAGGCTCGTATAGTAAATTGGTAGGTATTCCCTTTCCTATATATCTTCTCTCGTTCTATAGGAAGTAACCCACCAAAGTTATAGTGCTTAAACCCTCTTTCCTCATGTAAGGCTTTAAGCGTTATATCTTGTGCCATAGAGAAATTTATATATTTAGAGAGTATTTCAAAACTCTGGGTAAAGTGTATATCATTTTTTATATATGCCGTGCATTTCAGTTCAAAGTATTTCATATTTTTTCCTTATTTTATCTAAACACACAAAGTATAACAAGATTTTTTCATTAAATTTTTAAATTCAAATCAACATTACGCTAAAATGCTTACAACTTAACATTAAAGAGCATCATGCGATTAAAATCCATCTTCACCAACAGTTTCGGTATCTTGATTTCACGTGTGACGGGTCTAGGGCGTGATGTGCTTATGGCTTCTGCACTTGGGGCTTCTATCTGGTCAGATATGTTCTTTATTGCCTTTAAACTACCCAATCTTTTTCGTCGTATTTTTGCAGAGGGAGCATTTACTCAGGCTTTTATGCCCTCCTTTATAGCCAGTAGCCATAAAGGGGTGTTTGCCACTGCGATATTTTTACGATTTTTACTCTTTTTGATGGCTTTTTCACTCCTCATCACCTTTTTTCCTGAACCCATCACCAAGCTTTTGGCAGGAGGATTTGACAGCGAACAGATTGCCCTTACTGCACCTATGACAGCCATCAACTTTTGGTACCTTGACCTCATCTTTATCGTCACATTTTTAGCCACACTTTTACAGTACAAAAACCATTTTGCCACCACAGCGATGGCAACAGCCCTACTCAACATTTCGATGATCACAGCACTCTACATCTATATGAAAGAAGATCCTCAAACCGTAGCCTATGCACTTAGTTTTGCTGTACTCATAGGTGGTCTGCTGCAGGTTGTAGTTCATCTCATAGCCGTATATAATTTTAACCTACATAAGCTACTTATAGGTGGATGGAAATACAGAAAAACCAAAGATGTGGAAGAAGAGAAAAAACATTTTAAATCTCTCTTTTTACCAGGCATACTCGGCAACTCTACCCCTCAAATCTCTGCTTTTATAGACACGCTTTTAGCCACATTTCTCATGACAGGTTCTGTCTCTTACCTCTTTTATGCCAACCGTATCTTTCAACTTCCGCTTGCCATCATCGCCATCGCTACAGCTACTGTACTCTTTCCTGCTGTTTCAAAAGCACTGAAGAACAATCAAGAAGAAAAAGCATACGCCAACCTTCATCAAGCTTTTTGGTTACTTGCCTTTTTGTTGGGTGCTGCTATGGTTGGAGGTATTTTACTGGCAGAACCCATTGTTTGGCTACTTTTTGAAAGAGGTAAATTTACATCGCTGCAAACACTTGAGACGGTGACTGTACTCCAAATGTATATGGTAGGACTGCTTCCTTTTGGACTGGCAAAACTCTTCTCACTTTTTCTATATGCTTCACACAGACACCTCAAAGCAGCCAAGATTGCTCTGTACTCTCTTGTCGTTTCTGTCTCAGCTTCTCTTTTACTTATGCACCCAATGGGTGCATCTGGACTGGCTTTGGCTGGAAGTATTGGTGGTTGGGTACTGTTTATATTTACAGTTAAAGAAGTGGGGACAGATAGATTTCTAGAGATTGTAAAGTCTAAGAAATCACTTTATTTTATAGGGATGATGCTTTTCTTTAGTTTAGGTCTTTATTTTGTTAATATTTGGTTACTCACGTTCATACGCTAAGAATACCATATAGATAATTCACAGTAAAATTCATTAGAGACAAGCTTATTTTAGATAGAATATATAGAAATTTTTTATTTGAAAGTAGATATAGTATGATTAGTTGGATGCAAAAACACAATAAATATCTTGTATGGACAATATGGATAGCAACTATCGCATTTATTGGTGCAGGATTTGTAGGTTGGGGAAGTTATAGTTTTGGTTCTAAAGCAGGAAATGTAGCCAAAGTAGGTGACGTTGAAATCACGCAGACGAAACTCAACATGGTTTACAGTAATGTATACAGCCAATACAATGAAGCTATGCAAGGTAAGCTTGATGATAAAAAAGCCAAAGAAATGGGACTGATCAAACAGGCATTTTCCCAATTAGAAATTCAGGCTCAGATTCTTAATTTTGCCAAAGAAGTCGGTATTGTTGTCTCTGATGCAGAAATTGTCACCAGATTAAAAAATATCAAAACATTTCAAAAAGACGATATTTTCAATAAAGAAATCTATAATGGATACCTTAGAGCCCAAAGACTTAAGGCAAATGTATTTGAAGATACACTAAGAGAAGAACTCATCATTCAGAAGACTCTTTCTCTCCTTACTGTAGATGCCTTACCCTTTGAAGAAGAAGCCATTGCTGCGGGGATGAATGTAAGTGACAAATTAGCCTATATGGTATTGACAGAATCTGATGTAGACTTTGTAGTTGATGAAGCCAAAATGAAAACATTTTGGGAGATGCAAAAAGAAAATTTCCTCACAGAACAAATGTTTACTCTTTCTGTAGTTTGGACTCCAAGTAATGATACTGTTGTAAGCGAAGATGAGATTAAAGCACATTATGACGCAAACAGTTTTAATTATACCAATGAAGTAGGAAAACAACTTTCTTTTGATGAAGCCAAGACTTTAGCCCAAAAAGATTTAAAGTTAAAGAAAACAAAAAAGACAGCACAGAAAGCGTATATTGCATTCAAAAAAGGAAAGATTGAGAGCAGTGAAAAAATAACACTTCCATTTGCTGATGCTAGACTTTCAAATGAATTATGGGGCATAGTACAGGAAAAATCTGTAGGAGACATTCTTAAACCTAAAGTTGTAGAAGACAAATATGCGACAGTCAAAATAGAAAATATTATTTTGCCAAAAATCAAGACCTATGAAGATGCAAAAGAAGAAGTAAATATACTATATACATCTCAAGCGAAGAAAGAAGCACTTTTAACTTTGGCAAAATCAACACTTGATAATTTTGATCAAAATAATGCCATTCAATCAGATTTTGTGAAGCTAGAAAATGGTGTTAGCCTAAAACCATTAAATAATAAAGAAAGTTTACAATTCTTACAAAAACTCTTTACATCCTCTCAAGAAAAGGGTATGATAAACATATCAAATAAAATCGTTGTTTTTAACATCTTGGAGCAAAAACTTCAGCCTATGGATGAGAATCAAACAAGTTTTGTAAAACAAACTGTTGACAAAATAAAAAAAAGTACATTTGAATCAAATCTGATAAAAATGTTACATAAAAAATATCCAACAGAAATCTACATGGGAGGACTTTCAAATTGAGTGATACCATTTTAGCTATAGATATCGGTTCCACTAAAATATGTGCTCTAATAGCAGAGATTGATGACCATAGAGTCACGCTTCAAGGTCAAGGTATTATAAAGTCACAAGGCATTAAAAAAGGTGCTATAATCAATATAGATCTTGCCTCAAAATCCATAAAAAAAGCTATTAATGATGCGAAACGTATGGCAGGAAGCAATATCGGTTCTGCCACTGTTTCCATCTCTAATGCTTATGCAAAAAGCCTAAATTCCACGGGTATTGTTAATATACCACATAAAGAGATATCTATTAAAGAGATAAACCGTGTCATGCAAACAGCACTTTATAATGCAAACGTACCGAATGAGTATGAAGTAGTGCACGTTCTTCCTTATAATTTCAGAGTAGATGAGCAAGACTACATTGAAGATCCTTATGGTATGAATGCTAGCAGACTCGAAGTAGATGTCAATATCATTATGACACAAAAATCAAACCTTTCAAATCTTAAAAAAGCCGTTAGATCCGCAGGTATAGATATAGATGGCATTGTCCTTAGCGGATATGCTTCAGCTATAGCGACGATGAACGAAGATGAAAAAGAACTTGGAGTTGCGGTCATTGATCTTGGTGGACAGACATCCAACCTTGTTATTCATGCAGGTAATTCCATCAAATACAATGACTTCTTGGCTGTGGGATCAAATCATATTACCAATGATTTATCTATGGCACTTCATACACCTTTACAGATAGCTGAAAATGTTAAAATACGTCATGGTAACTTATTAGAAAGCAGTAATGAGCTGATAGAATTACCTATTATTGGTGATAAGGAAAGTAAAAATGAGGTTTCTTTAGAGATTGTTCATTCTGTCATTTATTCTCGTGTAGAAGAAGCACTAATACTTCTCTCTAAATCTTTAGATAAATCTACACTTAAAAAACAAATAGGTGCAGGACTTATCCTTACGGGGGGAATGACAAAACTCAAAGGTATCAGAGAGTTGGCACAAGTCATCTTCTCTGGTATGCCAGTACGTGTGGCATACCCACATACACTCAATGGACTTTTCGAAGAATTAAAAGATCCTGCATTTTCTACTGTAGTTGGATTATTACTTTACAATTCTGGTAGTCATACACAATATGAGATCAATTTTCAACAAGAGTTATTGCATTCAAAAGAGAAATATCAAGATGATTTGAGTAACATCAAGATTGGTCATATGGAAGAAGATATAGAACAACCCATAGAGATCAAAAGTAAAAAAATAGTAAAAGATATTACAGAAGAACGAAGTATCATATTTGACGATTTACCAGATTTTGGTGAAAACAAGAATCCACTTAAAAAAGTAGCCAATTGGGCAAGGCAACTTTTTTAATCAATACTATACACAACATATAAAGCGAGGAAAAAATGGAAGAGTTTAAAATAGACATTATTGAAACAAAATGTCATACCAATGGGGCAAAAATAAAAGCTATCGGTGTCGGCGGTGGTGGTGGAAACATGATTAACCATATGGTCAATGAGGGCATTAGTAGTATTGATCTTATCGTTGCAAATACAGATTCTCAGGCATTAGATTCTTCACTTGCACCATTTAAGTTACAATTAGGGATTAATGCAACCAGAGGTTTGGGTGCAGGAATGGTTCCAGATAAAGGAAGAGAAGCTGCACTAGAAAGCTTTGAAGATATCAAGACTATGCTTGAGGGTTCAGACATTGTCTTTATCTCTGCAGGTCTTGGTGGTGGAACAGGTACAGGTGCTGCACCTATCATTGCTCAAGCAGCAAAAGAGATAGGTGCACTTACTGTTTCTATCGTTACAAGTCCGTTTAAATTTGAAGGTCGTAAAAGAACAAAACTTGCAAAAGAAGGACTAGAAGAACTCAAAAGTGAAAGTGATTCTATCATTGTTGTTCCTAATGAAAAACTTCTTTCTATTGTTGAAAAGAATCTTGGAATCAAAGAAAGTTTTAGAATGGTGGATGATATTTTATCTCAAGCCGTAGGTGGTATTTCAAAAGTGATCCTTTCGCATGGGGACAATGACATCAACCTAGACTTTGCCGATGTAAAAACAGTGATGAACCATAGAGGATTAGCACTGATGGGTACAGGATACAGTTCTGGTACTTCTGCAGCGTATGATGCGGCAAAAATGGCTATTGAATCTCCACTCCTTGACAATATTTCTATCGATGGTGCGATGGGTGTATTGGTGCAGTTTGATATACATCCAAACTACCCACTCAACGGTATTTCTGAAGCAATGGAAATTATCTATGAGAGTGCAGATGAAGATGCAGATGTTATTTTTGGTACCACAACCAATGAGTCTATGGAGATTGATGAAGTGAGAATCACTATCGTTGCAACTGGTTTTGAAGATAAAAATGCTATTTCTGTTCCTGTAATGAAAAAAAAAGAGACTCTTTTAAATCCAACTATAAACCCTTCTAATATTAAGACTATTAAATCTGTAAACAAAATGGTTGTAGGTGGTTATCATAGCGACAATGAAGATATTTTAGATGTACCTACTTTTCTAAGAAAGCAAATGGATTAAAAAAGAAAATGGATTAAAAAGAGAGTTCTTCCACTCTCTCCTTTCCTCATATTTATGGTTTTATCATCGGATTTATTATATCGGTTTTTAACCCTTCTTTTATTTCTTTATACACATTCTCCATTGCTTTGACATTGGCATCTTTCCCATAGATATAACTTTGTTCTTCAACCATTATTTTATATCCTTTATTTAAATTTAACGCACGTAATTTTGAGGGGAATAGAAGCACGCTAATATCATCGTGAAGTGCCTCTATCATCTCCTCTTTTACACTCCCGTTCGTATCAAAGAATTTATTTTGAACCTCATCATTATTTCTAAATTCATTACCAGAATGATTATTCTGTAAGTAAAAACTGTACTCATATTGATCTGAGTATGCGTGATATTTGACTTTGGGTTCTTGCATACCATTCAATCCTTTTTGACTCCAATGGTTCCAGCCATAATCCATTTTATCTTTCTTCACACCTTCAAACTTACGTGCATAGGCAAATGTAGAATCTGTTGTTGCACCTAGATGTGAATGACAACCCATACAAGAGATGGTTTCTTCATGTGTTTGAGGTCTTAGTTCCCCTACTTTATCCTCTATAAATCCCTGATAAACCCAGCCTATCTCATTGCGTAATCCCTCTTCATAATTTCCTCTAAAAAGAGCGATTTGTGCTTGGGAACTGTCAAGAGCAAGTGATTCCAAGAGTTCAGACTCCGCAGCTCTTTGGATCTCTCCATAGGTTTTACAAATTGTTTTTTTAGCATAACGTAATTCTTTCATTCTTGCAGACAAAGCAATCTGATCTTGTTTTTCATCCCAATCCAAATATCTGACCGAATGTAAAAATTCCGTATTTTCAGGAAAAAGACCTGAAGCCAAATGTATTTTTTCTTCTTTCAAAAACAATTTTGCTAATCCTACATAAGATTTTATTTTTGGGGAAATCGTATGGGCTGTGTCGAAGATGCCATTCGCATTGATGTCAATACCATACAATCTTTCATCCACCCCAATATCAAATGTGATCACTTTTTGTTTCACCAAAGCTTCTACAATAGCAAGGTTCAATCGATACACACCTTTATCAAATGTATTATTTTCATCTTGCATAAAAGGCGTATCTAGTCTGATAAGTACATCATCTGTAGAACCATTTGTTGGCCAAAATGTCCCTAAAAATGGATAATATCTAAAGGCTCTCCAACCAGTGTAATCACCCTCTTTATCTTTATCAAAACCCTCATCATCAAAATTAAAATAACAATCTGGCTTATATCCTTTCCAAGATTTTGGAAGTGAGTGAGAAAGTACTATTTCTCCATCAGAGTCAAAGTAATTAGATGCTCTAACATAGGCTAAAATAGTCTTATCATCTATCACTGCCACTTGTCTACTTCGGTCTTTAAAAAGATTAGTAAAAGGATTTTTCATCATTTCTGCTGGAAAATTGTATTCTTTCTGAAGATTTGTATCATTATAATAATTAGGGAGTTTACCTTTGGTATGACAACTGTAACATGGGTTAGAAACCATATTTGTCAAAGTATCATTTGTTTTTGTATAACACATCGAAGGTATATACGCCCCTCGTGTGTTAATGATCTTAGCATAAGAGATATTATTATCTACTTCCAAATTATGAATAAATTCTTTCTTGAAAAATGTTTGTACCTCACTTATATTTTCACAGCCTATAAAAATGAATCCGCCTAGAAACAATAGTTTTTTTATATGCATACTATCATCTAAATATATCTGCGGGAAGTCCATCAAAATATCCGATTGTCGCTTTCAATTGTTCATCTGTTGCAGCTTCAATAAGTGCTGAATTTGGCTTAGACCCATCTGCTGCTTTAGGATTATCTTTAAAAGGGTGTTGCACATTGATAAGCAAAATTCCTTTATCATCTATCGCTGCTGTATCTACACCTGTTACTTCTCCACCTATAGGCAAGGATGCTATTCTGGTCATGCTTTTTGTTTGCGTGTTATATGCCCAAGTCATGTTATTGACATGTTTTGTTGTATCTTCAGAAATAAGCAGTGTATTGTGTCCGATATATGTAATGTTATCTGGATTTGCAATGCCATCAGGATGACATGTCCATTCATCAGCATACGTATCATTAGCATCTAAGGGTTGTCCCACAACTAGAGCTTTCAGAGCTGTTCCACTATAATCGTTGTCTAATACAAGCTCGTAAACTGCGCCACAAACATTGGTTTCAAGTCTGATGTCATTGATTGGCTCTTGACCTTTATAGTTATCTTCCATACTTTTTTTGATCTCAGACATTGAGATATAAAGTACATTTTTGTCCGCATCATACGTAAGACCTTCTTCTTTTCTAAATTCTATCGTTGCACCTTTAAGGGCTGCATACTTTCTTGTTTCCAAAAATGCCGCTGCTTTCTCTTGCCCTGTTTTAAGTGTAAGACATTCTAAAGTAGAGTCTTCATAAATTTTAGTACCTGTTGCACAAGTTCCATTCTCATCAGGTTTGGTAATTTCAAAGATATCCGTTATTTTCATTTTAGATTTGATTATTGCTTCAATTTCGCTGTCTTTTGCATGTCCTAGTTGAATCCATGAAACATCAAATACACCGCCATTTTTGGCAGAGGTTTGTACTACCTTAGCAGCATACAGTGTTCCCTCCCAGTCTGCTTTAAAATCTGTAATTTTCTCATCTGAAACAAATTTCCACAACCCTTTAGCTGTACCATCATCTGACATATAAACCGTTTTACCATCAGGCATCATGGTTGCCAATTCTGGTGTATATTTACCCGTAACATAATGTTTGGCACTTTTAGTAGATCCATCTTCTTGAGGTTGTACTTCTACTATGTATCCATAATTATAAGGAGAGAATGTATCTCCGTTATAAGCATTATTTTTATCTATATTTTGATCCCCAAGGTATTTTTGCATACCGTCAACATAAGAACAAAAGTAATCTGCCAAACCAGCAACGGTGTTACCCGTGCCATCTAAAGCACAGTCCACATAAAAAGGTGAATTTTTATCTGCAAATATGGAGTTAAGTGAATAATCTTCTTCCCCACCCAAATGACTTCCATAAGCAGTTTTTGAAGAAGCACAGTTAATGATTGTACCACCCATAGCAGAAAGATCCACAGGCTTAGTATCTACTGCTTTAAATACACCATTTTCCACTGTTACTTCTGTATTGTAAAGTACCCCTGGTCTCTCTTCCATATGTGTTATGAGATAGTGTTTAGATCCTACAGTAATGAGTGAATTTCCATCAGGTCCATCAGAAATGTCTACCTCTCCACCCTTCAAGATAGCATCATCATTGATATCCGTCATAAGACCCAACTTACTAGACCCTATCGTATTTCCCATTTTTGCCAATACTTTATAGCTTAGATCATAGGTTTTACTTGTTTCATCATCATAGGCTACTGTAAGTGAAGAAGAAACCCTCATCACCGTTTTTTCAGCATCATTACTTGAGATTGCTACAGGAGCAAAAGTAATGCTACTGACTTTTGCTAAGTCATCTATACTATTTGAGTCACTGTTACAACCGTTCACTGCCAAACTGACTGCAATCACTGCAGAAAGCGAGATTAATGTTATACGCACAATAAATTCCTTTGAAATGTTTTTTAACACAGAATTTTCTCCTTTAAAGGTAACAAAATAATAATAAATTGATTACATTCCTGTAATCTAGCTATATATCTAACATCGTCTACTTGCATTATAACATGGGCATCAATAATATATTAATAATTTTTTGCTAAAATGAAATAAATCTTATTTAGGAACAGTGCATGAGACATTTAACAAAACTTTCAACTATCGCAGCCGCTACAGGGCTAGGTGCGTTATTGGCAACAGGGGTTACGGGATGTACACAACAACAGCAAGAGCAACAGACAAAAGGTGCTTTTGTCATCATTGAAGAAACTGCTCCAGGTAAATATAAAATCGTAGATGAATTTCCTGCTGAGGAAACACGTATCGTACTTAAAAAACTGGATGGTAGTGAAAGTGTTCTGACACAAGCCCAGCTAGATACACTTATCAAAGAAGAAGCTGCCAAAGTGGATGCGGGTACTTCAGAACTCACACAACAAAATCCACAGGCAAGTGAAGGTATGGGGCTAGGTTCAATCATCATGGCAAGTATGGCTGGAGCGATGCTTGGTTCTTTTATAGGAAATAAACTTTTTGGTAATCAAAATTATCAGAACAACCGTAAAGCAGGATATAAATCTCCTTCTACCTATTCAAAAAGTAAAAATAGTTTCAGTAAATCAAGAACAAGTTCTAGTAAAAAAAGTGGATTTTTTGGTGCTAAAAAGTCTTCAAGTAGAAGTCGTGGATCTTTTGGTGGTTAAGAAATGTTAAATTTACAAAAAACAACTCCCCTAGATACAGACTACCTAGAATCACTTGGTTTCGTATGGCATACAGACTCAGATGAAAGCTCCTACATCTGCGATGAACTTGTTGTACTTTCAGAAGAAGAAGCAGAAGCGTATTATGAAGCGACAAATACCCTCTATGACATGGTGGTGGTTGCAGCAGAGCATGTGGTAGAAAATAACCTATTTCATGACATCGGCATCCCTTTTAATCTTGTTGAAGCCATCAAAGAGTCTTGGGAAAATGATGTCCACTGGCATCTTTACGGACGTTTTGATCTAGCAGGTGGACTTGATGGAAAACCTATCAAGCTTTTAGAGTTCAATGCAGACACCCCTACAGCACTTTTTGAAACAGCAATCATACAATGGGCTATGCTCAAACAAGATGGTCTTGAAGAATCAAGCCAATTTAATGCACTCTATGAATCACTGCTTAACAACTTCAAACGTTTGGTCACACTTGAAGAAAATGTCTCTACTTTTGAAGAAAACTATGACGGATGGGGCTTTTTGTTTAGCTCCGTCAAGGGAAATGCAGAAGAAGAAAATACCGTTAGACTGCTTCAACATATCGCTACAGAAGCTGGCTATGAAACAGAATTTGCTTACATTGATGACATAGAATTTTCTGCTGAGGAAGGCATAAATTACAAGGATAAAAACTATGAACTTTGGTTTAAACTCATCCCATGGGAAGACATAGCACTCGAAGAATCAGACCTAGCCATGATACTCACAAACATCATCAAAAACCAAAAAGCCATCATTTTCAACCCTGCTTACACCCTACTCTTCCAAAGTAAAGGTTTACTCAAAATACTATGGGATCTCTACCCCAACCACCCTCTTCTACTCGAAACATCTTTTGAGCCATTAGCAGGACAAACACAAGTCAAAAAACCTGTATTTGGCAGAGAAGGTGGTTCGGTAAGTATCTTAGATGAAAAAGCAGAGGTTTTAGAGAGTATAGAAGGTGACTACGACAACCACAAGATGGTCTACCAAGCCTACACAGAACTAAACACAGATACCCAAGGCACATCCTACCAAGCAGGTGTTTTCTATGCCTATGAAGCATGTGGTCTTGGATTTAGAAAAGGTGGCAAGATACTTGATAATATGTCTAAGTTTGTGGGGCATTTGCTAAGGTAGCTTTGTATGTTTCACTCATCATACTTCTTCTATCAACCCCCCACCCAAAGTAAAACTTTATTATGATAACGGTCATTATTAATTAATGAAAAGGTACAATATCTACAATACAATCAAAGAGGTAAATTATGGACAAAATACTACAAATGCTCGAACTACAACAAGAACTCAATGATGCGACCAATGGTATCGATTGGGAAGATGGGTTGACTAAAAATGCTAAACAAATTGACTGGAAACGTTGTACTTACCTTGAATGTGCAGAACTTATAGAAAGCTATCCGTGGAAACACTGGAAAAATATAGATGCCAAACCTGATTATGCCAATATTAAAATAGAGGCTGTTGATATTTGGCACTTTATTATGTCTCAAGGACTTCAAGATTATAAAAGGGAAAATCTCGGTAGTATTGAGACGCTAGCAAAAAATATCAATCATCTTGCAAACTTTTCAACCTTTTCTGAAGATACTCAAGAAAGTTCTAAAGATTATTATGAGCAAATCGCTGTTGTAGAAGTACTTATAAAAACACTGTTTTGTGGAGAATCTACCGAAAAACTTATGGAAGCATTCATAGATGTAGCCGTACAGTCTGAACTTAATCTTGATGCACTCTATCAACTCTATGTAGGCAAAAATATATTAAATAAATTTAGACAAGACCATGGGTATAAAGAGGGAAGCTATATCAAGATATGGAATGGGGAAGAAGATAACGTTAGTATGCAAAGATTGCTTGAAGAAAATGAAGACATAACTCCTCAGGCACTCTATGAGGCATTGGAGAAAGCTTACCCAAAAGGGTAAGCTACTCTAATAAAAAGACATAGCCTCATCTAAATTAAGTTTTCCATATCCATAATAATTATTTCTCTTATCCAAATATTCAACACTACCAATTTTGTCTGCACTTTTGGCTAAAAGTTCTGCTCTTACGCACATTCGTAAAACTAAAAATTAAATTAAAATCTATAACCTATCTTAAATAGGTCTACATCTATAATACCTTTTGTATCATTATCTAACCAAGTAGTATCTATGCCACCCTTACCAAATATATGGTTTTCTCCACTAAAGTATCGTATAACAGAAATACTTACACCTGCATACCAATTACTACCCTCTGGCATATATCTATATCCTAAAGTAAACCCTGCTCCTAGCTTCATAGTATCTTTGTTGGTTTCTTCATTATCTAGCATTGCAAGCCTTGCTAGCCCTCCTATGAAAAGACCGCCAACCCCACTGTTGTCTATATAGTATCTGTATTCTGTATCTATTGTTGTTGTGGTATCACTATAGCCATCCCATGTATCCCTATCCCAGAAGAAGGGAAATCTAATTTCTGTATTTTGATCTTCCAAAAAGAAAGACAGAGAACCACTTAAGCTATTATGATCAGATTCTTGCAACAAAACCCTAAAGGGGTTTACCTCTATCCCTATATTTTTTTCGTTTTTTCCTATGTCTAGCTGACCTGAAAAAACCATCATAGGTATTAGGCATAGTAGTAAAAATTTTATCATTTAGTCAATCATCCTAGTCAAATCTTTTTCCAATATCTGATTGCCCTCTATGGTTACTTTTCTTGCTATACGTATATTTTTATCATTGCCATACCCACATTCTTGTCCACATTTTACCGTACCGATAAGATAATAACTCCCAGACGGTACACCATAAAATGCAAATTTACCATTTTCATCTGAAGCAGTGAATTTCAAATAATTAAAGAGTCTCGAATCTGCTTTTGTCATCTTTGCTCCACCTAAATAACTCTCCTTGTACCACTGTTTAGAATATGAAGTGAGTGGATTCAAATAAAGTCTTGTATTCGCGCCAAGAATACCTTTTTCGTAGCTATCTTTCAAGTAAATGGTACCTCTTACTGTACCTTTACCTGTTCTTGCCAAACGATTATATTCTGAAGAAGGAAAATTGATACGTGCTATTTTCTGTACTTGACCACTTTCTGTCATCATCATTTCTGATTCTTTAAGGTTTTCATCCAAGTCAGATATATCTACATCATCTACATTGGTTTGATCAGCCCAACTTTGATTATTGTTACTGCTATTATGAGCACTATTCTTTGATGACAACCGTGACCGAGTACACCCTGTCAATACAGACAGAGTAAGTAAAGTAAGACTAAGTAAAGCAATTCTTTTAAACATTCTTCTTCCTTGATAGTAATTATGACAGTATACACTATAGTGTATTAGTATTTCTTATTTTTACTAGTAATATTTAAAAATATTTTACTCTTATAATCGGATATTCTTTTAGCAGAGAAAGAAGCTTTTTGAGACCAAAAAGATGCTCTTTGAAAAGATTTTTTAACCATGTTGCCTTCATAGTAACGTTTTGCAAGGTGCTTTTGTGCCTCAACTTCACCTTCTTTTGCAAATTTATGTAAATATTTTATATTTCGTTTTTCGCCCTTATAATACTTAACCGTATCTAAAATAAACCAAATAGTAAAAATCAATAAAATAGGTATAAGATAAAGTTCAAAATTGTCTAACTCTTTAAGATATTCAAATGATTTCATTTTATTTCCCTAAGCAAAATTCGCCGAACATTTTGTCCAGTACTTCTTCACTATCATACGGTTTTGAGATAGAAGATATATGCTTTACCGCTTCTTGTAAATGATAAGAGAAAAATTCTAATTCACCCTTCACAAGTGGCTCTTTTGCTTCCAAAATTGCATTTCTAGCTTGTGTAACTGCTTCAATTTGCCGTGCGGAGATCAACATAAGTTCATCACCCTCACCAATACCATCAAAGAGTTTCTCCAGCTTTTGCGTAAGTTTTACAAAAGACTTTTTAGCACTCACTTCTAAGACTTCATATGCTTTTAGTTTAGAAATATCAAAATGTCTATCAAGGTCAGACTTATTTAATGCAATGATGACATGTTTATCTTTTAAGCCCTCAAGAAGTGAAAGGATCTTTGCATCTTCCTCATCAAAAGATCGTGCACTGTCAAATAACGCAATGATGACATCCGCATCTTCTACTGAAGCCAAGGTACGTTCTATACCAATCTTTTCTATAGTATCTTCAGATTCACGGATCCCTGCTGTATCTACTAGACGAATAATATGTGAACCTATACGTACCTGCTCTTCTATAGTATCTCTAGTCGTCCCTGCAATGTCAGAGACAATGGCTCTATCATAGCTTAGTAAAGCATTCAGCAAGGAACTTTTACCCACATTAGGTTTTCCAATAATCGCCACTTTAAAACCTTCTATAAGTCCTCTACGTCTGTGGCTTGCATCTACAATATCTTCAATCTGTGTGGAGAGTCCTTCTAGTTGTGCTGTGATACTTGCCATTATATCATCAGGAATATCTTCCTCTGCATAATCTATCATCACTTCCCCATAGGCTAGAGACCTTAAAAGTGCTTCTCTACTCACCTCTACAAAGCGTTTGAGTTCACCCTTCATTTGCTTTGCCAAGATTTTAGCTGCAGCTAGCGATTTTGCTTCTATAAGTTTTGAGATAGCTTCTGCTTCTGTTAAATCCATTTTACCATTGAGAAATGCACGTTTAGAAAACTCACCAGGTTCTGCCAATCTTACACCATAAGACGTAATGGTATCGAGTATCTCTTGTGCAACGATCATACCCCCATGACATTGGAACTCTACGATCTCTTCACCTGTAAAACTATGCGGTGCTTCAAAATAGATCATAATCGCATGGTCTATGAGATCCTTATCAGAAGTATAAAGGGAAGTGAGATGTGCGTATCGGGGAGTGATATTGTCTAAATGGGAAATTTTATGTGCTATCTCAAGTGCCGCCTCTCCACTGACTCTAATAATAGAAATAGAAGCAACACCATGAGCAGTAGCGATAGCAGCAATGGAGTTATGCATGGGTCTTAGTGTTATTAAATTTGTTGATTACAACAAACTTTTTACCTTCTCTAGTGCTTTTGACTGCCACATACTTATCTGGGAATCGTTCACGCAACTGTTCAAGTGCTATTTGTACTAATATACCGTCAAGGAAACGTGTTTTTCCTCTTCCTTGTTTTTCAACAGTCTCAATCACAGGCTTAAGATACTTACTTATCATCTCTTGTTGTGTTGTTAAAAATTCTGCAATTTCAAGTTTAATGAAAAGTTCATATTTACTATGTAACCAATTAAAAAGCATATAAGAAAGTGCATTATAACGATAGCCCTCTTTCCCTATAAGCAACGCGGCATCATCTCCATCTATAAAAATAAGTGCTGTGTTATCTCGTACATCCACTTCAACCACATCGATCTCAAAACAGGCATGTGATAGTAGCTCTTTAAGCTGATTTTCAATCATCATTGCTAGTTCATCATAAACGATTGGTTCTTCTTTCCGTACATCTTCATTATCTGTAGTCGAACCTACTTCAAAAAAACTGTCCAAAACAGCATCCTTAACCAGCACAGATCTAGCGATAACAGGTTCTACTTTTTTTAATACTTTTTCTTTTTCTACATCTTCTTTGAGCGTATCCATAATAGCAGAAGCTACTTGTTCTTCTTCGCTGACCTCAGGTAAAGTTTCCTCTAGTACGGGAGATGAAGTTTTTGGAGTTGGAGCATTTTTGCGTACAGCCATAATAATAGCTGTTTTCTTAAAAAGACCTAAAAGACCTTTAGAGGGATGTTGGACAACTTCAGATTGAAGTTCAGAAATAGAACATTCAAACACTTCTGAAGCTTTTAGATAAGCTTCTTCAAGTGTGGGTGCTTCAATTTTTCTCATAGTTTAGTCCTTAGTCTTTTTGTGCGAAGCAATAGCTGCATCTTTTTGTTTTGCATACATATAGTTGATAAAATATTGTTGTGCAATAGTAAACAAGTTATTCACCAACCAGTATAGTACAAGACCCGACGGGAAGTAAATAAAGAATACCGTCATAATTACAGGGAAGAATTTAAAAATCTTTTCTTGTAATGGATCGGTAAAGTTACTTGGTGTGATCCTCTGTTGGAACCACATAGATGCACCCATCAAAATAGGAAGTACAAAATACGGATCCATCATAGCTAGATCTTCTATCCAGAAAATCCATGGTGCACCTTGAAGCTCTACAGCATTTAAAAGTACACGATAAAGTGCAAAAAATACAGGAATCTGTAGAATTAACGGCAAACATCCACCCATAGGATTGGCACCGTGTTTTTTGTACATTTCCATCATTTGTGCATTCATTTTTGCAGGGTCACCCTTGTACTTTTCTTTGATCTCTTTCATCTTAGGTGCTAAGTCTTTAAGCTTTTGCATAGACATCATACCCTTGTAAGAAAGAGGAAATAAAATGAGTTTAACCAACAGCGTAAAGAGGATGATAGCCCAACCCCAGTTACCTATATGGTCATGAATCCAAATAAGTACTTTAAAGAATGGTTTTGAAAGAAATGAGAACCAACCAAATTCAATAGCATCTGTAAGCTCAGGATTGATAGCTCTTAATGTTTTTTCTTCTTTTGGTCCGATATAGGCACCAAAAGTCATATTTTCGCTTCCTTGTACAAAGATAAGAGGATCACCATTCTTTTCTTTTAAGATTGAAACATCTAAACCCTTATCAAAGTCAAAAAATAGTGAAGCAACATATCGGTCAAAAGAAGAAGCAATTTTTGCATTGGGGAACTTCTCGTATCCTTCAGCATCACCATCTTCAATGGTATTGATAATATCGTCAGAACCTTTAACCAATACACCTCTTACCAACATATACATAGAATGATCTGCCACAGGTCTATGCCCTGGAGTGATGAAGTATGGTGTAGGAGTAGATGTTGTCACATTAACACTGTACTCTCCTGTAGGCTTAAATGTGATCTTCTTAGTCAATGTAACTGAAGAGAGTGTTTGGGTAAGTGTCATTGTTTGTGCACCAGTACCTAAGTTTACTACTTTCTCTCCATCATAAGTATATGGTGTTTTAAATGCTTCTTCATTCAATTTTACATCAGAAAACCTTACTTCCAATGGCTTAACTTCATTGACCGCTAATATCTTTAAATTATTTCCCTCATCATCATGGAATTTTGCTTCAAGTAACTCCATTTGAGCAATACGACCAAATTTATCAATACTCATAAGGTAGTGATCCGCTTTAATCGTGACCAAAGTTGCTGATGTACTTTGTATCGGTGCAGCTATGCTTGTATTACTTGCAAGACTTGGTGTAGCCATATTTGTATTGGATACTGTACTTAAAGTAGGTGTTTGATGCGTAGTATTTGTGGTTTGTGTTATAGTTTGTGTTACTTCTTGTGTAGGCTTTACTGGTGGAAAAAAATAGCTGTATCCTATAAATACAAGGAATGAAAGTGCCAGCGCTAGAAGAAGTCGTTTGTTTAGATCTTGTTGTTCCAAAGTTATACCTTTTGTAATAGTTCGTTGATAGTATAGTATTAAATGTGTTAAATTATGTTGCAGTACACTTTTTGAGTGTATGTAGATACGTTTTACGAGTCGTCAAATAGTTTTCTTGTATGAGTGCAGGTTTTGCAACCAGTACATAACTACCTTGAGGTAAGAGGTCTATATTTTCGATGAAATGGGCCCTTAACAAACGCTTTGCTCTGTTTCTATGCACTGCATTTCCAATTTTCTTGGAGGCAACAAAACCTACTTTGTATGCATTACTCTTTTTAAAGAAAAGTACAAAATAAGATGTATGCCGAGTTTTTGTGGAGTATTTATACACCACAGAAAACTCTTTACTAGTTTTAATCCTAGTAAAATGTTTTATTGAAGAGATAATTTTGCCTCTCTAATTAAGATACAGATAGTCTTTTTCTACCTTTAGCTCTTCTTGCAGAAATAATTTTTCTACCATTTTTAGTTTTCATTCTTAATCTAAATCCGTGTGTTCTTTTTCTTGGGGTACTATGAGGTTGGTATGTTCTTTTCATTCCGAGTCATCCTTAAATAAATTTTAAACCTACATTACTGTGGTATATTTGGCGGAATTTTAGCCTAAAAACCCTTAATTATTACTAATTGATTGAAACTTTTTAAATAATAAGCAAAATATTTTAGCTTCTATTGCTATAATTTCTTATGAATAATGAAAATATAACAAAATTACCCTCTCCTTGTTGGCTACTTGAAGAAACTTTACTTAGAAACAATCTTGAATGCCTAAAAAATATCAAAGAGCAAACAGATGCCAAAATACTCCTCGCACTTAAGGGTTATGCCTTATGGAAAAGTTTTCCACTACTTAAGCCCTACTTGGACGGATGTTGTGCTTCTGGTTTACATGAAGCAAAACTAGCAGATGAAACCTTTTCCAAAGAAGTACATACTTATGCTCCTGCATTTAAAGAAGATGAAATAGATGAAATAGCAAAAATATCACATCATCTGGTATTTAACTCTCCTGCACAGTTTAAACGCTTTGCCTCACGGGCAAAAAAAATAAATCCCTCTCTCTCTTTAGGACTTCGTGTCAATCCTGAATATTCAGAGTCACCCAAAGAGATATACAATCCTTGTGGTCTGTATTCTAGACTGGGTACAACCTTCAAAAATATGGATAACTCCATCTTAGCAGAATGTGATGGTTTACACTTTCATGCATTGTGTGAACAAGACAGTACAGCCCTTGAAAATGTTCTCAAAAACTTTGAAAAGAGATTCTTGGAATATATACCACAGATGAAATGGATCAATTTTGGAGGAGGACATCACATCACCCGTAAAGGATATGATGTAACAAAGCTTATAACACTCATTAACGACTTTAAAAAGAAATACAATGTCCAAGTATACCTTGAGCCTGGAGAGGCTATAGGATGGGAGACAGGGACACTTATATCTACAGTCCTTGACATCGTAGACAATGGCATGAAGTTAGCTATTTTAGATACTTCCGCAGAAGCACATATGCCTGACACTATTATTATGCCTTATCGTGACAGAGGTTCGGGGTGCAGGAAAAGTGGGAGAAAAAGCCTATACTTATCGTCTCGCAGGAAATACATGTTTGGCAGGAGATATCATGGGGGACTACAGTTTTGATAATCCTATAAAAGTAGGAGACAAGATACTCTTTGAAGATCAAATGCACTACACTATGGTTAAGGCCAGCACCTTTAATGGGATAAAACTACCCTCCATTGCCATAGAAAGAGAAGATGGAAGCGTGGAAGTTGTGCGTGAATTTGGATATAAAGATTTTAAAGAAAGACTTTCTTAAACCCATTAACTCTCTTTTATTCTATCATAAAAATATTTTTCTAACAGTTGATTTAATGCTTCTAAGTCTATTGGTTTAGAAAGATAACCATCCATACCTGCACTCAAATATTTTTCTTTGTCTCCAGAGAGTGCATTTGCTGTTAATGCAACAATAGGTATATGTTTTTTATGGTGATTTCGTTCATAACTTAAGATTTTCCCTGTCGCTTCCATTCCACCCATAACAGGCATTTCTATATCCATAAATATCATATCATACTCATGTGCTATACGTGACTCAAGTGCTTTTTTTCCATTCGAAGCAATACTAATTTTAACACCCAAGCGATCTAGTACACTGCCTAACAATTTTTGATTAATCACATTATCTTCTGCAACTAAAATATGTACATTTTCAAAAACAATTTTATCTTTTTTCTCTACATCTTCTTCTTTTTGACTAAGCATTTTGAGTGTTTTTGTAAAGTTTATAGGCTTATAGAGTAATTTATCAATACGTGAGCTATAGCGTTTTAGATTTCTTTTTTTGGTCTACTGTTGCCATCACTATTATTTTTGTATCAAAGTCTAAAAACTGCTCAATCTCATTCCCTCTTAGGCGAAATGAATGGTCTATAAAAAGAACATCTGGAAGTTTTGAACTACCTTTGAGCCTCAAAATAGATTCATCCGTATAATATTCAATTTTCGCTCCGGTATAAGCAATATAGGTTTCAAGGTTTTTATTTATCACATATTCCCCATCTATATTCGAATTAAGAATACCAACCCTATAGCCACTCATATCCACTACCTTTCTAGGTGTAGCAGACTTAGGCTTCTTGAGTGTCAGAGTAAAGTAAAAATTGGTACCTTCATCTTTCACACTCCAAATACTTAGTTTTCCTCCCATAAATTCAACAAACTTACCTGAGATGGAGAGTCCTAGACCCGTACCACCGTACTCTCTACTAGTACTTACATCTGCTTGTGAAAATGCTTCAAATATCTTACTCTTTTGTTCTTTAGTAATACCAATACCTGTATCAGCAACCTCAAATTTTACTTGTACTTCATCATTGGTCTCGGAAAGCTTCTCTACATTGACGTTGACTTCCCCATTTTTTGCGGTAAACTTCATGGCATTGCTTACAAGGTTTATAATAATCTGAGAAATTTTTGTAGGATCACCTACTAACAGAGTAGGTAAATTTGGATCTAAGAAAAGATTAAAATCAATTTGTGACTCTGCAGCTTTTGCAGAGTAAGATTCAGCTGCAGTTTCAAAAGTATCAATGGGGTCGAATTCTATATTTTCAAGTTCTATCTTTTGTGCTTTTATTTTAGAGAGATCCAAAATATCATTGACAATAGTCAAAAGATTACCTGAACTTTTTTCTATAATAGAAATATATTCTGCCTGCTCTTCTGTGGCATCAGACTCTTTTAGTAACTGTGTAAATCCAAGAATACCGTTTAGCGGTGTACGAATTTCATGGGACATACTTGCAAGGAAAAGATCTTTTGTCTGATTAGCATCCAAAATAGCTTTAATTAAGAACTTATAGATATGATTTACTTTCCCCTCTCTAATCAATCTTTGGATTTCTAACTGCTGACTCACATTGAAAACCATAGCTATATCTTTTAAAGTATCTTTAGAGATCTTACTGTCCCTAGATACACTCATATAACTTCCAAGTAATCTAAAAAATAATAGTAACAGTACAAAAGAAGCTATAGCATACCACAATATGATCTTTTTTTGTTCAGATAAAAACGATTGTTCCATTTTTTGAATATCTAGGCGCAACATGGATTGTACTTTAGTAAAATAATCTATCTTTTTATTTATTTGGTTTATCCATCCCACAGGAGAAACTGAATAATTATTCCTCTTAGCTTCATATAAAATCATTTTACGCTCTACTGAAAGGATGGCATCAAATGCTTCTGATGAAAGTAATGCTTCTATCTCTGCTCCAAGCTTAGTATTTATAAAAAAATCAATTCTAGGCAATACATCTTTGGTTATTAGTTTATTCCAGAATACAATATTGGCTTCAGACATAGCTTTTGATTTAAGTAAAACAAAATAGATACCTGTATTTTCCAAAACACTGTTTTCTTTCAATCGTGTATACTTCCCATACATAGATAGATTATTTTTTATTGGCTCATATTGTTGTATCAGTTCTATAGCATTAAGTATCTTTAACAATGATTCTATGATCATACTATACTGATCTTTAAATACTATAGTTCTATCACTTTTATTTTCTACTTCTTTTCTTGCGCGTACAAGTTCAGTTCTTATAGTATTGATCTCTTTACTATAGCTTTCATAGACACTATTATGTTTAAAAAATGTATCCAGTTGATCCAAAGTAACATCTACAGAAGCTCTTGACTCTTTAAGTTTATCAAGGTTTATTTCTATTGTTGATGCCAAGTAGCGTGAGTTATTGATTCTTTCTTCTTCTAATCTATGCAATACAGACTCTAATTTAGATAAGAAAGAAGAGGTTTGTGTGTTGTTTTGTGCAGCATCATATTTTTGATACTCAGTGTAAGTAGTATATAAGATGAATGCACATATCCCCACCATGATAATCATCAATAACTGAAGTATAGTTTTATTTTTTAGTAGCTTCATTTCAACCCTCTTAATCCCATCAATAAAACTAATAAAACAGACTTTTTTTGTCTAGTGATCTTTATCACTACAGACCTATAACTTTCTGTTTTTACTTCGCAATAAGTTTAAACTTATCTTAACCTAAGTATAGTGAGATAGAACTTAAGCATAAATAAAGATTCTGACTCCTAACGACTAAAAATAAAATCTTCAGATTTAAAATCTCTCTTGTACACAATATCATAACCACTTGACTCTTCATCCGCAGAAACAACACTCTCTAAACGCGAAGAATGTTGATATTTTATTCTTACTTCTGGAAGTTCATCATTGATATAAATAAACGTAATTTTATCTGTAATTTTTTTACCCACTTCTATGGATCCATCTGATCCAATGGCAAGATGATCAAGCTGTATACCCATATTTGAAAGTGCTGATTTTGCCATTGCCCCTCCCATCATTTTCATCATATCTTCACCAGAGTTTGTTCCCGCACCTTCCTCAGAATCAAACAAAATAATAGAAAGTATCTGCTCTTTCCCTAAACTAGGTACAGAAGAAAAAGTAATGTTTGGAGTAGCAGGTGTACCTGATATACCAATGGTAATAAGATGGTTTAAAGATTTGTATTTAATACTCATATCAAGCAATGGTTTACTGGGATTACCCGTAAAATAAATGTTACTTTTATCTAAAACAAACTTTTTCCCTTCAAAGGTATAACTCCCACCTTTAACTATCGTTACATCACCCAAAACCATAAGTTCAGAATGTTCAGCTTTGTGAATACTAAGATTTACTTTTACCTTAATATCAATAGGCCCTTTTTTATAAATAAGTGATTTTTTTGTTGATACATTGAGCATCATACTAAGATTGTCCATAAATGGACTCGCTTTCTCGTCTTTTATATCTTGTACAATGAGAATATCACTGTCGGAGGGATAGGTCTTTGTACTCATGTCATAATGAATATCCCCACCCAAGAGTATAACCTTACCATTGATAGATGTTTTATCTTCATTCAATATCGTTTGTATATCTATAGCCAAATCCATATCTATCATCTCATGAGCAATGTGTAGCTTTGTTGCATCCGTAGAGATATTTCCTTTTTTTGTTTTTGTATTATATTTTCCTACTACTTTTAGTTGGTCATTAATCCAAAGTTCTGAAATTTCAATATTTTCTTCTTTCATCTTGACAAGAGAAGGTTTTGTAGAAAAAACCTTTATCTCATCATACCTTACGGCATAGGATTTTAGTTCTACTTTTGATTTGTCCGCACTGATTAGTAATTTTACATCATTTATAATATGCTCAGTTTCACGGTCTGCATGATAAATGATTTTTGGCGATGAGAGTGATAGATCTACCTGTTCCAAGTTAATCACATCCATCGATAAGTTCAATGCACCTTCTACAGGAGGAAGTCCTTCTACAGTATAAAGTGCTTGTACTGATGTCATCAGAGATTCTATGGCATTGACATTGGCAGAGATAGCAATTTTTTCTTCAGCCAAACCTTTTACATCTATCACTAATCCTGCAAGTCTTATTTGACCTAGCACTTTTCCATCATTTAAGCCATATTTGATATCAGAAGAAAGTGCTTTAGACTTCAAATTTAATGTTACATCATTTTCATCTAAAACAGCATTTATAACAAGTGGGCTAAGCACATTCCATTTTACATTTTTATCAAAGTTTTTTAAAAGAGAATTTTTAGGTATTGTGACTACAACCTTAGCCTCTAAGATTTCATCATAAGTAATATCAGCATCAAGGTTTGAAATATTTGAACTCACTTTTACTTTTGCAGTCATCGGGTCTGTCATCGCAAAATCCAAAGGCACGTCAATCACAACATTAACCTTAGTGCCGTTGAGTTCATCCGGAAGCGTAAGCATTTTGTCTAAGCCTATAGCTTCTATAGTCTCTATATGAAAATCACCTTTTTTCATATCAGATGACACAAAAGTTCCTTTGAGTCCATCTGAAGAAATATCTGTTTTTAGAGAATCAAGATTACCTGTGTATTTCAGCATCAAATTATTTAAAGGTTTCACAAACTTAGCTTCAATCCCAATAAGTTTTACCACATTCACTTCTCCAGAGTAACTTATGTTTTGATCCAGTATAAATTTGTTCGTTACGGAGACATCTTCGGCATAGGGTGTAGTTATCATTATTTTTGTATCTGCTACCAGAGTATTATCTGCCAAAGTATAAACTACATGACTTAGCAAAGAGTCTATATCAAGATTAAAGGCTTGACTGATATTATCATCTAATTTTTTCACCACAAGTATCTGTTTTGCTTTTGCCTTAATATCTAGAATTATATGTTCTTCGCTAGCATCTATATCAATAGTGAGATCCCCTATCGCTTCTCTTCGTACTGGTAATTTGTAAAGGGTAAAAAGTGCTTCATGTGGACGTAGCACCACAGAACCTAGAAGTTGATTGTCTTTAATTTTTCCAGCATATGTAATATTGGAAAAGTTTGTGCTTCCATTTAGATCTATAGAGCCATTTTCTACCATAAGTTTTTGTATATCTAAGGTAAGATCTTTTACTCTCAATAGAAGATGCGTTATATTTACAGGGTCATAGCTTGCAGGCATTATCTCTGTACTCAAAGACTTAAGCACTACATACTTAGGAACCAAATGATTGACTTCATTCTTCTCTTCGACTTCTTTATCCTCTGTAGTACTAGAGATATTTTTATCTGACACAAAAAGAGCTTGTAATGCAAGGGTATTCATATCGGATATATTCACTTCTTCCAATGTCAAAGTGTCTGCTTGAAGATTTCCTAAAAGATCTAAATGCGTCACATTAGAGTCAAATAAAAGAGAAAATTTTTCTACACTAATACTATTTTCACCATTTGACAGTATTTTTTCAATATCTGCTTGAAGATTATTTACCTGTATATCCACTGCTACTATTTTTGCAGATTTATAAAGTCTTGGTTTCAAAGAAAGTACGAACTTTTTCAAGAACACTTCTTTAGGAATGAGAGGATTCATCTCCTCTTGTGTACCCTCTTCTTTGACAACTTTCTCATTTTTAGAAGCATTGCTATCATTATTATCGGTCAAAAACATTTTTTCTAAAGAGTCACTATCTATATTTTCAATATCCAAAGTATCTATAACCAATTTTCCATCATCAATAGATGCTTCGAGTAAAATATTTGTTATATTTGTGTCTACCTTTAAGCTAAGAAAATCAATGCCTATCTCATCGTTGGCATAAATCAGGTCTTCCACATCTAACACAGTTTTAGAAATGCGTATGCCCTGTTCTTCAAAAGCATTCACACTTACATGTACTTTATCGACAAGTATGATTACAGGAAGAGGCTCAGAACTACTGTTGTCTTCACTTGCTGGGAAAGAATCTATCAGTGCTTTAACCACATCAACGTCCAAATCTTCTACAGAGATTTCATTGATCGCTACTCTTTTATAGAGGATCTTAGAAGGGTTCCAAGCAAATGTTATCTTCTTAGTGACTGTCTTACCGTCAAATTTTAGACCCAGTATTTTGACACCTGTAAAAACATTCCCTCTGATATCATCATAAGATATCTTATACTCAGGTGCAAACTTATCTGCTGCTTTTTTAATAACCCATGATGAATTTGCAGCAAAAACCACTATGACTATCAGTGCTACAAAAAACACTAAGAAACTATAAAATATTTTTTTAAAAATCAAAATGATTGTCCTATCTGAAATGATATCCCATACTGCGAAGTATCCGCAACGTTCATACCCACATCAAGTTTAAAGGGTCCTATAGGGGTCATATACCGTACCCCAACCCCGGCAGAAGAGATTATCTCACCAGTAAAATCATAAGAATCTTCGGTTAGCATAGTATTGTCAGTAAAAACAGCGCCATACAAATCACCCCAGATAGGATAATCAGCTTCTAAAGTAAGGTTAGCCCAAGTTGAAGCACCATATATTGAATCTTCTGTAGAAGATAGTATCACACCCAATTCTCTAAATCCATAAGCACGGTTGGAAAAAGCTCCACCAGCGAAGAAATATTTTGATTCGGGAAGACTTTCGCTTACCTCTTCATCTACTACACCTGCTTTACCCACTGCGGCCAATGTAAGATTACCAACAGTATGAATAAATCTACCTTCAAGTAGTGCTTTATAATAAACACTAGATGCTTCATCTGAAAACCCAGTTTCAAGATATGCTGAAATATAATAGCCATATTTGGGATTGAGCTTAGAATCTCTAGCATCATACACAAAATCAACATACGGATACAGACAGTATGAACTCACCTTCATTTACTGCAAATTGTAGTTCTTCGCCTAGATCTAAGGTTATCTACAGGCATTGACATTAATCACTTCAGATGCAATACCTACTTTCAGGTTGACTCTTTCACTTTGATGGTCAAGATAGGTTCTCAAAAATGTTTTTTCTTCTTGAAAACCATCAAATTCTAAGTTTGAATATCCCAGTTTAGCCCCTATGCCTATATAATAACCCGAAATATCAAAGAGAACGGGTCTGTAAAAACTTAACATAGCCAACTGTTCAAGCTTTGACCATGCCAGTTTAAGATTTAGCATCTGAGCATCACCAAAAAAATTATGTTTAGTCAAAGAACTATGAACTCTTGCACCTACGTAGGTATCATAACCTAGACCTGCTTCAAAATGATAGGGTCGTTCCATCTCTTTAACTTTGATATCAACAGGTACAACATTATATATTTTCCTATCTACAGCAATCAAAACAGAATCAAAAGCCAAAAGGCCATACATGGCATCAGAAGTGTCATTCACCAATTCAGTAGAAAATCTTTCTCCCTCTTTGGCATGTACTCTTGATTTCAGTACATCATCATCAACAGTCTTATTCCCTATTATTGTCACTGCACCAAAAGTACATATACCACCTTTTTTTTAACGTATACTTAATGTCAACAATATGTTTCTTCAAATCCACATAAGCTTTAGTGTCCAGAGCATAAGAGCAATACCCATTTTTAAGTAAGTGACCCATAATTTTGCTTTTTATAGCTATAAACTTTTTCGCTTGAAATACATCACCTTTTTTAAATGTAACCCATGATGCTATATCATAATCACTAGAGATATTAATATCTCCAACTTTTACTGGTTTATTTTCTTTGACTTTGATAAGTGTAGTTAGATTGGACTCTTTGATCGTATATGTAGCATCATAAAAGCCTTCAGAATCATAAAAAGCTCTTAGAGAAGCATGTAATGTAGGTAAAAGTTTATCTTTGATAGTCGCTGTATCATCTTTCCAAAATTGGAACATACTCTTATATTCAACACCCAAAGCATCAAACATTTGTGATTTATCAAAATACGCCTCACCTGAAATTTTGATGATGTGCTTGGGCATAAGCACCTCTTTTTTATCGTCACCAAAAAGTGATGCCCAAAGAGGTGTGGACGATAACAATACCAAAGTAAATACTATATTTTTAAACATTTATGCTCCCAAAAAGAAACATTTTACCTAAAATCCTCTTACAATACTAATCATAACATCTTAACGTAACAAATCTTTCACACTTTTCATCGGATCTTTCCCCTCTTCAATCATGGCATAAACTTCTTGTGCGATAGGAAGATAGATCTCTTTGTCTTTTGCTATTTTATGCAAGGCTTTAGCTGTAGGAACCCCCTCTGCTACTTCACCTAAGTCTTCCAGTATGTCATCCATACTTTTTCCCTTAGAAAGCCCCAAACCTACACGGTAGTTTCTGGAAAGTGTAGAGCTTGCCGTAAGAAAGAGATCTCCTGCTCCACCTAAAGAAAGGAAGGTTTCTGTTTTTGCACCAAAGGCTTCTCCAAAACGTGTCATCTCTACCAATCCTCTTGAAATCAATGCTGCTCTAGCATTATTACCCAAGTTCAAACCATCACAAACACCACCAGCTATAGCGATGACATTTTTGTAAGCTCCTGAAACTTCTGCACCCACCACATCACTACTGACATAGCCTTTTATAAATTTTGGTAAAAGATCCGCATAAGTTTGTGCCAACACTAGATTTGTAGAGCTTATGATGAGTGCTGTGGGAAGAGACTTCTGTACCTCAGCAGCAAAAGAAGGACCAGAGATAAACGCAAGTCTATCCGCAGAGACAAAATTACCATAAATATCATTTAGGAAAGACCCTGTCGATGTCTCTATTCCCTTAGCCGCCACCAAAATATTTTGTCCTCTGTCTTCAAAGTTTCTTTCCATCCAAGCACGTACAAATTGTGCAGGAAGTGCTACAACCAAATACTCCCTGTTTAATGCTTCATCTAAAGAAACAAAGTTTTCTATCTTTTTTACAGTCCTAGAATGGATCACTACATCATTATCTTGACTGTAAGCATGATACAATGCCTGTCCCCATTTCCCTGCCCCTATAATTGCTATCTTCATACATCTTCTCCTTTTTCTATAATCTCCACAAATCGTGAAGCACTTTCATCATACATATCAAATATCTTGCTTACCCCTGCTAGAAGTAGTTTTCTATTGTCTTCTTTAGTGTCTGATAAGGCTACGATCTTAGAGCTAAATCCATTTGAACGTAAGGTAATGGCATAATAAACATTCAATTCTTCCTCATCCATAGCGCATACTGCAATGCTATCATAAATATCTACTACTTCCAAAGCATTATTTTTTATGAAAGTTATGTTGCTAAATCCATCTAACTTTGCATTTTCATATCGTGTATTGTCCACTTCATAGATACGTATTTCTAACCCCAGATCTTGAAGTTTTTTACAGATATGACTACTTTTATGCGTATATCCAAAAAATAAAATACTTTTCTTCTCTTCTTCACTGTGTTTCTTTAAATACTGAAATGCTTTTGTATCGACTAACTCATAAGGTTCAACCAAAGCATTCACTTTTGTAGCATCATACTGTGGACGTAACTCCACTTGATTCATACGGCTATAAACTATAGACTCACGTTGCACGCTTTTAGCATTAAGGATAAAATAAATATTTTCTATATCAGAACTTCTCAATGTCAACATTGCAGTAATATTGCCTCTCTCATACAATGTCTTAATAAGCTTTTGGGATGAACCATCTGCATGTATCACTTGGTAGCCATCTGCTATAGCACTTTTGGCTTTTATTTCATCACTTTCTATAATCACAGCTTGATATCTTTTATGTATTTTTAGTTTTTCAGCAATAATTGTACCCAAATGTCCATAACCATTAATAATGACCACATTATACATTTTATTTACATACCTAATGCTATCTTGGTTACGTAACTCATCAAATCTTTCAGAAAAAGCTGAAACCATCATAGAAGTAACAAACGAGATCATAGCAATACCAAATATGATACTAAACATTGACACCACTTTACCCATCTGCGTCACAGGAGAGATATCACCATACCCTACAGTTGAGATAGTTACCAATGCCCAATAAATGGCATCAAGATAAGAACCCAATGCTTCATTGATACCAAACTCTAGCAGGTAAAATATAGAACCAAAAGTAAAAGTAACACCAAAAAGCATATAACCCAAAAAAAATAAATTCAAAACGTTTTTTAACTAAAGCATTAAAGAGACTAGATGCCCCATGCATATAGTGATACAATTTAAGAAGCCGTATAATTCTAAATTGTGGAAAGATCGCTACTAGGTCTATCAATGCAGGAAGAGAGACCATATAGCGTAGTTTAGATTTTATGATGCTCCAATATACACCAAACTTACCATGCCTAGAGGATGAAGAAACAATCATTTTATGTATATCATCGTTTATCCATAATCTCAACAAATATTCTAAAGCAAAAATAGCCGTCACGAAATAAAGATCAAATGCCATCATCCACTCAGGAATTTTACCTGTTTTACTCATAATCAAAATAGAAACAGAAATAATAATGAGTACAATCATAAATCTATCAAAGTATTTCTTATAAGGATAAGTAGCATCTTCAAGTAGTGAACTAAAAAATGATTTTATTTTTTGATAGTGTGTAGAGTCTTCCATAATATAAGAAACTTTTAGTATAAAATTATGCACATTTCCCCCTGTAGAGTGGATTTATCCACCAAGAATTTAAGATGGCTACACCTTCAACAACTTTGTTATTTCAATTTCTCTATCTCTTCCATACTCAATCCTGTAGTTTGAACAATCACTTTAATATCTATATTTGCGTTGAGTAGATTTTTGGCTATTTCAATATTTCTCTTATTCTCTCCCTCTATCCTAGCAGAGTGCAATAGTGATTTTTTATATCTTTTATTCTCTATCTTTCTATCATATATAGCTTTTGCTTCTTCTGGGAGTTTCATTACATCTAGTATATCATTGGCTTCGTCCAAACCTTTGGCTTTGAAATTGTCTTTTATCTTCTCATTTTTGAGAAAATATATCCACTCATCTATACTATTTTTGACTATATCATCAAATTTATTGACGCGTATTACATAATATTCAGGAAATATTTGATGTACTTCTTTGATACCAAACTGTTTTTGTTGATGATTTGATAGTTTAAAAATCTCATTTTCTTGGTTCATTCCCTCAAATTGAGTTTTGCCATAATAGAGATAATCGCTACCTTTAGCTAGAGCGAAATAGACTATATTTACAGAATATACTTTTTTGACTTTTTGATACTCATCTGATTTTTCCATATAATCACAAATAAGTTTGGACGCTCCATAAAGCATTCTATGAAAATAATCTTGCTGTCCATCATATTGGACTTCTATTAATATTAGCTCACCATACTCATCTTTTGCCAATAAATCTACACGATTAAACTTATCATCTTCGCTATCTTGATTGGCTTCACTCTCTAAAATTTCTTCTATTTTTATATCAAATCTAAAAAGTTCACTTAAGAATCCTTCCAAAATTCCAAAGTTTGCTTTTTGTCTCAAAATCTTTTTCATAGCCCAGTCAAAGCTTACTAGTTTTCTACTCATATTTTTCCCTTTTCACTCTCTCTATAATCTCTTCTTTCACAAAAACCAAATTCCGATAAATCCCTTTTAAATCTCCTATCTTAGAAGAGTCATAATTTTCACTCACAAAATATTGATATTTATCTTTACCCAACTTCTCCAAAATCACAAAGTTCCAAATAGCCCCTACTATGTATGCACCTCGCATAGATTTATCGTTATTTAGTTCTATGGCTGATATGAGTTCGGCTAGAAGTTGTGGTTCTGGGTCTGAACCTTTGATGCCTTTTTTAAACTCTTGGATAAAAAAATAGGGTTTCTCAGAATATTCTAAACCCTTTGAGACAATAAAATCTGTTGCTCCAGTAAAAATAAATTTTTCACTCTCATAAGTAATTATCTCTTCATAAAAAGGAGAGGTTTCCATCTCAAGAGAGAAAAATTTACACGATTTATAATAGGAATGATAAAATTAGCTTTTAGTGTTTCTTCTTTATAAGATTTAAGAAGTTGTCCATATTTAGAGAGTAATATTTCCAAAAAAAGTCTATCATCTTCATTAATTTCTTTAGAAAAAGAGAACCATTCATCAAAAGGTCTGTTATCAAATATTTTTTTAAGAAAAGTCACTTTTTTTAAATCTTTTAGGCTTATTTGAGAATATGAAAAAGTCTCTATACCTCTTTGCCTATCCAAGCCCTTTAACTCTCTAATCTCTCTTTCTAGTTGTTCTATTCTTTCTAGTTCGCTCATAAAAAATCCCTCAAAATCCCCTCTTTCCTAAAACTAGCACCCTCTATAATCTCTTTAGCTTCTGCTATTTTTATTTCTAAGATTTCTATTTTTGAAACGATTTTATTTTGTTCTGTTATAGGTGGTGTTTTTATATCAATATTCTTAACTCTTTGTGTTGAAGCACGATGTGTTCTTGAAAAATTTACTCGTTTACCTTCATTATCTAAAACCCAAGCAAGATAACGAGGATTAATATCTTTACTTTTTACTCTAATAACACCACAATGGTCTGTTGGATAAAAAGGATTATTCTCTGATATGTAGTTTACCATCCAATCACCATCAATACCCCATAAAATAGAAGGTAGAACAAAATCTTCTATCAAGTTTTTACTTGTATATCCAAATATATCAAAAACATTTGCACTATAAATAGGCAATCCTATCTTTTCATTTTCTATATCTTTTTGAACAATTCTTCTCCCAATAAATACTTTAAATTTAGTATCATCACTCAATCTATGTGAGATATTAGCTTTTAAAGAAATTTCTTGAAAATAATTTTCAATATTGACCTTCCAATTTTTAATAATCTCATTCGCTTTCCCCACCTCATCATCTACTTTTTGACAAGCTTTCACTATCTCTTCTTGAATATTTAAAGGAGGGAGAGGAATTTTAAAATTAGAAATAACACTTTTTGAAACTTCTTTAAAAGTTGTTCCACTAGCTAGTAATTCAATACTAGAAGAATATTTTTTCAAAATTTCATATAAATATTCATAATGTATTTTATCTTTATAACAAATAAAATTTTTGTAACCCTGATTTGTTGAAATTTCTACTTTTGCAATACTTACCTCTCCAATAGTTGCTCGACTTGAAAATATAACACTATTAATAGGTAATAATTTAGCACTACTATTACTTAATCCTTCAAAAGTAATTTTTCTTTTTGTTGATACCAAATACTTTTCTTTTGTATCAACTAATGTAGCCCAAAAAATATCTCCATTCCAATATTTTAAATTATCTGACTTTGGAGTTCCTCCACTTTGAATATCTGCAATATCTTTAAGCTTTACTAATTTCCACTTACTAAAAATCTCTACTTTTTTAGAAATATTCAACCTAAAAGCCTTAGAAAACTCAACTCTAGTAAAATCAAGCATATCTACTAAACTAGCTTTAGATACAAATTCTTCTAAATCTTTGGGTATTTCTATCTCTTCATTAGCAAAGTTCCTCGTGATGAGTGTGTTTATTTTGCTTTCATCGTCTTTGTCTATCGGATTATAAAGCACGGTGTTTATGCTGTTGAGTGTGCCTCCGTTGTATTGTATGCCTTCGTTTCCTTTTCTTCCACTCCATTCATAACCCAAAAACTTTTTATTGGCTTTGTTGTCTGTGGGGGCTTTGATGATGAGGACTTTTTGGCTGTTTTCACAAGAGAGTGTAAAATAATAAAACTTATCTGCTTCTATGGATTTGACATAAGCGATAAAGGCTTTTTTCTCTGTTTTGTATTTTCTGATTGTTGAAAATCTTTTATAATAGTTGGCTTTTCTTCGGTGTTTGGTCTCTGTGGCTTTTTCAAAGGCTGAAAGATAGGCTTCTACGATTTCTATTTTTAAGCATTTTTTAGAGGGCTGTTCTGCTAAAAAGCTTTTGTATAAATCATAGTCTATGCCTATATGTTGGGTATATTTTTTGAGTATTTCTTTGTCTTTAAATTGACCTTGTATAAGAAGATTCCCTTTAAAAATATTTTTTGTTAAATCGGCATATTTTCCTACGATATTTTCTACATCATTTCTTCTTTTGAGAAATAGCGTCACAGTATTTGTGCCTGTTTTACCAAATGTACCACTTCCAAACTCTGCAATGGCTACAATGTCAAAATATTTGAGCAGTATCTCTCTTGTGGCTACATAAGTGTTTGCCCCTTCACCTTTGGAAAGAATTGATGAGGGCAAGATAATCCCTGCTACGCCATTGGTTTTGAGTAGCTGTTTGGCTCGTTCTATAAAGAAGCATTCTATAGAGTTGTTGGCTGTGTAACTTTTGGCTTCTATGCTTTTGAGTAGTTCAAACTTTTCTCTCTCTTCTTTGGGCAATGTTTCCAAAAACCCTTTTACACTATAAGGAGGATTGGCAACAAGAAGTGAAAAGCTATTGTTTGGAACATCTTTGTCTTCTTTGAGTGCGTCATTGTAGATAATATTGATATTTTCTTGTCCATACATCAAGGCAGAGACTTTGGCAACTTTGGAAAGTCTATACTCTTTTTCTATGCCCACGACTTCATCTCTGTCAAATATTTTGGCTACTTCATTGAGAAAATGTCCTGCTCCACAAGCATAATCTATGGCTTTGGGTTTGTCTTCTTGTTTTTTTATCGCGTCTAGGGGTAAGGCATTGATGATAAATTTGACAATAGGCATAGGCGTAAAAAATTGCCCCTCGCTTTGTTTGACTCCATTGTCCAAAAAGCCCTCAAACATATCACCTAAAAATTGATTGTCTTCTACGCCCGTGAGCCGTATATCTTGAAAGAGTTCAATCACTTTGAGCAGGACTTCAAAGTTTTTATAAAAAAGCATTTGGCTATGCACATCCAAAAAAGAAAAGTCATTATTGGTAAAAAACTTCTGTTCTCTAAATCGCTTTTTGACATCTTCTTTGAGAGAATTTATATCTACTTTTTCAAACATATCATCAATGGTTTTATCAGAAATATAGGTTATTTCTTCATTGAGAAAATTGAACATTCCTTCTTTGTACAGCTCTTGAAGTCTGTCTTGAAGCCCAAAAGCATCATCATAAGAGACACCTTTCCAATAAAATTTAAGTTCACTATTTTTGTTTTTTTGGTTGCTATTTTCATCAATAATTTTACACAAAAAAAGATTGACCAAAACATTAAAGGCTCTTTCAGGACTTCCTATATTATGCTGCCTCATAATCGTTGCAAAGGCATTATATTTGCCTTGAATATCTTTGGAAGAGACGATATTTAGGTCATCAATATTGGTCTTTTCCAATCCTATAAAATAGGCTTTATTAGATTCAAAAATTCCTCTCGTGTTAAAGGCTTTTTTATAAGTTTCACTCCATACTTCATAAAGGTCTTCTACTGTTTGGGCTTCTTTATAGGATTTTTTTAAGTTGTTTTCATAGAGATATTTTTTGTCATCCACTAAGTTAATGAGGTAATAATCTGATACAAGCTTTTTATCCAAAAAATCACTGGCATAAAGGGCAATAAATTTGGTATCTCCATCTTGTTTGGCATAAGAAAATATTTGTGTGGGTTTAACCAAAGTGCTATCCCATGCTTTTTTTGAACTCACTTCCTGCTGTTTTACACTCTATAATAAGCAATGCTTTATTGTTATTGTCTCTGATAAGAATATCAGCACGACCACCACTCGCACCATGCCCTACCTGCCATTTGGGTTCTAGTTCTATATGTTTGGGGTTATACCCTTGTGATAAAAGTCTATCTATACACTCAAACACAACAAAATTTTCTGCTTGTTTAAAGTTACATGTTTGTCTTTCATTGATCGTGAAACCATCCTCCTCGGGATATATTAATATCTCTTTATCAAAATCTACTTTTAACTGCGTGTTAAATTCTGCATATTCTTTGATGTAAGTATTTTGGTTCTTTTGAAACTCTAGTGCGTCTAATACTTTTTTAAAATTTGTTTTTATTATCATTTTCTTTCTTTCTCTTAATCCTCATCATCTTCAAGAGGTGTAGATAAATCAACTTTAGAGATATGTTTATACTCTTGTATGGTTTTCATCTACTCCCCTTTTGTTTTGATATATTATACTCAAAGTTTAAAATTAATCCAAAGAAAAATGAAAATCCATTTCTGAAAATTCAAACTTTTATGTACACTTTGTCTAATCATTTTTTATCTTTGGATATATATCTGCTAACATACTATCCTCTCCCACTCAAACCCAGAAATATTCCTCACCTCTTCATCAAAATTAATCCCCACCAAAATTATCTCCTTCCCCTTATTCAGATACTTTTGTGCATAATTTTTCTCTTTGATTTGAGCCAAAGCATTCTCTTTGCCTACTTTGAACTCTATAATATAAATATATTTATCAATCTTAACCGTCAAGTCTATGCGTCCTAGGTTAGTTACATCTTCACCTATGATGTCTAAGCCTAAACTTTGTAAATATACATAAATGACAGAAGCATAAAATCCCTCATAGTGGAGTATGTTGTTTTTGGTGTAATTATTATTTGGAATGGAAGCAAACATTGCTATAAGAGAAGTTTTTAAGAGTTCCAAATCATTATCAATGAGTGCGTCATAGAGTTCATCTTGGTGTTTACTCTTTTGGCTATGTTGATGGGTTAAAAAGTCTATAATGACACTGTTTAGAGAACTTTTCACTTCCATATTTGGAAGTTTTAGTTTATATTCTATCCCACCTCTTCGCTTCTCTATCATCTTATCAATAGTCAAATACCCAGCTTGATAGAGTATCATTTCAAGGTTGATGTTTTCTATATCAAAGCTATCTAACATCTCTTTGCCTACGGTAAGGTTGGCTAATCTTGGTAAAAAGTAGTTATTTTTTTCTATGAGTTTTATCAGAAAGGTAGGTGTTCCTGTAGCAAACCAATAGTTATCAAATATAAAATCATTTTTGATAAATTTTAAGAGGTCAAAAGGATTATAGACATCATCTTTTAAAAAGTTATACCCATTGTACCACTCTTTTACTTTTACTAAATCTATGCCATCAAGATAAGGTAAAAATTCGTTCTCTATATTCTTTTGTGTATAGCCACAGATATTTCCAAATTTTGGCGTAAGGCTAATATCTTCAAGCATATTAAGCCCAGAGAAGATAGAAGCCTTGCTAAACTTACTCACACCTGTCAAAAACACAAACTTAATATAAGCATCAGCCCCTTTCATCACAGAATACATACCCTTGATAAACTCTCTATTGAGTTTGGATTGTTCAATATTATCTATAGTATCCAAAATAGGTCTATCGTATTCATCTATGAGAATAACGACTCTTTGATTATATTTTTCGTAAGCCTTTTGTATTAGTTCTAAAAAACACATGGATAAATTTTGGGTATCTTCACACTCTACCCCTAATCTCTCTTGATTTTGATTTAGACTATTTATGGCTACTCTTTCAAGATTGTTAGTAGTTTGTAAATTTCCATCCCAAGTTATCTTTATCACAGGATAAGTCGTATCCCAATCCCACTTGTCATAGATATACAAATCTTTAAATAACGCTTTCTTACCCTCAAATATATTATGCAAAGTATCCAAAAATAGAGACTTTCCAAATCGTCGTGGACGAGATAAAAAAGTATAAGTATAATTTTCTATAAGCTCTAATGCTTCTTTTGTTTTATCTATATAGATATAGTCATCGTTTCTTATTTTACTAAAGGTTTGTATGCCTATTGGTAGTTTTTTGAGTTTCATTCTGCATTCTCCTTCTTCACTCTTTCCACAATCTCCTCTTTAACAAAAACCAAATTCCGATAAATCCCTTTTAAATCTCCTATTTTAGAAGAGTCAAAATTTTCACTTACAAAATATTGATATTTATCTTTACCCAACTTTTCTAAAATCACAAAGTTCCAAATAGCTCCTACTATGTATGCACCTCGCATAGATATTATCATTGTTTAGTTCTACAGCACTTACATGAGTTCTGCTAAGAGTTGTGGTTCGTGGATCTAGTAAATATGTTCAGCTTGTTTAAATTCTTGAATAAAAAAATAGGGTTTTTCCGCTCTCAAATAGCCCTTTGGATACCACAAAATCAGCTCGTACCACTAAAAATAAATTTATCTGTTTTATAAGACAATTTTATTATTCATAAAAATCTCTAAATATTATGTTCAATAGATTTAAATCGTACTTTATTCAAGTAAAGGGATAATAAAATGTACCTTTAAATCTTCTTCATTATAACTATTTATAAATAATTTATTTTCCTCTATCAGTTTTATCTAAAAAGTATTCTATAATTTCATTTATCTCTATAGTATTATCAAACCATTTTTCAAAACTATTATTATGAACGCATTGCTTTTTAATATCATACAAAACTCTTTTAATTCTTCTAGCCCTAATTTTAGTAAAACTATAAGTAGGAATACTCTCGATCATTCAAGCCCTTTAACTCTCTAATCTCTTTTTCTAGTTGTTCTATTCTTTCTAATTCGGACATTATTTACCTTTCATTCACTACACCTTCAACAATTCCAAAACCAATGTCTCTTTCTCAAAAACCAAACTCTCTTTGAGTGCATCAAAATACGCATCCAAATCATCTGTTTCTTTGATAGTCATATAAGTTTCACTTTGCAGTAGTGTTTCTATCTCTTCTTTTACAACCCTTATCTTCTCTCTCAAAGTTTCTGATTTTTTGCGTAGTAGCTCTTTGTCATTTATCTCATCAGAACCATAAGCAAAAGTTTTGCCACTCTCTAGCCCCTCTAATATCTCTTTAACCTTAGCCAAATCTTTTCTTTTATACGCACTATTAAGAGCGATAAATATCTCTTTTGCTTCCTCTTTGAACACCTCTGCCACAATATCAGGATGTGTCAATTTACTGGCTTTTCGGTAGCAGAGATTTCAACTCTTTTTCCTCTTGGGCTGTGAGTGTAAGCGTTTGTTCTTTGGATTGCGTTATCGCCTCTTCATAAAATGACTTATACTCATCTTTGGATGCCTTTAGCTCCTCTTCATCTATCTGACCTTTATCAAATGCTTTTTGAGCCACCTCTTGTTGCAGTCTCAAAATCTCTTCTATCACAGCCCCTAAATGCCGATAATAATCAGAAGTAAAAGCATTAATCTCTGATAGATACTCATTTTGAGTCTCAGAAAGACTGTTTAACTCTTTTTCAAGCATAGAAAGTTCTACCTTTAGCCCTTGTATCTGTGGGTCTTGATAGACAGAGAGACCAGAGAAACGATGTACATACGCCGTGATAGAAGAGATGACAAACTCATAGCGTCTCTGCTCTATCATCTCCAATATCTCTAGCACATCATCATCTAGCGAAAGTCGCTCGCAGTTTACACACCTGCTCCTCTATCATCTCATTTTCTTCTAAATCTATCGCCGAAGATATAAGCTCTAGGCGTTTTAGTATTTTTTTCATTGTTTCTATCTTGTTCTGATACAACGTAATACAACAAGTAGTCTCATATTTAAAACGCACGTACACTGCAAGTATTTATAAAACTTATAGTAATGTCATTGAATCTTTATAATCTATTGTATTTATGCTAGAAGACAAATAATAACAAGAGCATTTAAACCCTTTTGCTTCATAAGCATTCTGGATAAGAATTGCCAGAGTTATTTGGACATAGTATCATAAAATTCATAACTATCTTTGTAATTTTTGCAGATAATTCCATCCAAAGCTCAGAATAACTAGCTTTTCAAATTCTTCAATTGTAGGCAATCTCCAATCATCATATCCACCAAGCCTAAGATTTTTAGCATACTCCATCGCATCATTCCAATTCATCTTTTCTTCTACTGTCTCTTTTTGCCACATCAAGCCATTTATCATCATCACATCAGGATGAGTCACCAACTCTCTTTTAGAATTTTTTAAGATTTTATTGGTTCGGTTTATGATATTGGTAGCTTTTCTTAAAACTACTTCTGTGGATTCTTGGGTTATTAGGGTGTTTTGTTTTTTCATTGTTTTCCTTTGTTTAATTTCTTTTTATTTTAGCATAATTGGTTATTCGTTATTAGATTCCCTCTTCACCCTCTCAATAATCTCATCCTTAACAAAAAGCAAATTCCGATAAATCCCTTTTAAATCTCCTATCTTAGAAGAGTCAAAATTTTCACTCACAAAGTATTGATATTTATCTTTACCCAACTTCTCCAAAATCACAAAGTTCCAAATAGCTCCTACGATGTATGCACCTCGCATAGAAATATCGTTGTTTAGTTCTATGGCTGATATGAGTTCTGCTAGAAGTTGTGGTTCTGGGTCTGAACCTTTGATGCCTTTTTTAAACTCTTGGATAAAAAAATAGGGTTTCTCAGAATATTCTAAGCCCTTTGAGACAATAAAATCTGTTGCTCCAGTAAAAATAAATTTTTCACTCTCATAAGTAATTATCTCTTCATAAAAAGGAGAGGTTTCCATCTCAAGAGAGAAAAAATTTACACGATTTATAATAGGAATGATAAAATTAGCTTTTAGTGTTTCTTCTTTATAAGATTTAAGAAGTTGTCCATATTTAGAGAGTAATATTTCCAAAAAAAGTCTATCATCTTCATTAATTTCTTTAGAAAAAGAGAACCATTCATCAAAAGGTCTGTTATCAAATATTTTTTTAAGAAAAGTCACTTTTTTTAAATCTTTTAGGCTTATTTGGGAATATGAAAAAGTCTCTATACCTCTTTGCCTATCCAAACCCTTTAACTCTCTAATCTCTCTTTCTAGTTGTTCTATTCTTTCTACTTCGGACATACTCTATTCTCCTTTCTTACCATCTCTATAATCTCTTCCTTAACAAAAACCAAATTCCGATAAATCCCTTTTAAATCTCCTATCTTAGAAGAGTCATAATTTTCACTCACAAAATATTGATATTTATCCTTACCCAACTTCTCCAAAATCACAAAGTTCCAAATAGCCCCTACTATGTATGCACCTCGCATAGAAATATCGTTGTTTAGCTCTATGGCTGATATGAGTTCTGCTAGAAGTTGTGGTTCTGGGTCTTTCCGTATTTTACCTTGTTTAAACTCTTGAATAAAAAGTATGGTTGTTCAGCTTTTTAATCCCTTTAGAAAATATAAAATCAGCTTCTCCATTAAAAATAAATTTTTTTGTTTTATAAGTCAATTTTTCATTCGCAAAGCTTCTAATATTATCATCTAATAAGAAAAAATCTATTTTATTCACTAAAGGCATAATAAAATTTACTTTTAAATCCTCTTCATGATAAAATTTTATTAATTTTATATTTCTCTTAATAAGCTTTTCCAAAAAATCTACTTTATCCTTTGAAACTTCTATACTATTTTCAAACCATTCTTTAAAAACTTCTTCTTTATGAATATTTTCCTCAATATCAACAAGACCCTCTAACTCTTCTAGCCGTATTTGAGAAAAACTATACGAAGGAATCCCTCCTCATTCAAGCCCTTTAACTCTCTAATCTCTTTTTCTAAGGCTTCTATTCTTTCTAGTTCGCTCATTTTAAGTCCTCATTAGATTTGTGTTTTAAATACTTTCTCATATCGTTTATAGTTTCCTATGTCACTATCTCTAGCAGAGACAAGCTCTGTTTCGTAGTTATCATCAAAATATCTATAAAACATATCTAATCTAGTATTTCTTTTGTCATTAATATTGGGACTCACACATATAAAATAATTCAACCCTTTTTGTGAATTAGATATTTTTTCTAAAAATAATTTATCTAGTTTAAAAAACTCTACATCTAAAATATTTGAGAAAAGATGTATCGTAATATTATCATTATAAAATTTTAGACCCTTCTCTTCTAAACTATCAATATCTTTATTGACTGCGTTAATATTTATTTTAGAATCACTTAAAACATCAATATGCAAAGCCCTCTACTTAACGCTAGTACTGATGGCTCAATAAGTATAATATTTAATATATTTATATCTAGTTTATGCTCTTTTATATATTCAATAAGTAAAGAGGTAGCTACTGCTTGACCACAACCCCAATCTATGATATTGATAGTTTGACTTTTGAGTTGATGGATTACTGTGTCGAAAGATGAGTAGAGTTTTGCTTTGTGCATTTTTCCAAAAGATTTAATATACTGACACAGTTCATCCTCTATTTCTAATATTTTCGTGCCTCTTTGGAGAGAATAATGTATTTTCTTTTTCATCTTCTATATTATCTTTGACATAATCTTTAGAAATTTGGAAGATATTATTAAATGTTATATTATCAAATTCTCCTAATACTTCGCTATGTTTGCTTACTTCTATTTTTATAAAATTAGTGGTAGTATAGTTAATTATATTATTTCTATACAAATAATTATTAACTATCTGAATACTATCTTTATAAGCCTTTCGATAGTCGTCCATATTAATTGATAAAATATTATTAACAAGTTTTTTATCTACAAAACTACTTTCTTTTAATTTAAGCAACATATCATTTTTAAATGAATAACTGCATTTTTATTATATTGTCCACAATTATATATAACATCCAAATAAAAATTAACTAATGCAACTGTTAAAAGTTCTCTAGATTCATTTTCATCATCATAAGCACTTTGTAATAAATCTAAAATCAAAGGAGTTTTTTTCATAGTAATCATTACATGTTTTAATTCCACTAGAATAGTATGAAGTTGCTTTTAGTCTATTTCCCACTACATAATCACTTGTAGATAAGTAATTATAAAGTAAGTTAAATTGCATCAATAAATGTAATTTCTCACAAGTCTCAATCAATAAAGCTATAAAATCTCCATTTATTTTATTACTACAATCAAGAGAAGTTATTATATGATTGAAAGATTTTAAATATTGTTTTATCTCTTTTTTATGTTTATATAAATCAATTTGTGTTTGATTATAAAAAAAATCATATATCTCTTGAAAATTTAAACTTATGAACACCGATAATTCTTCTGTACTGGATGAATTATTTTGTAAATTAACTAATAAATTCATTTATAATAATCCTCTATTCTTATTAGTTAAAATCAACTTTATTAATTCCTCATTAGTTATTTTGCTTGTAAAACTAATAGATTTCTCTTTTGCAATCTTTTTTAACTCTTGGTTTCTTTTTAGAATAAAGATATATAAACTCTTCTATTAAAACATTTTCATTTTTTCTATCTTTTTGCAAAGGTAAAACTGTATCAATGTTACCTTTTTTTGTATTTTCTAGTTGTAAAACTTTATTGTTTAATTCTTGAATTTCACTATCTTTCTCATCTAATAACTTCTTAAATTCTTTCCAAATTTTAGTAATTAGTTCTTTTGGGGTCATTTCAAATATACTATTTTTTACAAAACTTAATAAACTCTCTAAACTCTGATATTTTTCTTCCTTTTGTTTTATATTATCTACTGATAAAATTAACTTTTGTTCAGGGAAAATAGTAGCAATATACTTAAATTCTCTATTTTCTTTGCTTTCATTTATAATATGCTGAAAAATAGATTCTATGATATAATAATCAAGTAAAGAATCCATTTTAAACTTTACTATTTTTTTGTCATAAAAGTTATAAAAACTAGAGTAACCATTATTTATACCATAAATCAAAGATATTCCTTCAACTTTATCTTTGGGTATCTTTCCTGTTTTAAATTCATATAATAAATCATTTGTTTTTTTTCTTTTAGTGCTATCTTCTCCATAATTATGTAAAATAGCCAATTTATAAGTTATTGAATTAATTTTATCCACATCTTGATATTGAAAAATCCCATTTAATTTTTCAATAATTACATTTTCTTTTTTAGCAATATTGTCAACATCTTTTTGTGATATTTTTCGTATAATAAAGGAGATAATGTACTCCAAAATTCACCTTGATATGTAAATGCTCCATCATATTTTGTATAAATTTCATTTCCATTAGTTTCAAGTTTTTCTTTAATGAGTTGATTGAAAAATGAAATAATAGAATAAAAGTTTTTGAATACTTTCCATCTAATGTATATCTAGTAAATGCTATCCCACCTAAAACTTGATTATAAGTTTTGATTTTTTCTTCAAGTTCATTATTATATTTAAACTCTTTCATTAACTTAGAGGTATATGCATAGTTCTTTTCATTAATTATCAATATTAATGAGTCAGGAATGAATCCTATACCTTGTTGAATATTATCAACTGTAATAAGTTTCTGTTGCTCATCTTTAAAGTAAATTTTGATAATTCTTGAAATTGGTAAAGGACTTTTATAGAGAAAAATATTTTCATTCTCAGTTTCTTTAATAGCATTTAATTCAATATCATTCAATACAAGTTCGATTGAACAATTTGAATTATTGATAAACTTTATTTTTGATAAAATCAAATAATCATTCGGTAAAGTCTGTATATCTGATGGTCTATTCTTATAGAATCTACTTGGAAGTATTAATGCCTTACTTATATAATGAGCTAAACTTGTACTATTAATGGATAGGTAAAAAATATTGTTTTTCATAATTGTTTTCTCCTAAAAGGTATTTCATTTTCATTTATTTCTATAAAGGGGATAGTGATGTCTAATTGTTCAATCTCAATAGCAGTTGTATCAATAAAATCTAGCTCATGACTTGATAAGAGATACAAGTTATCTCTAGCTCGTGTTAATGCAACATAGTAATCATGCTCACTCGCTTTTGAAGAAGGTCGACTTATAAAGTCTTGAAACTTATGTAAAAATGGAATAATGACCGTATTAAACTCTAACCCTTTTGAAGATTTAAAAGTAGTAACATGAATTTTATCAATATAAATATTGTCTGTCTTCATTTCATTGTAATATTTTGAACACTTTATACCTCTTTGAATTAAAGCATTATGATAATATTCCACACTCTCCTTGCCACTATTACCAAATGGCAATAAAATAGCAATATTATGGTCATCAGCTGGAAACTCATTAATCATTTCAATAATTTTAGCCATCTCTTTTTCAAAATCATTAGTAATAAACATCATAGGTTGAATACGCTTCCTTATCTTCTAGTAGTTCATCAAGACTATTTTGAGAAATATAAAGATTAGGCAATAAAGATTTTACAAAATTTAAAATACGATAGGTATTGCGAAAGTTTTCATGTAAGGGATAGCTTACATTATTTGGAAATAATGCTTGTAGTTCATTATCTTTGACTCTATTCTCGTAGAGTTGTTGGTTAAAATCAGCTCCATAGGATACAGTGCTACCATAATTGCTGATTTCTTGAAGCTTAAGATGTGTCAAATCTTGTGCTTCATCAATAATGATTTCATCGACTTGCCAATTATTGGTATTTGGAAAGTTTTTTAGGCTATATACATGTTTCTCACTTGAAATATCAAGATTTTGTTCAAGATAGTAAGCAAGTGGCTTTGTATAAGTTAGCAAAAGAGAAGTTTTTTGTAATACGGTTAAATTTTGTTGATGTCTCCATAATGAGACAAGTGTTTTACCTGTTCCTGCACCTCCTGCGAGGGCTATTGGTTTTTTTTCAGCTAGTGCCATTTGTTGGTCTATCGTAAAATTCGTTATTAGTGGTAACCTAAATGAATATGCCATTTTTTAACTTCCTTTTATTGTTTCACCATTCAGATTCTCTAAATGCAACCTATAATTTTTCTTAGCCAACTCTTTAGAAGTATTTGCATAACAGTAATTGCACTCATGAGGACAAGTGTTGTATTGCCCTATATCTTTGCTCATCACACATCCACAATCTTCTCTCTGACCTTTGTCTTTGAGGTTTCTTTTCTTAGCTACTTTTCTTTCAGTTTCAAATAGACTTGGCTCTTCAAACTCAACACCTAGAAAGTCCATCAAAACTTTATCATCACTAAACAAATCTATCATCAAGTCATCATCTATACATTTGTTGTGGACTATATTATATTTTTCCAAATCTATCTTTTCGCTACAAGTACCTAACTCTAAATTCCAATCTTTATTAATTTCATAAATACCCTCTGCAAAATCTTTCATGAGATTAGGAGTCCATTCTATATAGTTTACATTATCTTTTTTGAGATTATTGGCTACTTTTCTATAAATTTCAATATCTACAAATGAAAAGACCAACTTTTCAGTATAATCTTTGAGTTCATCACCTATTTTTTGACCCTTTTTAAAAGTTCCTTGATATCTATAGTATCAGTCAATATCAGAGGGTCAAATCTCCAAACTACTCTCTTCTTGCCTAGTCTCGTAGATAACTCTTTAAATATCTCTATTCTACTCTTTACACTAGCCACTTTGGCTTCAAATCCCTCTGCATCATAATCGTTTAGAGAGTATTGGAAATAGTAATTGGGAATATTTGCATCCATATAGTCAAGATACTTAAACATAGGCTTAGGATTTTTTGTCCAAAAAACTACAGACCTTGTATTGGCAAAAGAAACATAAAGAGGCACTCCATTAAAGGGATTTGTCCACTTCAAATATCCTGCTTCCCATCTGTTAATAAACCAATCAGCATAAAATGCAGGTATATCTGTAGAACGACTAGCCGAAATGATAATAGGTACTTGTGCTTCCACTGTACTAGCATCTGCTAATGTTACAGTCTCTTTTTTCCATTTCATCTATACTAACCTTTATTTTAATATATTATACTCAACAACACCTTAGCCAAAAACAAAAACAAAATATAAGCCAAAGCCATGAGGACAACTACTATAATTTTAAACCAAAAAAACATAAAGTTATCCCATGACAGAAATTATAACACTCTTAAGATGTATCGCACCTATAATTGCAAAAAACAAGCATAAACAACTACAAATCATCATCCAAGCCTTGCTCTCAATGCGAGGACGGATTACTATGTTAGGATTAAGTAGATGGAGTGAAAAAGGAGGGAGTTATCGAACTATCACACGCTTCTTTCATTCAAAGATAAATTGGGAAGAAATCAATTGGATGTTTATCAAAACGCATTTAACAAAAAAGGGTTCAGTCTATCTTTTGGGTGGAGATGAAGTAGTAGTAAGCAAAAGTGGGAAGCATACTTATGGGATAGATAGGTTTTATTCTTCTATCCAAAACCAAGTGATACCAAGTTTGGCATTTCTCAATCTTTCCTTGATAAGTGTAGAAACAAGAAAAGCTTATCCACTAAGTACACAACAAATAGTTCGAGAGAAAAAAGAAGGTTGTATCAAAGATAAAAGTGTAAAGAAGAGTAAGAAAAAGAAGCATGGTAAAGTTGGAAGACCTAAAGGCAGTGGGAATCAAGATAAAAAAGATATTGAACTCTCACCCTATCTTAAATTTGTCCAAGAGTCCGTAAGTAAGGCACTTAAACGGATTGATAAGCATATTGATATTGTTTATTTTGTCTTTGATGGAGCATTTGGAAATAATCCTGCTGTACAAATGGTGAGGCAATGTGGATTACATATCATTTCTAAACTTCAAAAAAACTCTGCACTGCTATTTCCTTATAGTGGAGAGTATGCAGGAAGAGGATCTCCTAGGAAATATGGAGATGCTATTGACTATGATAATCTTCCAGAACCCTATCTAAAATCAGATACCATAGACGAAGATAAGAATATCCAAACAAGAATTTATCAAATGGAAATGCTACATCGTAAGTTTGCAGATAGGCTCAATGTTGTGATTATTCAAAAGAAAAATCTAAGCACAGGTAAAATTGCTCATGTAAATCTCTTCTCTACAGATTTGACATTGAACTATGAAAAGATTATTGATTACTATTCACTTCGTTTTCAGATTGAATTTGTCTTCCGAGATGCCAAACAATATTGGGGAATGGAGGATTTTATGAATATTAAAAAAACACCTATCCATAATTGGGCAAATCTCTCTACTTTTATGGTCAACTTTTCTCATGGATTACGTCAAAACTCTACTATGAAAGAGATGAGTATTCTTGACCTAAAAGCCCACTATCACGGGATTAAATACGTCAAAGAAGTATTTAAATTACTTCCGCATTTAGCTAACGCGTATTTAATTCAGACGGTATCGCTTAAGATTGCGAATTTAGGGGCTATTCACTCTACTGAGAGGGTGGGTTAGTGGGGTTTTTTGGCTAAGGTATTGACTCAAAGTTTAACATTAATCCCAACCAAAATTATCTCTTTACCCTCATTCATATACTTTTAGGCAATCTATTCCTACAAATTCAAACTCTTATGTACACTTTGTTAAAAAAAGCACTTCTACTTATATGTAATTTCTCTTTCAACGCTTTGTCTAACTGATTTAATTTCTATAAGCTCTTATTTTTATCTTTCAATCAATTCAACTAAATCTCTTCTTTGATTCTCTAAAATTTCAATCGCTTCTTGATTGATTTTTATTAAGTTTCCATTTTTAATTTCAAATACACTCATAAATGCTTTTTCAAAATCAACATAGATACACATAGTTTTGATATTTATCATCAAAATTAAACATATCATCTTCACTAAACTCTTTTAAAAATCTATCTTTTTCATACTTGAGCTTACCAAGCATATATATACCTAACGTGCTAAAGCCCCCATCCATAGAAACATTATATTTCAATGTTTCATCTTTTGTCTTTATATAAATATTTGCTGATGTTCCCATATTGTGTAACCTTTCTAATTTAACTAAATGTCTGTTTGCCTATGGGTAATTTTTTCTTATTCATTCTAAATTCTCACTCTTCACCCTCTTCACAATCTCATCCTTAACAAAAACCAAATTCCGATAAATCCCTTTTAAATCTCCTATTTTAGAAGAGTCAAAATTTTCACTCACAAAATATTGATAGGTGTCTTTGCCTAATTTTTCTAATATAACAAAGTTCCAAATCGCCCCTACGATATAAGCACCCTTGATTACGGTTTCTTTATTTAGCTCAACTCCTGCTATAAGTTCAGCCAAAAGTTGTGGTTCAGGATAGGCATTGATTTGACCTTTTTTAAACTCTTGAATAAAAAAATATGGCTTTTTACTTCTAATCAATCCTTTGGAGACTACAAAATCTGTTGTACCACTAAATATAAAATTTTCTGTTTCATACTTAATCTGAAGCTCATAAAAATCTCTAAATTTATGATCAAAAGATTTGAATTTAACTCTATTTAAAATGGGGATAATAACATTAACTTTTAAATCTTCTTCATTGTAATCATATATCAAATCTTTGTTTTCTAAAATTAATTGATGAAAAAAATCTTCTGACTCTTTGGATATTTCAATACGCTCACTAAACCAATCCAAAAACTTATCACTACCTATCTCTTTTTGAATATCAACTAAATCATATAAATCATTTTTACTAATTTTGCTAAAACTATAAGTTGGTTTTCCATCTAAGTTTTTACCTTCTAATTTATCCAATCTTTTTTTTAACTCTTCATTTTCTTTCAATAATTTTAACTCTAACTCTTCACTCATATTATTCTCCATTCCAATAATCATTTTTTATCTTTGGATATATATCTGCTAACATACTATTCTCTCCCACTCAAGCCCCACAAATATTCCTCATCAAAATTAATCCCAAGAAAAATGAAAATCCATCCCTATAAATTCAAACTCTTATACACACTTTGTTGAAAAAATGCACTTCTACTTATATGTAATTTCTCTTTCAACGCTTTATCTAATTGATTTAAAAGTGTTTCAGGAAAAGTGACAGAAATTCTTTTATATTTTATCTTTTCTTTATGATTGATATTGAACTCTTTAGCCGATATAAGCCAACTCTCTTTTGCTTTTTCTAATTCTTGCAAAGCTTCTATTTTAGTTTCTCCATCAGCCATACATCCTTTTAGATGCGTATATTCTGCCAAATATTCTCCACCTTCAAAATCTGTTAATTTTCTTATTTTTATCTCTTCATTCATACTATTCTCCACTGATTTCATCTATCATTTTCAAAAGCTTTATGATATAGATAGGTTTGATTGGTTTATGTGCTGGTATGGTTAAGATATAATTTATTTTAGGATGGCGAACATTTAAATGGTCACCTTTGCCCCAAATATATTCTAACTCATATTAATGCGTACTTAGTATGCATTAAGGTATCCTCTCCCACTCAAACCCTCCAAAATTATATCTTTTCCCTTCTTTTATGCTTTTTCAATAATTTGCTCTTTCACAAACATCAGATTTTTATAAATATCTTTTAAATCATCAATTCTTGTACAGTTAAAAGTACGACTCACAAAATATTGATATGTATCTTTTCCCAATTTTTCTAAAATAACAAAATTCCAATTTTCACCAATAATATAAGCCCCTCGCATAGAAGTTTCATTATTGAGTTCTACAGCTGAAATAAGCTCTGCTAAAAGTTGTGGTTGTGGATTTGAACTAATAAAACCTTTTTTAAACTCTTGAATAAAAAAATAAGGATTAGTGGCTTTTTTTGATACCTTTAGATACAACAAAATCAGTCTCTCCATTGAGTATAAATTTATCAGTTTTATAGGTTAATTTTTCATTATAAAAGTTCCTAATCTTTTTATCAAGCATAAAAAAGTTTACTTTTGTGATTAACGGCACAATGAAATTCACTTTTAAATCTTCTTCGTGATATACATTAATTAATTTGATATTTATCTCTATCAAATGCTTTAAAAAATCTACCTCTTCCTCATCAATAGTATAAGTATAGTTAAACCAAATATCAAAAGAATCTCCATCAAAATTTTGTTCAATAGTCACAATACTTTCTAACTCTTCAAACTTTATCTTAGAAAAGCTATAAGTAGGAATCCCCTCTTTATTCAAGCCTTTTAGCTCTCTTATCTCTTTTTCTAATTGTTCAATTCTTTCTAGTTCGGACATAATTTACCTTTCATTCCTGTAGGGTGGATTTATCCACCATTTATTTTAGCATAATTGGTTATAGTGTGTTTACCCTCTCCCACTCAAACCCAGAAATATTCCTCACCTCTTCATCAAAATTAATCCCCACCAAAATTATCTCTTTACCCTTATGCAGATACTTTTGTGCATAATTTTTCTCTTTGATTTGAGCCAACGCATTCTCTTTGCCTACTTTAAACTCTATAATATAAATATATTTATCAATCTTAACCGTCAAGTCTATGCGTCCTAGGTTAGTTACATCTTCACCTATGATGTCTAAGCCTAAACTTTGTAAATATACATAAATGACAGAAGCATAAAATCCCTCATAGTGGAGTATGTTGTTTTTGGTGTAATTATTATTTGGAATGGAAGCAAACATTGCTATAAGAGAAGTTTTTAAGAGTTCCAAATCATTATCAATGAGTGCGTCATAGAGTTCATCTTGGTGTTTACTCTTTTGGCTATGTTGATGGGTTAAAAAGTCTATAATGACACTGTTTAGAGAACTTTTCACTTCCATATTTGGAAGTTTTAGTTTATATTCTATCCCACCTCTTCGCTTCTCTATCATCTTATCAATAGTCAAATACCCAGCTTGATAGAGTATCATTTCAAGGTTGATGTTTTCTATATCAAAGCTATCTAACATCTCTTTGCCTACGGTAAGGTTGGCTAATCTTGGTAAAAAGTAGTTATTTTTTTCTATGAGTTTTATCAGAAAGGTAGGTGTTCCTGTAGCAAACCAATAGTTATCAAATATAAAATCATTTTTGATAAATTTTAAGAGGTCAAAAGGATTATAGACATCATCTTTTAAAAAGTTATACCCATTGTACCACTCTTTTACTTTTACTAAATCTATGCCATCAAGATAAGGTAAAAATTCGTTCTCTATATTCTTTTGTGTATAGCCACAGATATTTCCAAATTTTGGCGTAAGGCTAATATCTTCAAGCATATTAAGCCCAGAGAAGATAGAAGCCTTGCTAAACTTACTCACACCTGTCAAAAACACAAACTTAATATAAGCATCAGCCCCTTTCATCACAGAATACATACCCTTGATAAACTCTCTATTGAGTTTGGCTTGTTCTATATTGTCTATAGTATCCAAAATTGGTCTATCGTATTCATCTATGAGAATGACTACTCTTTGATTATATTTTTCGTAAGCCTTTTGAATAAGCTCATCAAAACATACAGATAAATTATTATTCTTCTGACACTCTATCCCTAATCTCTCTTGATTTTTCTCCAAGCTATGCAAGGCAACTGTTTCAAGTTTACTACTTGTTTGTAAATTTCCATCCCAAGAAATCTTTATCACAGGATAAGTCGTATCCCAATCCCACTTGTCATAGATATACAAGTCTTTAAATAACTCTTTCTTACCCTCAAAAATATTATGAAGCGTATCCAAAAACAGAGACTTTCCAAATCGTCGTGGACGAGATAAAAAAAGTATAAGTATAATTTTCTATAAGCTCTAATGCTTCTTTTGTTTTATCTATATAGATATAGTCATCGTTTCTTATTTTACTAAAGGTTTGTATGCCTATTGGTAGTTTTTTGAGTTTCATACTGCATTCTCCTTCTTCACTCTTTCCACAATCTCCTCTTTAACAAAAACCAAATTCCGATAAATCCCTTTTAAATCTCCTATCTTAGAAGAGTCATAATTCTCACTTACAAAATATTGATATTTATCCTTACTCAACTTCTCCAAAATCACAAAGTTCCAAATAGCCCCCACGATGTATGCACCTCGCATAGAAATATCGTTATTTAGTTCTATAGCTGATATGAGTTCTGCTAGAAGTTGTGGTTCGGGATCTGTATACCTTGGAGAGATTGCTAGAAGAAAATAAGATTTTTGACTTTCAAATAATCCTTTAGACATAACACAATCAAGCGTACCATTAAATATAAAATCATCTCTTTTATAAACTAATTCTGCTCCATAAAAATCTCTAATTTCACTTTCATAAGATAAAAAATCAACTTCATGCAAAATAGGAATAACATATTTGGCTTTTAAATCTTCTTTATGGTAATAATTCACTAAAAATTTATTTTTCTCTATTAAATTTACTAAAAATAGTACTTCTTTGTCAGATAAAATAATCTCATTTTTAAACCATTCTTTAAAAACTTTTTCTTTATGAATATTCTCCTCAATATCAACAAGACTCTCTAACTCTTCTAGCCATATTTGAGAAAAGCTATAAGTAGGAATACCCTCATCATTCAATCCCTTTAACTCTCTTATCTCTTTTTCTAGTTGTTCTATTCTTTCTAGTTCGGACATTATTTTACCTCTGCCTTCCTTTGAGAAACTGCTTCAATATCTTGAATAAATTCTATAGCTAGTTCTATTCTATCATCATCATGAACATCTAAAATAAAACTAGGTTTTTCTTCTTTTACAACACCTTAGCCAAAAACAAAAACAAAATATAAGCCAAAGCCATGAGACAACTACTATAATTTTAAACCAAAAAAACACAAAGTTATCTCATGAGCGAAATCATAACACTTCTAAACTGTATCTCACCTATTCTTGCAAGAAAAACGCATAAACAACTAGAAATAATCATCCAAGCCTTGCTCTCAATGCGAGGAAGAATCACAATGTTAGGATTAAGTAGATGGAGTGAAAAAGGAGGGAGTTATCGGACAATTACACGGTTCTTTCATTCAAAGATTAATTGGGAAGAAATCAATTGGATGTTTATAAAAACACATTTAACAAAAAAGGGTTCAGTCTATCTTTTGGGTGGAGATGAAGTAATAGTAAGTAAAAGTGGGAAGTATAGTTATGGGGTAGATAGGTTTTACTCTTCTATCCAAAACCAAGTGATACAAAGTTTGGCATTTCTCAATCTTTCCTTGATAAGTGTAGAAACAAGAAAAGCTTATCCACTAAGTACACAACAAATAGTTCGAGAGAAAAAAGAAGGTTGTATCAAAGACAAAAGTGTAAAGAAGAGTAAGAAAAAGAAGCATGGTAAAGTTGGAAGACCTAAAGGAAGTGGGAATAAAGATAAAAAAGATATTGAACTTTCTCCCTATCTTAAATTTGTCCAGGAGTCCGTAAATAAGGCACTTAAACGGATTGACAAGCATATTGATATTGTTTATTTTGTCTTTGATGGAGCATTTGGAAATAATCCTGCTGTACAAATGGTGAGGCAATGTGGATTACATATCATTTCTAAACTTCAAAAAACTCTGCACTGCTATTTCCTTATAGTGGAGAGTATGCAGGAAGAGGATCTCCTAGGAAATATGGAGATGCTATTGACTATGATAATCTTCCAGAACCCTATCTAAAATCAGATACCATAGACGAAGATAAGAATATCCAAACAAGAATTTATCAAATGGAAATGCTACATCGTAAGTTTGCAGATAGGCTCAATGTTGTGATTATTCAAAAGAAAAATCTAAGCACAGGTAAAATTGCTCATGTAAATCTCTTCTCTACAGATTTGACATTGAACTATGAAAAGATTATTGATTACTATTCACTTCGTTTTCAGATTGAATTTGTCTTCCGAGATGCCAAACAATATTGGGGAATGGAGGATTTTATGAATATTAAAAAAACACCTATCCATAATTGGGCAAATCTCTCTACTTTTATGGTCAATTTCTCTCATGGATTACGCCAAAACTCTACTATGAAAGAGATGAGTATTCTTGACCTAAAAGCCCACTACCATGGGCTTAAATACGTCAAAGAGGTATTTAAATTACTTCCGAATTTAGCTAACGAGTATTTAATTCAGAAGGTATCGCTTAAGATTGCGAATTTAGGGGCTATTCACCCACATGAAAGGGTGGGTTAGAGGGGTTTTTTGGCTAAGGTGTTGATAAAAACTTGAAGAGAAAAATTTTCATTAAAATTAGAATTTGTTAAAAATATTTCCCATAAATTGTTTTTTCCAAAAAAAATACCTTGCATTAATTCTTGCTGTACCACCTTTACTAAAACGACAATCTCCAACACTAATCATTGCTCTAATGATTAAATCATCGTTTGTATTATCAAATATTTCCCTTATATATATTACATAAAGTTCCATTTTATTGATTTCGTCATTTAAAAAATTAGTAATATCTCCTTTTAAATATATATAATCTTCTAATTGAAATATTATTTCTTTAAATTGTATATTTTTTACAATAAGATTTGCTTTTTTAATTTCTTGTTTAAATTCTTTATCATGCCATTTATTAGTATTATTTGTTAATTCCTGATAGATATTTTTATTTATATTCTCTGTAAAAAGTTGTAATAATCTATGTAAATCTTTATAATTAGGAGTTGCTGTATAATGAAGATGTTGTTTTTGTAAACTTCTAATTCTCTCTATAAAGTTTCTAACAACTCGGATAAGGTCTTTAAATTCATTACTTATTTTATTATCCACTACATAGGTCATTTTCATACAATATAAACCCAACTATGTAACTAATCTACCCAAAAAGTGAGGGTTGTTCCCACAACTTTTAAAAATACCCGACATATTGAGGCTTTTATTGTCGGGTTTATGCTTGTTTAGGTGAAGTTGTATGCAATTAATGACAAAACTCCTAAGAATAGCTAATCCAAAAGGATTGACTGATATTTTACAATCGTCCTCTTTGGTTAATCTGTCTTTATAATAATGGTAAGTTTCACAACGCCAATGGTCTTTGATACCTTCTTTAAAGTAGGTAGCACTTTCTAAAAAGTTTGCAATTAAATATTGCTCTTTTACTTTTATTTTACCCTCATTGTCACTTATATATTTTACCTGCTTAATGATTGATTTTATATGACTAAAAGAGCTATTATCAATGAGTGATTCATCATTTTTTGAACTCAAAACGAAAGTCTCTCTTTTTACCCATTTATTCCCTTCAATAGACTCTCTTTTATCTTTCTCTTCTAAGATAGTATTATTCTCTTTTGCAGATTCCTCTTCAAAGGCTTGATGCACCTGTTTAAGTAATGTTTTTTGGTTACCTTTGACTTTGGCTAAATACCTTTTTCCTTTAGCCTCAATCCCATTTAGGCTCTCTACTTGGGTATTTAGTGCATCAAAGGTATATAGAAATGGTTTATCTGAAAACTCCATCTCTAATACCTTTTGAAACTCGGGTATCTCGGACTTCTTAGCTCCTAACTCTCTATGGGCAATCACAATTTTAGATGCTGTTTCCACTACATTTAGCATACCTACATTCCGTTTAACAGTATATTTCCCCTTGCGTCCACTTCCATTCATTGTCTTTCCATCTACGGCTAATTGTGTCTTCTCATTGAACTCAACTTTAGGTATAAAATACGCTCTAAACATCTCTTCTAAGATAGTAGAATCTATGTTTATTATCATTCTTCTTATTGTTGAATATGAAGGTATGTTAAGCTCTTCATTTTCTTTCCCTATCAGCCTTTTAAAGTACTTCTCATTGAAGTTTATCTTTAGCCAATTATGTTTATCTTTTATTTCTATATTTCCTACAAACATACTACATAAAACACCAAATAATACATCTCTTTGGTTATGTTCTATCTTCTCTTTTGTTACTCTATAATCTGGCAATCTTTCTAATATCTCTAGGGTCATTTCTATATTTATTAATTCTTTAATTTCTATTTTCATAGATTATTTTAAACATTTATTCGCTTTGTTCTTGCTTGGAATTGTATGAAAATGACCTAATCCACTACATAATAAATAACTAAAAAAAGAATTAATTTTTTTTTGAACACCAAAGCTTCTATCATTATAACCTTTTTCTATTACATACTCCAGAAAATTTATATCTTTCTCAAAAAGTGTTACTTTGTTCATTTCATAACTATTACTAGAAAATAAGCTATTAAAACTATCTTTTATATTTTCTAAATTATCTAATGATTTAAATAAAAATTTAATATTCTTTATATCAGAGCCACTTGCAAATTCAATCCCAGTCACCAAAATAAATCCACCTTATCGAAATTTTCAAGATTTAAAAAAAATGTGAACAACTATTTTCATCATTTTAGAAAAATATCACCCAATTCTCTAAATATGTGAATAACTATTGCGTGCTTTATGCTTTCTCATCTATATTTTGAACTATTTCCTCCCTTTTTTTAGTTTATGTTACTAACTTCAAACTTTGATGAATACAAACAGATAAAACACCAAATGCTAATACGGAAGCTACTTTATCTGCTCCTTGATAATATATTGTATTGCATCCAAAGTCATCTTTTAGATATTTATTGACTCTCTCAACCATACTTCTTTGGTTATAGTGGTGAATGTCTGATGATTGTTCCAAGTTCAACCATTTGAACTTTATTTTCTCTTCTTTGATTAGTAAGATTTTCTCTTTTAATGCTTTAGAGTTTTTTGGATTAATATCTATAATCGGTCTATGCTTAAGTTTGATTGAAAACTCTCTGATAATGTCAGCATCATATCCTGCATCTTGAAGGTCAAAGAGGTAGTTTATTCTATTGCTTGTCTCTAGCATTAGAGGTAAGGCTACTGAACTATCGTGTACATTTGCACCTGAGTAGAAAGCTGTTATTGGGATATCTCCATCTACTGCTGATATATGTAGTTTACCACCTATCCAAACCTCTCTATTGCCTTTGGAGTTCTGTTTTACTCCTACACCACAGTTCGTTGATACAAGAGCAAGCATCTCTTCTACTGTTTGCATCTCTTTTTGTTGTTCTAATATCTTAGGTTTGATTGCTTCTCTTACTTCACCTTTTTTAGGTCTTCCAGGTTTGTGCTTGGGCTTCTCTTTCTCTTTTTCTACTTTGATAGGTTTTTCTCTCAGTAGCATCTTTGTGGCATCTGTTGCGTTATATAGAAATATTACATCTGAGAGGTACTTCGCTACGAACTGCTCTTGAGTCTTTTGTGCTATTTGCAAATCAGTGAACTCTTTAAATACCCTAGAAAATTTAGCTTCACTTGGAATCTTATTGGAGTATTCCCAACCACATAACATTCTAAGAGTTCTATCAACACGAAGCCTATCTATTAAATCTCTTGTTGTTTGTATATTGTAAACTGACTTTGCTATAAATGCTCTTGCCATCTCTTCTCTATCTTTAGGAGTATTTGTGATAGTTACAACAGTGATATTTTGTTCTATTTCGGCGAAGTCTAATATACTAATGAGTTTTTGTTCTTTAGTACTTAGCTCTTCTAGTCTTAATTCCTCTTTGAGAGCGGGGAAGAGAGTTTTTTCTAACTTCAAAACTTTATTCCACATTTTAGATAAACTTGGTATAATATTCTTCATCAAAAAGTCCTTTTGGTTTTATTTATTTTTAGTTTTTATGATAATGAATTATACAACAAATGAAGTTATTTGGGGCTTTTTGAAACTTTAATTTAGCTTTAATTGTGGGTTTTTGGGTAATCTGCAAGTGGCTCATCAGAATATATATAGGTTATAGTTTTAAAATCTATTTCATTTAGTGCTTTAGAGTCTAGGTCATTTTCATACAATATAAACCCAACTATGTAACTAATCTACCCAGAAAGTGAGGGTTATTCCCACAACTTTTAAAAATACCCGACATATTGAGGCTTTTATTGTCAGGTTTATGCTTGTTTAGGTGAAGTTGTATGCAATTAATGACAAAACTCCTAAGAATAGCTAATCCAAAAGGATTGACTGATATTTTACAATCGTCCTCTTTGGTTAATCTGTCTTTATAATAATGGTAAGTTTCACAACGCCAATGGTCTTTGATACCTTCTTTAAAGTAGGTAGCACTTTCTAAAAAATTTGCAATTAAATATTGCTCTTTTACTTTTATTTTACCCTCATTGTCACTTATATATTTTACCTGCTTAATGATTGATTTTATATGACTAAAAGAGCTATTATCAATGAGTGATTCATCATTTTTTGAACTCAAAACGAAAGTCTCTCTTTTTACCCATTTATTCCCTTCAATAGACTCTCTTTTATCTTTCTCTTCTAAGATAGTATTATTCTCTTTTGCAGATTCCTCTTCAAAGGCTTGATGCACCTGTTTAAGTAATGTTTTTTGGTTACCTTTGACTTTGGCTAAATACCTTTTTCCTTTAGCCTCAATCCCATTTAGGCTCTCTACTTGGGTATTAAGTGCATCAAAGGTATATAGAAATGGTTTATCTGAAAACTCCATCTCTAATACCTTTTGAAACTCGGGTATCTCGGACTTCTTAGCTCCTAACTCTCTATGGGCAATCACAATTTTAGATGCTGTTTCCACTACATTTAGCATACCTACATTCCGTTTAACAGTATATTTCCCCTTGCGTCCACTTCCATTCATTGTCTTTCCATCTACGGCTAATTGTGTCTTCTCATTGAACTCAACTTTAGGTATAAAATACGCTCTAAACATCTCTTCTAAGATAGTAGAATCTATGTTTATTATCATTCTTCTTATTGTTGAATATGAAGGTATTTTAAGCTCTTCATTTTCTTTCCCTATCATCCTTTTAAAGTACTTCTCATTGAAGTTTATCTCTAGCCAATTATGTTTATCTTTTATTTCAATATTTCCTACAAACATACTACATAAAACACCAAATAATACATCTCTTTGGTCATATTCTATCTTCTCTTTTGTTACTCTATAATCTGGCAATTTTTCTAATATCTCTAGGGTCATTTCTATATTTATTAATTCTTTAATTTCTATTTTCATAGATTATTTTAAACATTTATTCGCTTTGTTCTTGCTTGGAATTGTATGAAAATGACCTATTTAGAGTCAGAAGTTTTTTTATTATATAACATTTCGCTAATATAATAAAAATAATTCATAAATGCTCTATCAATTAGATAATTTTTATCTTTATATTTCCAAAAAAAATCTGTCCATTGATTATCTATTTTTATTTCAAACTCTTTTTTTAACTCTTCGTCTTTCTCTCCTAAAAACTGTTCAAATTTTGCTTTAAAATTTTCAAATTCTGTTAAAGGTTTACCTCTTGCATTCATTTTGATATACAAATCATCATCTAGTCCAAATTTCTCTAGTTCAAAAAACTCAAATGTTATATTTTGAAGTTTATCAAAAAGATTATTTTTTTTTAAACTTTTGATGAATACTCTCTATCATAATTAACATTGATTTAATTGTTGGATCATTTTTCCAAAAAGCTAAAAACCATGTAGAATCCCTAATATTTTCAATTAAATTTTCATTAGAAAAATCAAAATCATTCTTTACCAGTTTCTGACAAAATTCTCGTGAACTTGCTCTTGTTTCATAAGTAAAATTTTCTAAAAATTTTATATCAATATTTTCTTTTTTACCAAAATACCAATAAAGTAAAAAAAGTGTTGTAAGTCTTTGTTGTCCATCAAGAGGCTTGAATACATAATCTTTGATACTTCCATAAACAAAATCTAAATGTAGTTTTTTATTATCAATTAATCTATCGGATATAGAATTTAAAAAAGTATCTCTAATTTCTAATACTTTTTTTTTCATCTCTTCCTTGAGCATAATCTCTTTGTATAATTGGAACTTGAATAGCATATTCATTTAAAAGCTTTTTTAAATTAGTCATTTATCTCTCCTAAAAAATTTTCGATAACATCTTTCATTTCTAATATATATTCTTCCCTATCCCTATCTTTCCAAAAATAAAGCTTACTAATATCCTTACTATAATATTTTAAAAATACATTTTTTGTACAAATAGGTATAAACTCTCCTGCTTTATCTTTTTGAATAATAATATCTCTTTTTTTAGGAAAAATATTATTATTTAAAGCCGAATTATTTTTATTAGAAAGTAATGCTAAATTATCAATAGTATGAATTTCACTCATACCAAATGTATTAAATATATCATCTTGCAAACTATCAAATTCATCAATCTTTTCAGATTTTATAGCTATATTTATTCTATTAAGTAATTTTTCTCGCTTAGATTTTTTATTACTTTCCATACAATCACTAATATATTTTTTGCTTGTCTCTAGCCATTCTTTTTGTTTTTTTTGTATCAGATAGAACCTTTTCTTGTTGTGCATGAATATGTTCTAAAGTCCACTTTTCTTTATTAAACTTATCAAATGAAAATCTTATATAACTATCCTTATTATTTAAGATAGTTGCGATATTAAATAGTAATAAGATGCGTTTAATTTTTTTATTATCTTTTGTTTTTCCATACTCTAAATTATCTACTTCCTCTAAACTTATATGCTCTTTAACTATTTTATATAAGTATTTTCTAAATTCACTTTTAGTTTTATCTTTAAAGTTTTGATATAAAGACTGTGCCGTTTTTATATCTTCTGATATTAAAAAACCTATCAAATGATAAAGCTTACGATTATCAAACCAATATTTTAGACTTAAAAAAACTTTTTTTATACTTTCATTTTCCTCAGACCATAATTTAACGATATTATCTTCTTTAGCAAAATATCGATAAGTAGCATATCCATCTTTTAACTCTATATTTGAATATATTTCAAATACTAATTCAATACGCGTAGAATAATTTTTATCTTTTGTTAAAAAATACCAAAATTCATTATCTTGTAACGCATACTCCATCTCATCCCATTCTTTTGAAATTTCTATCTGTTTTATATCTTTCTCTGTATTATTAAAGTTTTTACTATTTAAAAAAAGTGCTTTAATAAGTTCAGCATTTGTTAATGGTATTTTACCACTATTAATTCTAGTAAAAACTTCAATTTCACTTTCGCTTTCACCAATTTCATACCATATAACTCTTACATTATTTGAGGTATCTTTATCATCTTCAATTTCAAAATTTGTTAAGCTATCAAAAAACTTTACTTTTCTACTGGGATTTTTATCAAACCACTCTTTAATTATTAGGAAAGCTTTACTGATATAATAGTAGTCAATATTACTATCATCTTCAGTTATAATATTTTTTATATTTTTTAAAAAGTCTTCACTATCTTTTCTTGTAGTATACTCTATTGTATATTTTTTATTTTCTCCATAAAGCATAATTCCTATATCCTCTAAACATGATAATAAGATATATATAGTCGTTAGCCTTTGTTGTCCATCAATCAGAAGATATTTACTATCTTTCTTTTTTACTATAATTGGCTATAAACAATAAAATTCACCTTTTCCTTTTCTGCCAAGATTTGTAAAATCCCATATATCCTCTAATAAATCTTCTATTTGCTGTTTATCCCATCTATATCCTCTTTGATAGGATGGAATAAGAAAATCTAATTCTAAAAGTTCTTTAATTGCTCTAATATTTTTATTCATTTTTAGTACCTTTTTTAGCTTTTATTTTTATTGATTTGTTCATTTACTTCACCCTTACCTACTTTGAACTCTATGATGTAGATATATTTATCTTCACCGATAATATCAAGCCCAAAAAATTGAAGATAAAAGCCTTCATACTGAAGAATATTATTTTTAACATTTTACACTCTTCAAAAAACCACAATACACATCATATATTTCAAATAATTTATCTTCTGTAATATCGGCTATTTTTCTGTCTAATAAATGGGGTGAGATTGTACAAGTTTTATCAATAATAAGATAACTCTCTTTATTGAAACTACCATTTTTTAAAAAGTCATTAGTAAACCTCATACTGTTTTTGTTGTGTGGATTTGTTGTAAATGGTATATAAATAAAATCACCAAATGAGTTTTCTTTTATAATTAAAATAGGTCTTAATTTAAACTTTACACCATCCGTAAAATATATTTTTGCTAAATAGATACTCCCTACCATTTACTATAGTCCTCATCATCTTCAAGAGGTGTAGATAAATCAACTTTAGAGATATGTTCCAACTCTTCTTTACTCCATAGTTTATACTCTTGTATCGTTGTAGTATCTATCTCTTTTATTTGTACTACATTTTTAGGCAGTAGTTTTAAAAAATTTACAATATTGTCTAAATAATCATCTTTTATCTCTAATTGTATGGTTTTCATCTACTCCCCTTTTATTTTAATATATTATACTCAAAGTTTAAAATTAATCCCAAGAAAAATGAAAATCCATCCCTATAAATTCAAACTTTTATACACACTTTGTTGAAAAAAGCACTTCTACTTATATGTAATTTCTCTTTTAACGCTTTGTCTAATTGATTTAAAAGCGTTTCAGGAAAAGTGACAGAAATTCTTTTATATTTTATCTTTTCTTTATGATTGATATTGAACTCTTTAGCCGATATAAGCCAACTCTCTTTTGCTTTTTCTAATTCTTGCAAAGCTTCTATTTTAGTTTCTCCATCAGCCATACATCCTTTTAGATGCGTATATTCTGCCAAATATTCTCCACCTTCAAAATCTGTTAATTTTCTTATTTTTATCTCTTCATTCATACTATTCTCCACTGATTTCATCTATCATTTTCAAAAGCTTTATGGTATAGATAGGTTGGATTGGTTTATGTGCTGGTATGATTAAAATATAATTTATTTTAGGATGGCGAACATTTAAATGGTCACCTTTGCCCCAAATATATTCTAACTCATATTTATCCAAAATATTTCTAGGATTGTTTCGTAGTTTCTCAATTAATTTATCTATTTTGCTCATAAAAATAGTATATCTTCTGTCATATTAATACATACTTAGTATGCATTACTTTACACTCTCCCTTTTCACCCTCTCAATAATCTCCTCCTTAACAAAAACCAAATTCCGATAAATCCCTTTTAAATCCCCTATCTTAGAAGAGTCAAAATTTTCACTTACAAAATATTGATATTTATCTTTACCCAACTTTTCCAAAATCACAAAGTTCCAAATAGCTCCTACTATGTATGCACCTCGTATAGATATTTCATTGTTAAGTTCCACAGCACTTACAAGCTCTGCTAAGAGTTGTGGTCGTGGATTAGAAAAATGTTCAGCTTGTTTAAATTCTTGAATAAAAAAATAGGGTTTTTCCGTCTCAAATAGCCCTTTTGCTACCACAAAATCAGTCGTACCACTAAAAATAAATTTATCTGTTTTATAGACAATTTTATTTTCATAAAAATCTCTAAAATTATGTTCAATAGATTTAAATCGTACTTTATTAAGTAAAGGGATAATAAAATGTACCTTTAAATCTTCTTCATTATAGCTATCTATAAATAATTTATTTTCCTCTATCAGTTCTATTAAAAAGTATTCTATAATTTCATTTATCTCTATAGTATTATCAAACCAATTATCAAATATATTGGAACGCATTGCTTTTTTAATAGATAAAAACTCTTTTAATTCTTTATCCCTAATTTTACTAAAACTATAAGTAGGAATGTTATCGATATCCAAGCCCTTTAACTCTCTAATCTCTTTTTCTAGTTGTTCTATTCTTTCTAATTCGGACATTTTTTACCTTTCATTCCTCTAAGGCAGCTTTCCTAACCCACCCTACGATAGTCTTTCTTTCAAAAGTTCATTCACCTTAGCAGGATTTGCAGTCCCTTTACTGGCTTTCATCGTCTGACCTACAAAGAAACCAAAGAGTTTGTCTTTTCCACCTTTATATTGCTCAACTTTATCAGGATTTCCTGCCAATATCTCATCTATAATCACCAAGATAGCCCCATCATCACTTACTTGAGCCAGTCCAAGTTTATCAATAAGTGTATTCACATCACGACTCTCATTGTCCATCATATAGTCAAGTAACTCTTTGCCACCTTTGCCAGAAATACTATCATCAGAGATGTTGGCTACCAATGTACCCAGTGTTTTAGCATCAATGGGTGACGTTTCTATACTTGACCCTATTTTGTTCAAACGACCTTGCAATTCAGAAGTCAGCCATGTCACTGCTGTTTTGGCTACAGCACCTTGTGCTAACATCTCTTCAAAGTAGTATGCCATCTCTTTGTCTGCCGTGATTACCTGTGCATCATACAACTTCAAGCCAAGCTCTTCTATATAGCGTTTTACTTTCGCATCTGGAAGTTCTGGCATTATCTTCGCTTCAGCGATCATCTCTTGGGTCACAACCAGTGGACGCAAATCAGGATCTGGGAAATAACGATAATCTGCTGCTTCCTCTTTGCCTCTCATAGACTTTGTCACACCTTCATCTACATTCCAAAGTCTGGTTTCTTGATTTACTTCTTGTTCATACACACCATCTTCATAGGCTTCTGTTTGTCTTTGCACTTCATAGGCTATAGAGGCAGCAACAAATTTAAAAGAATTGATATTTTTAATCTCAACCCTTGTACCAAAGGCTTCCTGACCTTTTGGACGGATAGAAACATTCACATCACATCGAAAAGAACCCTCTTGCATATTTGCATCAGAGATATCAAGATAACGTACCGTAGAATGAAGTTTCTTCAAGAATGCAACAGCTTCTTCAGAAGATCTCATATCTGGATCAGATACTATTTCAAGTAGTGGTGTACCCGAACGGTTTAAGTCAACTTTGGAGTAAGCACCCTCATGCATATTTTTACCTGCATCTGCTTCTAAGTGTGCTTGAGTCATACCAATACGTTTTCGTGTTCCATCTTTAAGGTCAATAAAAACCTCACCTTTTTGCACAATTGCTTTGGTCAGTTGCGTAATTTGATAGGCGGAGGGACTATCTGGATAGAAGTAAGACTTTCTATCAAAATAAGAAGTATGATTTACATTTGCATTGATCGCATACCCCAATCTCATGGCTTTAACCGCAGCTTCTTTGTTGACCACTGGTAATGCACCAGGAAGGGCTAAACAGGTCGGACAAGTATTCATATTTTGATGCTCAGCAAAAGAGGTTGGGCAAGTGCAAAAAAGTTTCGTTTTAGTATTAAGTTGTACGTGAACTTCAAGACCGATGACAGTTTCAAACATAGTGATTTTCCTTAGTAAATAACGCTTAATTAATAAGAAAGATTATAGCGTTTTGGTACTATAAAGAAGTTTAGGCAAAATATCGGATAGAGGCAAATCCCACAGCACCAGCTTTTTCACATACCCTAATTTGATCTTCATTCAAGATACCCCCTAAGGCTAACACAGGTATATTTACTTGTGAAGTAGCAGACTTTAAGATCTCTAACCCAAGAGCTAAACCTTTATTGGGTGTGTCAAAAACAGGACTAAAGGTTGCCATATCTGCACCTAAAGCTTCTGCTTCTTTTAGCTCTTCTATCGTATGCGTACTTACCACAACAAACAAAGCTAAATGTTTGGCTTTTTGTATATCTGAAAACTGAGTACTTTTAAGGTGTACACCATCTGCTCCTAGTTTCTTAGCCAACATATAGTTACCATGTAACAGTACTTTGTCAAAACCGTTAGCATATTTTAGGAAAAGTTTTGCATTTTCTTCATAATTCATGCCTGCTTTGTCACGATAGGTAATCATTGATGCTTTATTTAAAAAGTGGGATAAATCATGTTGTAGCGTATTAAAATTGAGTGTAGAAGGGTCACTGATAGCATAAGCAATCATTGGCAATCATTATTTTCTTTGTCGATATTTTTATTTTTTTGAAGAAGTTTTTCAAGTAATACAGTTTGTTTTATAAGTTCCAAATGTTTCTCTTTACCCGTAATGATATGTTCAAGTAACAACACTGCGACTATACCTGGTAATGTACCTATAAAGGCAGAGATCACAGCATATAATAAACTATCATGATAAAAAGCGAGAAAAGAAGTAATAGCACCAAGAAAGATAGCAGCCCAAGCGACACCTAAAAGAAAGTTGACTACAAAGCTTAAAAGTTTGTTTTGTAGTCTCATAGTATTATGCACCTAAAAAAACTTAGTGGTCATCTTCTAGTGCGATAGCACCAGCAAGATACACATAAGCAAGAATCATAAATACAAATGTTTGTAAAAATGCCATAAATGTAAGAAGTACAAGTGGCAATATAGGCATAAACCATGGTGCCAACATTAAGATAACCCATAAAAATAAGTCATCCCCTTTAATGTTACCAAAAAGTCTAAATGCAAGAGAAACAATTCTTGAAAGATGTGACACTATTTCAATGGGATACATCAAAAGTGACATTGCAAACTTTGCAGCAGGATGCATATCACCAAGGTGTACAAAATTTTTCACATACGTAAATGCACCTTGCTTTTTAACACCTTCATAGTTGTAGTAAAGAAATACAATTAATGCCAACACCAAAGTAATATTAATATTGGAAGTAGGAGACTCAAAACCTGGGATAATACCAATTAAGTTACTAATGAGTACAAATAATCCTAAAGAAGCAATAAGTGGCAAGTACTTACGTGCATGCTCTTCACCTATGACATCTTTACCCATAGCTATCACACCACCAAGGTATGCTTCCATAACATTTTGTGTACCTGTGGGTACAGCTCTAAGACTTTTAGTAGCCATTTTTACAATTGCAAGTATAATAATTGTTACCAATATTAAATGTAATCCCATTAAAATTGCATTATCATTTGCATTATTGTGGTGAAGATTAAGAATCCCACCGATATAAGTATAAATACCTTCCATAAAACATCCTCTAATTTAAGTTAAATATAAGCGGGATTGTATCCTCTTTGTACTTAATTTATACTAATTTTTCCTGCCCTAAGCGATAAAGAGCAAAATCATATTTGATAGGATCCAAAGTATCAAAAGTACTTAAGGTATTTGTCAGTTCTATACTGGCTTTCATATCGTAGGTTTTACGCTTAAGTAGACCTAAACGCTCTGAGACTTTAAAAGTATGGGTATCTAGGGGCATAAGCAAATCTTTTTTATCTATCTTCGACCATAAACCCATATCTAGTGCATCTTTACGTACCATCCAACGTAGATACATCATATAACGTTTATAGGTACCTGTAGCACTTACTTTTTTAGGCAAAGAACCCACTAAAAAATCATAGCCTCTACTTTTATGTGGATGTACTTTTTTTAAAGTTTCAATAAAATTCCAAAGACCATCCAGTACATTTTCTTCTTTTTTATACCCTTCATAGAATATATTTTCAATGCTCTCTACTTCTCTTAATCGTTTCAAAGCAATAAAAAGTGCTACAATATCTTCACTTTTTTGAAAACGATAATAATGTGTTGAGAGTGCTTGCTTTATTTTCACATCAGAGCTTTCAAGTAAAGAAAAATCCAAACTGTCTAAAAACTTAACAATAAGCCTAGCATTACCATAGGCAAACAAAGCACAGATAAGTGCTATAGATTCATCCTGATGTTTAGAGGCAATAAGAAGAGGGTCTGGTTTATCATAAGAGAGTTCAGCAATGTTGTTGCGTGTTTGCACTTCTTTATCAAGGAGTATTTTTACTTCAGCTAATTTCATTTATATTCCTGCATCTAAAACGTGAAATGTTCACCCAAATAATATTTTCTCACATTCTCATCATTTGTAATCTCTTCACTCGTACCCATAGCGAGCATTTCTCCAGACCTCATCACATACGCTCTGTCACAAATCCCCAATGTCTCACGTACATTATGGTCTGTAATCAAAATACCCATATCAAGATCAACAAGCTGTTTAATAATATTTTGTATATCCAAAACGGCTATAGGATCAACCCCTGCAAAAGGTTCATCCAAGAGTAAAAATTTTGGCTCTCCTACCAATGCTCTTGCTATCTCTACTCTTCTTCGCTCTCCCCCACTTAGACGTATGCCCAAACGTGAACGAATAGGTTCGATATTAAAAATTTCAAGCAATTTTTCTATACGTGGTACTGACCACTTCTTTTTTAAGTTTAAGTGCTTCTGTAGCTATGAGCAAATTTTCTTCCACAGTTAAGTCTTTGAAGATACTAGACTCTTGGGGTAAATACCCTATCCCCATCTGAGCACGGGCGCTCAAAGGCAATTTTGTAATATCTTCTCCATCTAAAAAAACCTGACCTTCTGTAGCATCGGTTAATCCACACACCATATAAAATGAAGTGGTTTTTCCTGCACCATTGGGTCCCAGAAGTCCTACGATTTCTTTACTTTTTACTTCAAGCGAAATATTATGTACGATTCTTGTTTTTTTAATGGTTTTTGAAATATTTTTGGCTTCAAGTGTATGCATTATGTTACTATCCTATATGTTCTGCTATTTGAACTGACTTCTATATCAATGGTCACAACAGTGTAACCTACACCTTCTAAAAAGGCTTTAAGCGCGTCAGATCCCCACTCAACCATATGCCAACCCTCTTTTTCAAACTCTTCAAAAAGACCCAACTGCATAAATTCTTCATGCTCCAAACGATAAAGGTCATAATGATAAAGATTGCTACCCTCTTTTCCAACATAACATTGTTGCAAGGAGAAAGTAGGAGAAGTCACTTCCCCCTCAATCCCTTTAGCCTTGGCAATAGCCTGCGTCAACGTTGTTTTTCCTGCGGCAAGATCACCACGGAGAAAAACAATAACATTAGAAGGTAATGTTTCATTTAGATAAAAGACGACTTTATATAATTCCGTCAAAGATGCTTGTATTTCGTTAACCATTTTTTTCCTGTAGGGTGTTGTCTCCCGACAACACCAATATTATTTTATACATTATATTTAAAAAGGTGTTGTCGGGAGACAACACCCTACGCTAATTTCTGGCTTGTTTCTACCATAAATTTCAAATGCTTTACAGTATTGCCCGAATCAAGTCCTGATTTCACTTTTTCTATGGCTTCTTCTATATTTTTTAGTCCACCATTGACAAACAAAGCAAATGCTGCATTAAGAACCACTATATCTCTTTTTGCACCCTGCTCTTTCCCCGAAAATATATCTCTTGTGATCTGTGCATTAAAATGTGCATCCCCACCTTGTATTGCTTCTTTAGGTGCAAGCTCGAAGCCATAAGCTTCAGGATCTATCTCACCCTCTGTGACAGAACCATTCTCAACAAAAGCAAAAGCACTTTTACCTGCAAGACCTATCTCATCCATGCCATCATAAGAACTTACAACATACGCCCTTTTAGCACCCAAGGTTACCAAAGCATCTGCCATACGTCGAATAAAGCTAGGATCAAATACACCTAGTAAATACTTTTGCGTACCTGCTGGATTCGTCAATGGACCCAGTATATTAAATATAGTACGATGGTCTATAGATTTGCGTATAGGCATGATGTGTTTCATAGCAGGATGATGATCCGTAGCAGGAAAAAAACAAAACCCTGTCTCTTCAAGCATTTTGATTTTATTGTCTACACTAAGGTCAAGATTGATTCCCAGTGCTTCCAATACATCCGTAGAACCAGAGTTAGAAGTGATACTTCTGTTACCATGTTTAGCCACCACACACCCCATAGATGCCAAAAGCAACGATACCGTGGTAGAAATGTTAAATGAACCAGATTTATCACCCCCAGTACCCACTATGTCTATGGCTTTTTCTTTCAAGTCGTGGGAAAGTTCAAGCCCAATGGAGTGTTCACGCATCACAGAAGCCGCCGCAGCTATATCTTCAGATGTTTCACCTTTTTCATAAAGGTCTATGAGGAAAGAACGTGCCTCATCTGTAGACATTTCGTTGTTAAATAGTTTTTCAAATTGTTGTTTAATGTTCATAATTCTTTTACATACTCTTCTTTTTGACTTTTAGGGATCGTTTTTGTCTTAGGGATTTGAAGCACTTCATAATGCTTCGCTCCTTTAAGGTACTCTATCGTTATCTTATCCCCTATCTTTACATCTTTCGATGCTTTTGCTTTTAAGTCATTGATCAAAACCACACCCGATTTAAGCATATCAGTGGCAATCGTACGACGCTTCACTACATTGACTCCTGATAACCATTTGTCTACTCTCATTAATGTAAATCTGCGTTTAAAACGACTTCTCTTGTACTTCTTTTTAACACATACGTACCAGTGGTTGAATCTTGTCTAAAGTGCAATCCATTCATGCCTTGAAATTCATCTGCTCTAAATGTAGATTTATATTCTATATCTGAACTAGGATTGGCTTCCATTATTTTTGCCAATTCCTCTGCTTCAATTGTTAGTTTAGTTCCTGCAAAAATAGCGATACCACCATCGATGATACATGCATCACCAAGAGGGATACCACAAGTCGAATTCGCACCAAGCAATGTATTCTCACCAATACTAATAGGGTTTCCATCAGTACCAGAAAGCACACCCAAGATACTAGCCCCTCCACCTACATCAGAACCAGCTCCAACGATAGCAGAAGAAGAGATACGCCCCTCAACCATCACCGGACCTAGTGTCCCTGCATTAAAGTTAATATATGAAGCACCTGGCATGACTGTAGTTCCAGCTGCGAGTTGTGCGCCCATCCTTACTTTAGATGCTTCCAAAATACGTGTATTGTCCGCAGGAATAATGTGCTGTAAGAATCTTGGGAATTTATCTACAGAATCTACTAGTAGGGTAAGTCCCATTAAGTTTCATTTCGATTTCATGGTCTCTTAGGTAGTCAAGTTCATAAGGTGTGTTACCTACCCATGCCACGTTAGAAAGTATGCCAAAGACACCATTTAGGTTTACTGTTCTTAGTTCTGCTTTTGCCAGTGAGAGTGCATAAAGTTTAAGATATGCAGCTTCTACTGATCTCGCATTTGCATCTTCAAACAAAAATACAATTCTAAAGTTTTTCCCAATATCTTCCATGTTTGCTAAGGCTTTAATGACTTGTACATTTTTATGTGCCTCACCTGAAGCTTCTGCCAAATATGGAGCAAAGGCTGCCATAGCGTTTTGAACAAAATTATCATTGAGTGTTGCTACAAATTCAGACCCTGAAAAATCGACCTTACAGTTAGACTCTTCTAATGCTTTAATGAAAACGGCAGCCGAACCAAAGTTCTCTTTCCAGTTAATGAGTCCAAAGTTTGCCTGTAAGATTTTCTCTGCATTCTTTTGACCTCTGTCTACTCTTGCAATACCAAATGCCATAGGCTCTTTGTACCCTGCTTGTGAAGTAACCTCTGCTACCAATGCCTTAAATGCCTCTGTTGATGTAATCGTTTCTATTGCCATATACTGTGCTCCTATAAATTATTAGAGTGATTATACTTTTATTAATTTAATACAAGGTTGAGAGGGTACAATTCGCCTATGAAAAAATATTTACGTGGTCACAATAAACAGTACTTCTCACTAACAGTCATAGCAATGTACTCAACTTTACACAAGTTGTGCAGACTTGACAGCAATTATCAGTACCACAAACTCGCTTACTCACCTTTACCTCTAAAGACTGCTCCACCCACCCCGACAAAAATATAAATAACCATTTAATCAATAATACAACACAAAGCAAGGAAATAATATATGACAACAAAACAACTCAGCCTCATCACGGCTACACTACTCCTAAGCACACATACTTACGCAGAAGAAACACTCGAAGAGATCACTATCATCTCCGCAAACAAAACCCAACAGTCCATACAAGAAACTACATCCAATGTGACAGTTATAACTTCAGAAGAAATAAAAGAAAAAGGCTACCAAAATGTGGCACAAGCCATCGCAGCACAAGCAGGGATTCAAGTGGCTACTTCAGGTGGACTAGGTCAGCCCACTTCTTTCTTTGTAAGAGGGATGAGTTCTGGTTCTGTGCTTGTACTCATCGATGGTATGCGATTAAATGACCCTAGTACTACTAACGGTACGGCACTACTTGACACCCTTACCACCTACAACATAGAACAAATAGAAATCCTCAAAGGTGGTGCAAGTTCTATTTGGGGTTCCAATGCTTCTGCTGGTGTGATTAACATTATCACCAAAGAAGCCAAAGAAGGGGTTCATGGTTCATTGGGACTTTCTTACGGAAGTTACAATACCAAAGGGGTTGATGCTGCCCTCTCCTATAAAGATGAAAAGTTCTCTGCACAGATTTTGGCTTCTTACTTAAACAGCGATAGTTTTTCTGCACTCGCACCAAGAGACTCTGAATCAGATGCTTATGAAAATAAAAATGCAAACCTAAAATTAGGCTATGCTTTTGATGAAAACAATAAGGTACGACTTAGCTACAACAAATACAAAACATCCACGGACTATGATGACCCATTCTCCACAAATCAAGCAGATGATGACTATTCACGTGCCACATCAGACCAAACGAACACTGCTTTGGATTATGATTTTACTCTGGATAATTATACTGCACTTTTACATGCTTCAAAAGGCGAATATGAGAGAGAGTATTTTACTACAGGATTCTTTGGTGATGGTAAAAATGTCTACAAAGCCACACTCCAAGAGTATGCCTTCATCAATAAATATGATTATGCACTAGGAAAAGTGGTTCTAGGTTTGGAATACAAGGAGTATTGATGGGTTTAACCAATACAATGATTTCCCCGCAAGCCAAGCAAGCTATACCAATAAAGCTGTCTATCTTTCAAACCTCTATTTTATCAACGAAAACACACTTTTAGAGACCAACCTAAGATATGACGACTATGACGCATTTGACAATAAAACCACATATAAAATAGGTCTAAAACATGATCATAACTTCTTAGAAGGCTTTGCCACATCTGCAAACTACTACAGTGCTTATGATGCACCTAGTTCTTATCAATTAGCCAATACTGCTTTGGGTTCTTTCCTCAAACCTAGTTATACAAAAGGATTTGATGTCACCGCAAGATATAAAAAACTTTTAACCCTTAGCTATTTTAACAACACAGTAGAAGATTTTGTAGACTATGATATGGTGAATTTCGGATACTATAACGTAGAGGGTACATCAAAATTCTCAGGGTTTGAAGTAACAAGTAGCTATGCACCTATAACTCCCTTACTCTTGTCAGCTAACTACACACATTTAATTGATTTTGAAAAAGAAGATGGCTCTAACCTGCCAAGACGAGCGAAAGATACTTTGAATGCTTCTGCCACGTATTATACAGACAATAATATACACTTTGGTATTGATGCACAATACATAGGAGATCGATTAGATACAGACGGTGGATTTCCAATAGCTGCAGAAGTACCTACAGGAAACTACACTTTATGGAATCTAAATTTTGGAGCAGAAATTGCGAAAAATATTGACTTAAACATACATGCAAGAAACATTTTTGATAAAGACTACCAATCTGTATACTCGTATGCAACAGAAGGTGCATCTGTGTATGCAAAACTAACCTATAGCTTTTAAGTTTAGCTATAATAACACATGCTAAAAATACTCCCACTATGGTTCATTCGCTATAAGTTCTTCAACTCCCTTTTTTTGGGGTTGAGTGTAGGTGCTATCTTTACACTTTATGCTCCGCTTGAACCCTCCATCTATGCGTTGGGAGGCGTAGTGCTTGCTTTTTTTATGTTGGTCGTTGCACGATTTTATCATCATATCCTCAATGCTGACTGGTTCTTTAGAATTTCACTCTTCGTAGAAGTGGTATTACTAGTAGCGATGCTCTATTTTATCTATGCATCCTATAACTATCAAAGTGCTTTGCTACTTTATGTCGGTTACCAAATTACTTTTGTCTTCGGTTCTTATCTAGTCAGAGCAGAAACACTCCTACTCAAAACCGATACTCTACTCACCCAACTAGATACAGCCAAACAACTTGGGTATCTACTAGGTATGGGGTCTCTCTTATATGATTTATAAACTCTTTGCATTTTATGGCATAGAAAATGCTCAAGAGCAAGTGTATATGCTACATTTTTTACTCATAGCCATAGAAATTATTATTATACTATTGATTATAAAAAGTTTTGGTCGGATACGTGAGTAAGTTTTGGCGAACACAAAGTGTGTCCGCTCTTAGAAGTTAAAATTTACTTTTAACATTATTCAAATAAGTACTTCATTGTCACAAATGGTGCTGCAATTTTCGTGATTGTTTCCAATGGTGCAGTGTAATCATCTGATGCAACTCTAAATGCTTTCCAATCATTAGGCTTCACATACACAATATCATTAGGTCTCAACATTAAAGATGCATAGTTCATCTTATCAAAATTAGTCAGATCCACTGTACGCATTTGCATACCTTTTTTAGGGCTATTTGAGAGGATCACTATCTCAGTTCTTACTGCTGAGTCTGTTAAGTCTCCTGCTGTTGCAAGTGCTTCAAAAAGTGTCATTTTCTCTTTATCTATCTTTACTACACCAGGGTTTTTTACTTCACCTAAAACAAATAAACGTTTATTCAATACTTCTACATATACCGTAGGTGTATTCAAATACTTTTCATACTTCGTCGTAATACGGTCTGCTGCCTGTGTCTGTGAAAGTCCAGCTAATTTTATCTTTCCAATGAGAGGTAAGTTTACATAACCTGCTGCATCGACAAGAAGACCATTCGCATTCATACTTTGTCCCAATTCATTGCTACCCAAAGATTCTGAACCCTGTGCTGGATCTTTATATAAAGAAACTTCCAATCTATCTTGAGCTAAGATACGGTATTCAATGCTTCTATCAGATACCTTGACAATTTCTGTATCTGTTGACTTTGTCTGTAATAATTGATACTCCTTATTACCCACACACCCCGTCAATAACAACACCAATGTTATTAATCCTACAAATTTCATTTTAAACATTCTTTTCCTTTTTTTTCAAATTTAATTTCAAACATTATAACACATATCTATTAATATTTATAACAGTGTATCATTGAGTATTTTATTGTGCTTATATATCTCAGCATAGACATTTGAATCAAAAATTCCAGAGAGTGTCTCAACTTGTTTCTCATGATGTACATCTGATCCTAAAAAACCAATCATTCCCTCTTGACTCAAAAATTCCACTTTGTGTTTTGCATCTTTACCATAATGCCCACCAAAAGAATTTAAATTGACTTGAAATATTACACCTAAGTCTTTAAATCTACTATATTCTTTTAATGGGTCTTTCACATAACGATAGCGTTCAGGATGAGCCATCAGTGGTGTATATCCCAAAGATGTCATTTGAAAAATCATATCTTCAAGCTGTATAGGTTTTGCATAATAAGAAGTTTCAAAAAGAAGATACTTCCCTCCTAAGGTCAGCATATCTCCTTGTTCTAAAAGTGCTTCAAGACCATCATCCAAATAATATTCAGCCGCAGCTTCTATCTGCAGTGAAATGCCTTCTTCTTTTGCAGCTTCACGTAAAACACCTAAACCTTGATTGATAATTTGAGGTGTATTACGATAGGCATCAGCCATAATATGTGGTGTTGTAATCACTTTTTCATACCCTAAATCTTGCAAACCTTTGAGCAGTATCAAACTTTCTTTCATACTTTGGGAATCATCATCTATCCCTGGTATAAGGTGAGAATGAAGATCCACTTTCAAATGTTGAGCTTGATTTTTTTCTTTTTCCTTTTTTCTAAAAAAAGGGAAGATCATTTTGAGTCCTCTTCATAATATCCATATCCATATCCATATCCATATCCATATCCATCTTGACCTGCTTTAACATCATTTAACAAGATGCTTAGTCCAGAGATTTCTTTCATCTTTGAAAGATTATTAATACTACGAAAAAAACCTTTTTTTGAGTAGCCTGCCCTCAACACATAGATACTTGTATCCGTATAATGCATTAAAGTCCTTGCATCTGTCACTAAACCAATAGGAGGTGTATCAAGAATGACCACGTCATAAACCTCTTTTAATTTACTGAGTACTTTCTCCATAAGCTCACCCTCTATGAGTTCACTTGGATTAGGTGGCACAGGTCCAGATGTGATAATATCTAAATCTTCATACTCTGTATGTTGAATCACATCATTTAAATTTGTACGTCCAGACAACAAAGTACTCATTCCTTTTGTATTTTGAAGTCCAAATTTTTCATGTAAGGTCGGTTTTCGCATATCAAGATTAAGTATAACCGTTTTCTTTCCTGCCATACTCATAATAGCTCCGAGGTTAATACACACTGTTGTTTTCCCTTCTCCTCCCACAGTGGAAGTTACTGCAATAGTATGCACCCCACTATAGTTGGACATAAACTGTAGGTTCGTACGTAGGTTTCTAAATGCTTCTGCAACAGCAGATTTTGGAGAGAGAAAAACCTTAATTTTATCATCATCCTCTTTGATATTTGGGATTTGTCCAAGCATAGGTACAGCTGTAGCATGTAAAATATCCTCTTCGCTTTTGATACGGTCATCAAGAAATTCCCGTAAAAAAGCAAGTGCTATCCCAAGTATGAGTCCAAGTATGAGTCCTACTATTACGATGATTGTACGCTTTGGTTTGATAGCTCCATTTGGAGTTACTGCAGAATCAAGTATTCTATTTTTACTCACAGTAGAAGCTTTGACAACTGCTGTTTCCAATCGTTTTTCTAATAAATAAGAATAGATTTTTTCATTTACAACAAACTTACGTTGGAGTTGACCAAATACTCTCTCATCAGCAGGTAGTTTGGTCAAAAGCTTTTGTTGTTTTAATACAGATATTTCCATAAGCTCTTTTTTTGCTTTTACACTATTTCTTAGATTTTTAATGGTCGCAACAATATTCTTTTTAAGCTGTGCAATATTCTTTCTCAACTTCACTACTTCAGGATACATCTCTGTATAGTCTTGACGTAAAGCCCTTTTCTTCATAATAGCTTTTTGTAGCTCTGTCACCATACTAGCTACTGGAGATTCTGCCATACCCACACCTATGATAGAAATCGTCTCTAAGTTCTTTCCTGATTTTACTTGCTTATAGACCGTATTTAGCATCTCTTCATCTATAGCTATTTCAGCCAATCTTGTCTCATACTCTGCAATTCTTTGTATAATAATCTCTGCTTTTGAGCTAAGGTCTACCGTTTTTGCTGTTTTTTTAAACTCTTCCACCTTGATAGCTGAACTCTTAAGATTTGATATAATACGCTTTAATTGTGTGTCTATAAAGGTAAGTTTACGTGTTGCTTCTTTTGTTTTCTTTTCTACATTTTGTGCCATATATGCTTCTGCTATGGCATTGGTGTATTCTTGTGCACGTAAAGGCACATTGTCAGTATAAGAGATTTTAAGTATGGTAGAAAATTTGGATTCTTGACTCACATTTACGCTACCGTTTGCTCTACCATGCTTCGAAATTACAAAGCGATACTTTAAATCATCTGCCTCTTTTGTCTTAACAATGTTAAGGTGAAAATATTTTGTATCAATTTCCATACCATAAGGCAATGTTTCATCATAAGACCACACTTCAGCATTCTTGTCTTTTAATTTAGTCACTACCAAACGATACATTTTTTCATCTACAGGATAAAAGTCAAATGAGATACCAAAACCTTTAAGCATTCCTACTTGAAAAGGACTATCTTTATAGAGTTCAGTCTCTTTAAATTTCCTAGTCGTATAATATTTGTGGGAAAAATTTATTTTTTTGAGTGCTTTTTCAGCCAAGAATCTTGACCGAATAATGCCCATTTCTGTATATGAATTTATAGCACCAGAATCCAAGGCCATCGACAGCACATCAGCACCTACCCTACTGCTTTGACTCGAACCTACTTCAACAGTTGTGGAAGCTTCATAAACATTTGGTTTAAAGTAAGCATAATAACTACTTGCTATTCCAAAGAAAAATACTAGGGAAAATATCATTATTTTATAACGGTATATGGTTCTAAAAACTTCTTTTATATCTATTTCATCTTCTTCTATGTGTACGCTGTTAGTATTCATGTTTTTCCTTGGATCACTCACGCAATAAAACTATTTTATATTAGTAAAAGAAAGCCTAGTAGCTTTCCTTTGTAAATCTTTTCTAAGAGAAAAGATTAGAATTTATAGATCAAACCTACAGTAAAGGCATCCATATCAACTTCTCTGGCTCCGGTATAGTACAAGCCATCCATATCATTAGCCAATTGTGTATAATCAGCATATACTGTCCAACTGTCTGCATAATTATAGTTGTCATGACGAGCCGTTTCTCTAAAGGTATAGCTTAGACCAAGTCCCCATTGAAAACCAGTTTCATCCACATTTGCAATGATACCATTCACACCTGTAAGACTTACGCCACCATAACCTAGAAGTGCATATACAGCAAAGTAATTTTCACCATTGCTTCTGTCTTCATCATCTTCAAACTTATAGATAGGTTTTATAAAAATACTCCACTAACTATCCATTTCAATCTTATCTTCATCTATGATACCAAAACTATATCGTCCTTCAACAGCAAGATAACTGTTGATACCATACCCAGCAAGTAGACTAATATTCCCCAGTCTATCCTGACCATCTTTTACATTAAAGATATCCATAGATACTGCTGAGTCTCTTGAACTTGCGGCACTAATACCTGCTCCTAAATAAAAGCCTGTCTCATCTATCTCATCAGCTCCAGCTACTACTGGTATTATATCTCCACCTGCAAATCCCAAACTACCTATTGCTGTCAATGACAGTATAATTTTTTTCATCACTTCTCCTATTTTATATTTAATTATTGCTCTTAAAATTTATAATTTATACCTACATTGAAACCATCAACCACATGGTCAAAACCATTCAGCGTATCATTATAAAACTGTGTATATTCAGCAAAAATGGCAATTTCTCCTGTCACATCATAAGATACTCCTGCACCCCATGAAAAAGCACCTTCATCAAAAGAAATAGGATTCACACTATGACTAGCATCTGTAAAAGAATATCCCAAAAGTACATAAATGTCCATCTCTGGAGCAATAGGATACATAGGCTTCACAAAAAAACTAAATACAGATAAATCTGCACTTGACAACTGATCCTCCGTATCTGTATCACCTAAGAGAAATATTGTATCTTCCTTCTACTGCGATGTAAGGATTGAACTTGTATCCAATATCAAACATCACAGCAGCAAAATCTAATTCATAATTTGTGCCTAGGTTTTCGTGGTCTATATCGTGACTCAAATGGTTATAGGCAAGACCCAAATAAAAACCTTTATCTGCTGGTGCATAGTCTAGTGTTTCTGACTCAACGGGTACACCATACTCATCTGCAAATCCTACACTACTCATAGCAACGATTGCTGCGATTGATAAAATCATATTTTTCATATTATTCCTTTATTATATTCTTACTTTTGAGATTCTTATTTTTGATATTTCCTTGTCTGAGAGTCTGCTTGAACATCCGATCAAACCCTGACCTGCCATTTGCGTATCGACCTCTATCAAGTCTTTAAATTCTTTTGAATTCTTTCTTGGTATATAGCTCGCATTATCATCCATCTTCATCAATTGAGACTTAGCCAAAGAGATAAAATACCTATATCGTATCTCTGCTTCTTTTTCTCTCTCATTCCTCGATATATACCAAATATCACCCTCTTTACATTCTAGTAACCCACTTGAAGCTACCGTGTTGATATTTGCAATACTTGCATCTACTACATAGCTCCATGAATTATCAGGTCTAAAATGATAATACTCGTCCTTATATTCAACCAAGTGACGTTTATTGCTATCATACGCATACTCTTGCTCAATCGTAGATGAAGTACCCATACATCCACTCAATATCAACGCTATTCCTGTAAATACAACTGTCTTTGCTATAATTCTCATATTTCCCCCATTTTTAATTTTAACCATATCATAAGATAATAATGTTGTAATATACATTATTTTTCGATAACTAACAGTGATAAAATACAGAAGATAAAAAAAAGGGGGGGGGTCGTTTACACTAAACTTCCTAATGAAGTTTAGTGGTTTTTATTGCATAATTTAGACGAAAGGACTAGTGACACCCACATCCTGTACCACAGCTTCCACCTTCTTCAGCTGGACCACCCACTGTACCAGAAGTGATTTCATCTGCTGTTGCTTCTCTAGCAGTCAATACAGTCACAGAGAACATAAGATCTTTACCTGCTAATGGATGATTGAAGTCTACATTCACTTCTTTGTCATCAAATGATTTCACAGTCACTTGTGTTGTTTGACCATCTTCACCTTGACCATAGAGTGTCATACCCTCAACCAAATCAACACCTGCAAACTGATCTTTTGGAAGTGTTTGTAGTGCTTCTGGATTTACATCACCATAGGCATCTTCTGCAGATACCATAATGTCTCCACTTTCACCTTTGGCCATACCTATAAGTGCTTTTTCAAGACCTGGAATGATTTGACTTTTACCAATGATAAATTCTAATGCTGCTCCACCTTTATTACTATCTACCACATTTTCTTTACCCGCTTCTTTTACTTCGTACTCAATACCTACGACACAGTTTTCATTTGTAATTGTCATGTTGACTCCATTTTTGTTATTTTTGTTATTTTAGCCAAGCAAACTTTAGTGATGCTTAGACAATAATAATTTTTATCTTATCTGCCCAGAACCATATATTTTGAACTTATAAGTAGTCAAACCTTCTATGCCCATAGGTCCTCTAGCATGAAGCTTGTTTGTACTGATACCTACTTCAGCACCAAAACCAAAAGCACCCCCATCGGTAAAACGCGTAGAAGCATTCACATACACGGCTGCTGCATCTATAGCATTGAGAAAGAGTTCAGCAGTTGTAATGTTCTCCGTGATGATAGCCTCGGAATGCCCTGATCCAAAACGTACTATATGCTCGATAGCCCCATTGACACCATCCACCACTCTTAGATTTAAAATGTTTGCTAGATATTCGGTATCATAATCTGCCTCTGTAGCTCTAACGACATCTATACTTTCTTGGGTACGTGCACAGCCTTTGAGCTCTGTATTTGCTACGTCAAAAGCTTCTTTTAATTGTGGCAACACCTCTTCTGCGATAGCAACATCAACCAGCAATGTTTCCATAGAGTTACATACTCCAGGTCTTTGTACTTTTGCATTGATGGCTATGGCTATAGCATTTGCTACATTTGCATCTTCATCTATGTACGTATGGCACTGACCTTTGTCGTGTTTGACCACAGGTACAGTCGAGTTTTCACTTACATAACGAATGAGTCCTGCACCTCCACGTGGTACTATGAGATCTACATATTTATCCATTTTTATCAGCTTTGCCACACCCTCACGTGATGCATCAGGAATCAGTGAGATCAATGCTGTAGGCAAATCATTTGCTTTGAGTACACTTTGTAAGACTTTTGCAATGGCCTCATTGGAGTTTTGTGCTTCTTTCCCACCTTTAAGTACACAGACATTGGAAGATTTAAAACTCAACGCTGCCGTATCTGAAGTAACATTTGGGCGTGATTCAAAGATGATACCTATGACCCCTATAGGTACTGAAACTTTTTCAATCTTTAGTCCATCTTCTGTTACCCAACCATCAAGTACACGCCCAACGGGTTCTTTGAGTGCCGCTATCTCTTCAATAGCCACAGCCATACCATCCACACGACCCTCATCTAAAAATAGTCTGTCTTTGAGTGATGGGGCAAGATTGCTAGCTTCTGCATCTTCCATATCTAAGGCATTTGCTTTTAATATATCTACCGTGTTGCTACGTAAGGCTATTGCCATCTCTTTTAAAATTCTGTTTTTATCTGCTCCACTCAAAGTAGAAAGTATCCTACTTGACGCTTTAGCTTCTTTTAAAAAATCTTCCATAATCTTTCCTCATCTATATAATTAAAGCTATTTTAACAGATAAATATTAATAATGATATAATCTAAGTCATTTTAGTACAAGAGGATAAAAATGCAAACAATTACATTTGTAGGTAACGGAAATATGGGACTTAGCATTGCGCAAGGTCTCAAAGGTAAATATAACATTGAAGTAGTAGGTCGTGACATGAAAAAACTTGAGGCTTTTGAAAATGCACTTAATGTACATGTGGATAAATATCTACTAGATAATTTTGATATAACAGGTAAAACAATACTTCTCTGTGTCAAGCCCAAAAATGTGGAAGAAGTTGGGGCAAAACTCTCAGGCAAGGCAAGAGTACTATTTTCTGTCTTAGCAGGTACAAAAGTAGAAAAATTAAAACAAAATATTCAAAGTAAAGCGGTGATAAGAGCTATGCCAAACCTAGCAGCTTCAGTAGGTGCATCTATGACCACACTCACAGGTGACCATAGCCACAAAGAAGAAGCCTCTGTACTTTTAGGTGCCATAGGTCAAACACTTTGGTTGGATTCTGAAAAAGAGATAGACATTGCTACAGCTCTAGCAGGTTCTGGTCCTGCTTATTTGGCACTCATCGCTGAAGCCTTAACAGATGGTGCAGTCAAGCAAGGACTCAAAAGAGAAGATGCTATGGCTACGATGCGAGGTTTATTTGCTGGCTTTGGTGTACTTATACAAGAGGTACACCCTGCCCTTCTCAAAGATGGGGTGATGAGTCCAGGAGGTACAACTGCAGCAGGTTATGGTGCACTAGAAGAGGGGAATGTACGAGCATCATGTATCAATGCTATAGAGGCAGCCTATAAAAAAACAAAAGAACTATGAGAGAGTTATAGACTAATTCTCATAGATTCGGATAAGATCTTTTCTAGCAAAAGGCATATAGCTATGTCTTGTGATCACGACTTTTGTTTTAAAATCTGACCACTTATAAATAACGGGTACGTCTTTTGGATCAATATGTATACAACCATGAGACATCCAATCTACACTTCCCTCATGCAAGGCATGTCCACTGTTGGTAAACTTCATCATATGGTTCATATTGTTGATACCACTCTCTTCAGGGTAAAGTGTTGACATATGATGACGCTTTTTTTGGATAATAGGGAAAATTCCCGAAGGAGTTCTAAACTCTTCTGTACCTGAAGTAATCGCTCCACTCCACCATACTGTGCCATCTTTGTCCACTGCATAAAAACGCCCGTCACTTCCACGCTCACGTACAGAAACTACAATAAAATTTTTCCCGGTAAGATCCACTCTTGTTTCTCTCACACCCTTAATTAATCTAAAAATCGTTTTAGAAATAGGCTTTGTTTCTATGCCTATCATAGGTAAGGATTGCTTGCTTTCATTTGCCATTACTATGTATACAGACACTATACTAAGCAGGCTATATTTAAACATAATTTCTCCTAAAGTTTTCTAAGTCTATCTTTTGCAATACTAGCAGACTTATTCTGCGAATAATTTTCTATGATATTTTCATAAAAAGCTCTAGCCTGACCTTTGTCTCCAGTCTTTTCAAGAGACACTGCTGTATGTAAGAGTAATGTGTCTATATAACTCGCTTTATCATACAAACCCGCACTCTTTTTAAAGTAAAATATAGCATCTTCATACTTTTTAGTATAGTAAGCTATCTCACCCAAATAATAATTAGAAGCAGCAGGCTTATATCTTTTTACATCTGTTATAGCAAATCTTTTTTGTGCATCAGTATAACGTTTTTTCACAAACAATCTTACACCTTCACTATATAAGGTAGCATTCGTTTTACTTTCAAGTGAATCTAAACTGTTAGCTGTTGTTTTGGATGGCTTACTGTACTGTTTATTGCCCAAGGCTTTGTGAAGTTCTTCTTTACTGACATAATTTGCATTAATATCATCTATCATTCCTGCCAATTTCTTAAGTAAGTCATCATTAGGCAGATTTGTAGTTGCCAAACTACTCTGCCCTCCACGCATTTGCAATTCATTGAGTGAGGCACTCAATCCTTCAATGATGGTAGTCAATCCATCTATACGCTCATCCTGCTGTGCAATTTTTCTTTGCATAGCCGACATAGAACTGCCTGAAGAACCTCTTGCGGAACTTGTTGAAGAACTTGTTGAATAGTCTGAAGAATATTCCTCTTGTGGACTGCTATCATCCATATTTCCAAACCCATACACAGAAGGCTCTGCACATAATATTATAGAACTAGAAGATGTTAAGGCTGCTATTACAATCAAATATTTACTTATTTTATATGTCATTATTGTTTTACTTCAGCAAACGGATATCAACTCTTCTGTTTCTATCGTAACAACTATCATTAGGTTCAGTACACACTGGACTACTCTCGCCCAAAGTTATTATCACTGTATTAGCCGAAGAGACACCTTGAGATATAAGACTGTCTTTAACCGCTTTGGCTCTTTTGAGACCTAAGGCATAATTATATTCATCCGTACCAAATTCATCACAATTACCTTCTATTTTTATTTTGGAAGATGCAGATAAAGCGATTCTAGTATTGGTATTCATCTTCTCATCCATACTTGAAGAGATGCTATAGTCTCCAAAATCAAAATAGATTGATGCGAAGCCATCGGTACTACTGTTGTAGTTTCCTTCCACTTGACTTCCCTCATTTTGACTTCCCTCATTGCCATAAGCACTTTCATCTATAGTTACCGTATCACCTGAGATAGCATTTTCATCTGAGATGTTGCTAATGCTACCATCTAAGTCAGGTGTTTTCTGTCCACATCCACTCAAAAAGAGTGCGGCTATTGCTGTAAGTGTGACCAATTTATGTGTCATGTTTTATCCTTTATTATAATAGACAGATTACCAGTCTATTGATTGTACTTTTTTACCATTAAACGGAAACAGTAAACTTTGAGAGCTTGTTAGGTTTATATATCCTATAGAAGTACGACGACCATTTTGCTTAAGATAAAGTACCACAGAACCATCTTTTGAAAAATGTGGAAATTGATTGGTTCCTGTTGTTGTAATGGGTCTTGTAGTCGAACTACTTGAGGTAGTAAGATACAGATTGAAGGTATTCTTCCCAAATGCATTATTACTTTCTCTACTCGTATATACTATTTTGTTTCCATGGGCATCACAGGCATTGTTGTTTCGTCCACGATGTACCACTTGTGAAGTCGCTGAAGAGTGTATAGATTTTTTAAATATATTTGGATATCCCAAACGATTAGAAACAAATGCAATACGACTCTCATTGTCTATATATCTACCATTGACATCAATTCCTTTGAAGTGCGTTACCCTTGTTTTTGATCCTGTTGCAAGATTCATTTCAAATATATCCGTTTGTCCTTCAGGTGCCATAGTCAACAAAATCTTAGAACCATTTTTACTCACATCCGAACATACTAACATGCCTTGCGAACTTGTTATCTTTTGTTTGGAACCATTATAGATATTGAGTTTATACAAAGTAGGTATCACCTCTTTATAAGAAGTATAATAGATAGCTCTTTGTTTTGCATCTGCCCATTTAGGAAAAAGGTTCAATCCACCCTTCATAATAGCTTTTTGATAGGTCAACGTATAATCAGCCAAACGAATTTCACTGCGTCCTGATGTTGTATATACAGCATAAACTACATAACGGTTTATCCAAGATATATCTGGATATTTCAGTACATTATTTACATCAGATATTGCTTTGTGTAGTAAAAATGGCATCTTTGCTTTGGAGGGTACAGCATAACTTTTCTTGAAAACAAGCGTACTATCAGATGCTTTTAAGAGACGTATAAAGAATTTTGAGCCTGATTGTTGATCTATACTGTATTTGAGTACATATTCTTTCCCTTTGAGTGCAGGCGAGATAAGATTACTCGAAACATCTCCTTGATGATGTGTAGTATCAGCTAGAAAGTGTCCGCTTATCTTCAAATCAGAGAGTAAGATATTGAACACTTTTGGATTTGGTACAGACGAACCATCCACAAGAGCTATACGTGAACGATGTTCTACATCTGTCTCTATCTTCAGTGTTGCATCCACCCCAAAAAGGCTTAAAGTAAAAAATTGTACTGATAAAATAATAATTAATAAATGTTTCAAACTAATTCCTTGAGTATTGAGTCTTTTGCTAAAGATTAGTATTGTATCAAGGCAGTCTTGAAATCTTCATTAATTAATATGAATACCATAAAATTACGCCCATAAACCATTGCTAGGAAATCCCACCCTACGCATCCAACATAAACTCTGATTTGTACAACCCTTAATACAATTTTTGTTAAAATCAATTCTAAAAAGTGAATGAGGGACAAAAATGAAACAAGATATATTAAAATATGAATCAAAAGTATGGCAAACAGCAGATTTGCTCATAGGTGCAGGTATTAAGCAGAGTGATTTCCCTAAGTATATGATGCCTTTTTTTGCATTGATTATGGTGGAGAGTAGATTCTCACGAATGGGTGATGAACTCAAAGATCGGAACTAAGAAAGAGTGGAGATACATTATCTCTTGAAGATTTTATAGATGAGATAAAAGACCAAGAGAAAGGTTATAACACTTACTTGTTTGAACACAACAAAACTTTAAACGATATTTGTAAAAATGATAAAACTTTTGAGATAGATTTTGATAACTACCTCAAAGGTTTTGATGGTGAAACACAAGATTTACTAGGTATTGATAAAAGTACAGGTGAAGATAAATATCTTGATATTTCAGGAATTGCAGGACTATTAAACAATAAAAAAATACTTTTTGCTTTTGTTCAAGCTTGGAGCGAGATAGATTTAAAACCATTTAACAATAGTGAGATAACAACACTAGAGGAGCATATAAAAAGAAAATGGGCAGATATATCAGCAGAAACAGCAGGGGAACAATATACCCCTGATGATGTTATATCTCTTATATCAGATATTATACTTTCAAAAACCAAAGATAGTGAAAACTTTTTAAGTATTTATGACCCTACTTGTGGTGGTGGAAATATGCTTTATGGTGTAGAGGATAGAGTAAACCAAACATATCCAAACAGACCAACAGCTACCTATGGGCAAGATTGGAACGATGCTTTATATGCTTTGGCGAAGATAGAGAGTAGATTTCGTAAAAATGCTTACATAGAGTATGGCAATACTTTAGTTGACCAAAAGTTTCAAGATAAAGAGTTTGATGTAGTTGTAGCAAATCCACCTTATGGGGTTGATTGGAAAGGTTTTAAATCTGATATAGTTCAAGATAAAACAGGGAGATTCCACTCTCTTCCAGCCGTAAGTGATGGGCAACTTCTTTTTATGCAACATCTTATATCTAAGATGGGTTTAGCGGGTATGGGTGTCGTAGTTCACAATGGTTCAACACTTTTTTCTGGAGATGCAGGGAGTGGAGAGAGTAACATAAGAAAATGGATGTTTGATAGTGATATAGTAGAGGCTATCATTCAGCTACCAACTGATGAATTTTTTAATACAGGTATTTTTACCTATCTTTGGGTACTCAATAAAGATAAAAAACCAACTCATAAAAATAGAGTTATGATGATAAATGCTAGTGAAAAGTTTACTCCTATGAAGAAAAATAAGGGTAAAAAAAGAAAAGAGGTAGATACACTTAGTAGAATAGATATAGTAAAAACTTTAACAGATTTTGAAGATAACGACTATGCAAAAGTATTTGATAAAGAGTTTTTTTATTTTAATAAACAAGCACTTATGCTTACAAATCTTGACTATAAAAATAGAACTTTTGAGAGTATCTTAGAACCTAAGAAAAAATCTATCAAACTAACACCACTAAAAATAGTACAAGATGAGATAAATATAAAAGAATTTCAACTATCAGACATATCACAACTAGACACTATAAAAGATACTATCAAAGAGTTAGATTATAAAGAAAAAGATTTAAAAGTTTATATTAGTGAGAGTGTTTATTATTTTTATGATGAAGATAAAGAGACTCTTATAAAACAAGATGATAAAGCTCAAGAGGAGTTGGGTTGTGGAAAAATAGTCATAAAATCAAGCTATAAAAAAGCTACTAAAACTAAAGAAGCATTTATAACTATTACAGTTGAATTAGTTCCAGACTATCAAAAAGATTATGAGATAATTTCTTATCATAAAGATGAAGAGCTAAATAAAAAGAATAGAGATGATTTTATGGCTAAATATATCACTAAACCTTTTGTACTCCTTGATAATGTAGTAGGTGTAGAGATAAACTTTAACAAGATATTTTATAAACCTGAAAAGTTACGACCATTGGAAAATATATTAAGTGATATAAAAAGTATAGATGATGAATTGAATACTCTTGAAAGTAGTTTAGGTTTATGATATTAGAAAAATATGATAGCTATAAGGATAGTGGTTTAGAGTGGTTGGGGGAGATTCCTATCGAGTGGGAAGTTAAGAGGTTTGGAGATAATTTTAAAGTAAATAAGAATAAAAATAAAGAATTATTATGTGATAATTTATTATCACTTAGCTTTGGTAAAATTATTCGTAAAGATATAAAAAGTCATTTTGGATTATTACCTAAAAATTTCAATAACTATCAAATTATAGAAGCAGGTTATATTATTTTAAGGCTTATGGATTTACAAAATGATAAAAAAAGTTTACGAGTAGGTTTAGTTGAAGAAAAAGGAATAATAACTTCAGCATATATAGGAATAATAATAAATCATTTTTTAGATTCAAAATTTATTTATTATTTACTATATAGTTATGATATTTTAAAAGTTTTTTATTGGGAAGGAGGAAGTATTCGACAATCAATGGGATTTAATGAAATTAGAATATTACCTTTGATTTTTCCTATGATAAAAACCCAAACAAAAATAGCAACCTACCTAGACACTCAAACACAAAAGATAGATAGGAAGATACAGCTCCTTGAAGAAAAATCTTTAAAATACAAAGAGCTAAAACAAACTCTTATAAATGAAACAGTTTTGAGAGGGCTTGATAAGGGTGTAAAGCTTAAAGATAGTGGGATTGAATGGATAGGGGATGTTCCTGAGCATTGGGAAGTTAAGAGGTTGAAAGATTTAGGATTTATTTATAGTGGATTAACTGGTAAAAGTGGAGATGATTTTAAACAAGAGAACAATAGTTTAAATAGGAAGTATATACCATTTACAAATATTGCAAAGAACAAATATATTAATCTTGAAGATATGAAAAATGTTTTAATAAATAAAGATGAAAAACAAAATAAAGTTAAAAAAAGGGGATTTGTTTTTTCTTATGAGTTCAGAAGGGTACGAAGATATAGGAAAGAGTTCGTTACTATTAGAAAAATGTGATGAATTATATTTAAATAGCTTTTGTAAAGGTTTTAGATTAAAGAATGTAAATAATATATTTATAAATTATTTATTAAGTTCATTGAGTTTTAGGTATTTTATGATTTTAGGCGGTAAAGGTTTTACTAGAATTAATTTGAAAATTGAAAAAATAAACGATTTTAAAGTATTAGTTCCACCTATAAAAGAACAAAAAGAGATAGCAACCTACCTAGACGAAAAAACTCAAAAAATAGATACCATTACAAAAACAATCCAAACTAAAATAACACTCCTAAAAGAGTTTAGAAAAACTTTGATAAATGATGTAGTTACGGGTAAAGTGAAAGTATGCGATTAAATAAAAATCAAATTAACTATTTTAAAAAAACTATCATTAGAGATTTTTAACTCTACAACTATTTATCTTTTTGGTTCAAGAACTGATGATAATTTAAAGGGTGGGGATATTGATTTGTATATCCAAACAGATAAAAAAGAAGATATTTTAAAATCTAAGATTATCTTTTTGAGAGAGTTTGAAAAAGAGTTTGGGGAACAAAAAGTAGATTTACTTGTTGATAACCATTTAGTAAAAAAAGAGATATTTGAGATAGCAAAACAAGGGATAAAACTATGATAACAATTGAGCAGATAAAAGAGGAACTAGATATTCACTTTAAAAGAGTAGATATGATTTTGCGCCTGAAGTGAAAAGCTACATACCTTTTGAAAATGATGATTTTGAAGATATAGAGAAGATAAAAGCGATAGATTCTTTTATCTATAGATTTACAAAAATTCAAGATAAGATGGGAGACAAATTTTTCCCATCCGTACTAAGAGAGCTAGAAGAGTATAAAAATAGTATGGCTTTGATTGATGTTCTTCATAAGTTAGAAAAGTTAGAACTTTTACAAAAGAGTGATGATTGGATAGATTATAGAAAATTAAGAAATAGTTTAACCCACGAATACCCTAACAATAGCGAAGATGTTATAGAAGCGATTAATCTCTCAATAGAGGTGTATGAAAATATGAAAAGCATCTATATCAAAATGTTACAAAGAGTAAATCTATGAATGAACTCCACTTACAAGATAAATTCTTAATCCCTTTTTTTACCAATAAAGTAAATGGTTTGGGATATAGAGAAGTAAAAGCAAATGTTATAGATGCAAACTCTCTTATCATAGAATCTGATTTATGTGAGTTTTTGAGTACAAGTAGTATAAACAAAGATAACTACAAAAAATTACTTAAAAAGTTTAAAAACGATAAAGAAAAGATGTGTTTAGAACTTATAGAATTTTTGCAATCTAAGATAAAAGATTTTAGAAATATGGCACTCTTTTTAAATCATAACAATAGTTCTTTTACTTTTGAGGGTTTTAAGTTTTATCTCTTTAACAGAAGTGAAAGCGAAACAAAAGGTGATGATGATTTCGAGGAAAATATCTTTTCTGTAGTTCAAGAGTTACCTTATACATTTTACTATCAAGATAAAAAAATCTTCTCTTTTCGCCCTGATATATCACTCTTTGTAAATGGTATATACTTAGGCTACAACGAACTAAAATCAAACTATACCAATCAAAATGCAAAGAAAAACGGAAGAGCTAAAGTTATCAAAGATTATCAAGAAGCTGTTGTAGCATACTTAGAGATAGTCAAACGATATAAGCTCAACGATAAAGAGGCTTTAGAGTTACGAAAAGATTTTTTGAAAGTTTTTGAAAAAGCTATTTGGATAAGTACTACAGATGTAACAGATACTTTTATAGTGAGAGATATATCTAAGTTTTTTGATGAGATAAAAGTAAATTTTAAAGAGGGTAAATATGACTTTGAACAGTATAAGCTCAATGCTATAAAAAGCTTTAAACCCTATCCATTAAGTCAGAATCACGACAGGAAGCAAGATAAGTTATCAGAGGTATTTAAAGCACACTTTGTAAAAAAGATGATTGAAAAAGAGATACTTTATTATAACTTTATTGAGAGAGAAGTTATAAAAGAGAAAAATGAAAAGATACTCAAAAACGAGAAAGGGCATCTCATAAGCCCACGACCAAAACAGAAGTTTGGTGTAGATAAGATAATGAGAAAGATAGATGAGTTTTTAGAACACGAGAACGAGCCTGATTATTTTATAGCAAAACTTGAAGAGCAACTTAAAGAGTTAGCAGAATCTAAAAGAGATGAGCTAATAAATAAACGATTGAGTTACCAAAACAATAAAAATATCTATTCTCTACTTTTACAATATGCCGCAGGATTTGGGAAGAGTAATATTATAGGCTGGAGTGCATTACAACTAAAAGACCTTAAAAAAGATGGTAAGTATGTCTATGATAAAGTGATGCTGATAGTGGATAGAGTACAGTTAAGAGACCAACTAAGTACAAAAATGTTCAATATGAATATAAATAACAGTATGTACATAGAAGCACACAATAAACAAACATTTCAAAAAGCATTAAATGACAAAACAAGGTTAGTGATAGTGAATCTTCAAAAGTTTGGAGATATGGCAAGTATCTTAGAATCTGATACGTTAGAAAAACTAAAACAGTTACGAGTAGTATTTTTGATAGATGAGATTCATCGCTCAAACAGTGGTAGTCAAAATGAAAAATTAACAGGTACTTTTGATGAGATACAGACAAGCTTTGATACAAATGAAAACTATACAACAAGTGAACATAAAAAGAATCTCATCATTGGTTTTACAGCCACACCAAGCGATACAACACTAGCTAGATTTGGAGAGTTTAACTCTTATGCAGAGGGTGAAAAACTTTGGAAGCCTTTTGATAGCTATACTATGAGAGAAGCTATAGAAGATGGCTATATACTTAATCCTTTAAATGGAATTGTAAGTGTATCGGCTAAGATGTATTTTGAATTGCCTGATGATGAGCTAAAGGGGTTTAGAGAAGATGGGGAAGAGGTACAGTATAGCATCAAAAAAAAGAGAATCTACGAAAACCCTGAGAGAGTAGATGCCGTAGCTAAACATATAGTTAAAAATCTTGTACAGATAGTTTATAGACAGATAAGAGGTACAGGTAAAGCGATGTTAGCAACTACTTCTATTAAATCTGCAAAGATGTATAAACAAAAGATAGAAGAGCATTTTAAAGCTATAGTGGAAGATAATAAATATAGTAGATTTAAAGAAGCTCCTATATTTGTAGTATATAGTTCTTCACAAGACAATGAAAGAGCAACTACCCTTAACGAGGGACTTAGTGAAGCCAAAGTATTACAAAATTTTCAAGAGAGTAAAAACGGAATCATTATAGTTGTAGATAAACTACAAACAGGATTTGATGAACCTAAACTTCATACACTTTTTTTAGATAAAGAGATAAGAGGTATAAATGCTATTCAAACTATATCAAGAGTGAACAGAACTACTAAATATAAAAAAGATTGTAGAATAGTTGATTTTTCCCATAAGAATGTAAATAGTCATAATATTAAAGAAGCTTTTGAACATTTTAGTGATGTGGTTGTAAGTGATTTTGATCCATTAGGAGAGATTAAGATTCTTGACATAATTTATGATGAATTAAAAGTATCAAGTATCTATAAAGAGTATTTTAGCTTTTTTACAAAGTTATGCAATGATAAAAAAGCAGATCCAAACAAATATATGGACTTAGAAAATAGCTTTAGTAAGTTTATAAATTTTAGTCCTGATAAAGCTAAAGAGTTAAAACAAAAGATAAATAAATATTTTTATATATTAGGGCTTGTAGAATATATAATAAGTTTTGATAAAAAATATAAAGAGATATGTTTTTTAGAGTTCTTTAAAAGATTTAGTAATATTTTTAACAGTATAAATAAAACTGATGAAAGTACAGATGAGGTAGCTATATATTTTGATGACAAAATAGGCATCATTCAAGCCCCTGATGATAAAGAGATAAAACCACACAAGCCACCATCAAGTGGTGGAGATGGTACAGGTGGAAGCAAAGAGCATAAATACGATATATTGGAAATCATAGAGAAAAGAAATGAAGAAGAGGAAGATATAGGGAATCTTATAGAAGATTTTGAAAAATCAATTGATGCGTTTTTCGAGTATGTAAAGAATCATAAAGAGTTCAATGATTTAAAAGCTAAAATGAATGCTATACAGTTCCATGAAAGTGAGATTTATAGAGTATTTAACATCATATATAAAAGTTTCACTAGAAGAAAAAAAGGTAACGAGTGGGAGTTTTTTAAGAAAAATACAAGTGATTTAGTTGATAAACTTTGTGATGATTTTGAGAAGAGTTTGTAGAGGAAACGCACTCTTCAAACAAGTGCGTTTTAGGCGTTAAGCTAAGGGTTATTTTATAAAGCATTAGCAAACACCCGTAACATTTATCAGTTTTTGGTCTGCTAGTCTTTTATCAAAAGAGTTTAAATAATGCTGGGTGAACCCACTACACCACTTGCCAAATACTCACCCAAAGTCTATCCCAAGGTTCTTTATCTTTGTCAAAATATCGTACCTCAACATCAAGTTCCACGCCATTATCCAAAAGTGAAGCAATGATCCTGCTATGCACTTTAGGGATATAACCCACTTTTTTGTCTTGTTTGTATAGGGCTACTGCATACTTATCGTAAGCATTGTGGGATTCTCTATCTAAGCGTAGTTTTTCTTTAGGGGTAAATGTAGTATGTATAGTCTCGCCATATTGTAAACCTGCCACATATAACGTACTCAACTTAAAAGTCGAACGATTCTTTTGAACCCAATGTCCTACCAAATATAAAAAAATAGAGATATTTAAGAAAAAGAAATTATAATAAGAGAAATTCTATGAGGCATACAACAATGACAAAAAAAGAGCTTTCAATTAATATTAAGTGGGATGAGTTTGAGATGGGTACCTGTCGCGTGTTTGTAGAAACACTCAACCAATACATACCTACACTGTTTTTTCAAGACCACAAGCCTAAACCTACAGTATCTAACACTATGCTAAAAGCGGTCAATGATATATTGGATATGAACAAAGATGAGTTTGATAGACTCAAAGAGATACTCAATACCCAAGAGTATAAAATAAAAGAGATTCATATCGACCAAGACAATGATGTCTTTGAAGGGATATACTCAGAAGTTATGGTTAGCACTGATACAAGTCAGCAAGTAAGCGTGATTATAAAAGACGGCACATTTTTACTTATCAATGATGGCACATACTTTGACACACTTGTTGTGGGTCCCAAAAAAGAAGAAAAAGTCTATGTACCAACGAAAGAAGAAAGAGAGAAAATGGTTGCTATACTTCTTTCTTCCTAAAGTATGGGGATATTTTCCCTCCCTAAAACGGCAACAACCCAAACTTCCGAATAAATGCCTCATCTATATCTATAAGTCCTTTTTCTTGTAACATATCTAGTACTTCTTTCGTACAGAAAGTATCTCCAGGCCATTCTCTTGTGAAGCCGTCTACTGCACTCTTGTTCGTAGCATCAATCGCTATAATTGGAGTGAGTACCACATCTCTACTCGCATCAATGTTATTGACCACACGCCAGATGAGCATATAGGTGTTATTGATGTCGTTGTTTATGACATCTACTATGATGAGTACTTTTATGTGCGTCTTTAACACTTCTAGTTTTTTGATGAGCGTTTGTTGTGACTTAGTTTTTTCTACCATGATGACACAGACTGGATTTTTGGTCTGAGTCATATATTGTTTGAGTGCTTTCACGCTTGGTTGTATCTCTTGTATCTTAGCCAAAAGTACCTCATCTGATAACGCGTCACTAAGCCCCTCTTCCACTTCATCACCTGTAGCATCTAAACCTAATTTACCACCCACAAACTGCTCTGAAGATGAGTGGTCTAAGTGGTCTACTATGCCTTTAGTGATGAAGACTCTGTCCTCAGACAAACGGTTGAGTATATGTGCGGCTAAGGCTTCACTCTCTTCAAGGTCTGGGGCATCTTCACCCACAAAGAGTGCATGTTTTACAAAAGACATCTGACCCACACCCCAAAATGCATGCATAAATTGCATGGCATGCCCTTTATAGAGTGTTTTCATCTTTGCCATGATTAGGTTATGAAACACGCCGTTTTCTGGCATATTATAATCTATAAGATCTGGTGCCATAGGTTTGAGCATCGGTAAGAAAATACGCTCAGTAGCCCAACCCATATATTTGTCTTCTAGGGGTGGTTTTCCTACTACCGTTGCTTGAAATACAGGGTGCTTTTTCATAGTAATGGTTTCTACATCCATCACAGGAAAAGGCTCTTTGAGTGTATAGTAACCCGTATGATCACCAAAAGGTCCTTCGATCTCTGTAAGTTCGGGGTCTACAAAACCTTCTATGACTATGTCTACATCACGGGGGATATAAATATCATTGCTGATAGACTTCACAAGTTGGGCATTTTTGTTGCGTACAAAACCATAGAGCAACATTTCAAACATACCATAAGGCATAGGTGCTTGTCCACACCAGATATAAAGAGGATCTCCACCTATAGCCACGGTCACTGGCATTTTTTTACCTGCACGCTGATACTGATCAAAGAAATGGGAAGCATCTTTATGTATCTGCCAGTGCATGCCTAGTCTATTTTTATCGTACTGCTGAAGTCTATACATACCAAGATTTTGCATCTCTCCATCAAGACTTTGGGTATAGACCTGCCCCATAGTAATAAAAGCACCACCATCTTCTTCCCATGTTTTGAGTATAGGTAAGCTATCAAGATCTACCTCTTCTTTAGGTATGATAACCTCTTGACACTCTCCTCTAAAATTCAAACGTTTAGGAAAAACATTTTTAAGTGAAAAAAGTTTTGGGAGCATAGCCAATTTTGCTTTGAAACCTTTGGGTGGTTTGAGTTTTAGAAGATCCTCTATCCCCTGGGCTACATCATCAGGATGTTTACCAAAAATTTTTTCTGTGAGGGCTTTGTTTGCAAAGATATTCATAAGTACAGGCATATCATACTCGATGCCTTTGGCTTTATTGATGGGTTTGGTAAAAAGAATGGGGCGAGAATCATCTGTTTTTACTTCTACGTATGCCACATGAGGGATCTCAAGTTCCACATCAAGGGGTTCATCTATGATCTTTAAATTTCCATTGTCTTTGAGCCATTGTACTACGTCTTGCATGTTAAACCTTTTGCACTTTAATTGAAATAATTATATCCTAAAGTCAATTATTTCAAGATACTATAAAAAGATTTTAGTTGATTATGTTATCATATAATATAAAAATATATAAGGTAAAATTCACCTATGAAATCAACAATAAAAGTTTTATTAAAAAGTATTCTTTTTCTTTTTCTTTTTCTTTTTCTAATTGCTTATCTCCTAATTCGTACCCCAACGGGAAATAAAGTTTCTTATTTTCTAATGAGTGAAAAGATCAGTAAAAAAGCGCGTTTTGATGTGGAAGTAATTTCACTGAATTTTTATCAATATCCAGATTTTACTGCTGAAATATTACTTGATAGTGCATATAAACTCAATATTCATGGAGTTTTGAGTTTCTCTACACTTGATTTAGCCTTTACAGTCACAAGTAACTGTATATCAAGTAATATTTGCGTTATTGAAGATGATGTAGATATTAAAGGAAAGCTTTATGGTAACTTTAAAGACTTCATCATACAAGGTGAGGGAAAAATACTTGATGGAACCTTTAGTTTAGATGGGGTAAAAAAACGCAAACATTTTCAAAATATCAATTTGGTTTTATCTGATGTTAACTCTAGTAAGTTTTTTACAGCTTTAGATCAAAAACCTTTATTTACGGGGAAGTCAAACATAGATTTACATTTTGATACACTGAGTAAAGAAGATATCAAAGGTCAGCTAAATTACCAGGCAAAAGACAATAATTTCACAGATATAAACACAAAAGTAACCCTAGACACAAAAATCAATATTGACAACAAAAAGTATACCTTTACTATGAATATGTCTATGCCTTCGGTAAGCATACAGGTAAAAGAAGGACGCTACGATCAAGTATCCAAATATGCCACAGCAAAATATACATTAGATGTGACAGAATTAGCCAATATAAAAGAAATCACAAAGGTTGATCTTATCGGTCCATTTTATGCCAGTGGTGATCTGATATTGGACAAAAAAATTAAAATGAAGGGTGTTTCTAAAAGTTTTGGTGGTCTACTAAATATAGCATATCAACAAAAGAAATTTCGATTTGATTTAGAAGATGTCCCTTTTAGTACTATTATGCAAAGACTCAAACAAAACCCTCTTTTTGATGCTAAGATGATCGGTACTATAGATTATGACACAAAAGAAAGAGAGATGCATACTAAGATAAAACTCAAGGAAGTGAAATTTTTACAAAAAGAATTAAACGAACTTGTTCAAGAAAAATTTGCTCATAATTTACGCCAAGAGATATTTCCAAATAGTAGTTTTGAAGCAAGCTTAAAAGATGACATCTTATCTTCCAAACTCAAAATAGCAAATGACACTAATTATTTGATCTTTAAAAATACAGAACTTAATGCTATAGAACGCTCCATATCTACACACATAGATTTTCAAATACAAGGACACAATATAGAGGGGAAACTTTATGCAAGAAATGATGGTCATACCCGTCATACCTTAGATACCTATCTGACTTTTGACGGTTTGGTTGAAAAGCATTATAGGCTCAAACTCAACGGCCCCCTAAGCAAAAGATGGATCAACATGGACTATGAGTTAAGTGCTGCACGACTTCCAAGCCATCTCGTTACCATAGAAGACGATATAAATATCACAGGACATCTCTATGGTCCCTACACCCGTTTATACATAAGGGGCGAAGGTACCGCACTCAATGGGAAAGTCAATTTTGATGGTCTCAAAGTCTATAATGAACTCAAAGACTTTAGTATAAAACTAAGTGACATTCATGCAAACAAACTCTATGTACTTACAGGAATAACTGATTTACCTCATGGAAAAGCAAGCATCGAGGCACATTTCAAATACCTAAACAAAGAAAATAAAAAAGGTACCCTCAACTATTCACTTAGAGATGCCCACTACGAAACGCTCCCCCTAGAGTTCTCTACAAATATCAACATAGACCATGAGCTTTATACCTTTAGTGCAGATATAAATTTAAATGGTACAAAAACAAAAATTACCCAAGGAACCTATGACGAAAAGAAAAAAGTCACACATGCTTCTTATGCCCTTGATATAGAAAAGTTAGCTCAAATTGAGGCACTTTTAGGTCATAAATATAGTGGATCATTTTATACTAAAGGTACGATAGATTATAAAGATTCCTTATATATAAGAGGTCTCTCTGAAAGCTTCGGTGGACTCACTGACTATCTCTACAAGGGTGAGATACTCTATGTAGACTTTGAGAATGTATCATTTAAAGCTATCACAACATTGTTAGATTATCCGACTTATATAGAAGCCAATACAAACGGTAGTATCAATTATGACTTTAAAAAAGAACTTCTCCTAGTCAATACTAAACTAGATAATGCAAAATTTTTAAAATCAGATTTTGTTGAAAAAGCCTATAAAAAAGCAGGCATAAATCTTCTCTATGAAACTTTTGATGCAGGTGAATTAGATGTAAAATACCAAAATGACATTATCACAGGAAGTGTCAAACTTAGTAATTTAAAAAATCACATTTATTTGACGAATGCAAAAATAAATACAAAACAAAAGAGTGTAAATGCCTACTTTGATGTAAACATTCAAAATAGAGAATTTACAGGAAAGGTATATGGTTCGCTTGATAAACCAAAAGTGAATCTCGATATGCAAAAGCTCATCCAACATGAAATGGATAGACAGATAGACTCCATGGGAGGTCAAGCACCAAGAGAACTCATGGAAGGGTTACCTATGGGAGGTGTTGCTAAAGATATGATAACCGGGACAGCAGGATCTTTTATGGGGATATTCTTTTAGTACACTTAATAAACCTATACATAATAAATAGCCCTTAAAACTATAACCTCTCTGGCATTTCATCTTTAAATGCGATTTCTTCTGCTTTTTCGAGTATTTCTAATGCACCTTCGCTAATCATAGCTTGGGCTAATTTCTCTCCCAATGTCATCACAAGTCATCTAGTGATGCAGTGAATGATTGATGCATGATATGTGTACCATCTGGATAACCAAGCATTGCTTTTATAGTAATATTTGTACCCTCTATAATGGCATTTACGGCTACAGGTGCTGAACATCCTGCACCTATGCTAGAGACAAAATCACGTTCTAGTTTGGTACAGATAAAAGAGTTTTTATCGTTGAGTGTCATCGCTATTTCACGTATTTTGTCATTGGAACTTACTATCTCTATGCCTAGAGCTGCTTGACCCATAGGAGGTATAAAAAAGTCTAGCTTTTCAACAAAGGGAATATCTTTCAGTAGATCAAGCCTATAAAGCCCGATATACGCAAGGATAATCGCATCGTACTGCCCTTCTTTAAGCTTTCTAAGTCTGGTATTTACATTGCCTCTAAGTTCTTTTACTTTAAGGTCTGGACGGCGTTCTAAGAGTTGCATACGTCTGCGTAAGCTTGTTGTACCTACCGTTGCACCTTTAGGAAGATCATCAAGGCTTTTATAGGTATGAGAAAGTAATACATCATTCTGGTCTTGACGGGCAGTAATGGCACAAAGTTCCAAGCCTTCAGGGATATATGTAGGTACATCTTTTAAAGAATGTACAGCTATATGTGCATTCCCCTCAAGTATTTCATCTTCAAGTTCTTTGGTAAAGTGTCCTTTGCCCCCGATGAGTGCCAATGGCTTATCTAGTATCTTGTCACCTTTGGAAACAATCTCGTTGAGTTCAACTTGTATTTCAGGAAAGGATGCTTCTATACGTTCTTTGATGTGATAAGCCTGCCAAAGAGCAAGATTACTTGCCCTCGTTGCGATAATTAATTTTTCCACTAATTTAAAACCTTTATTTGATAAGCTTTTTATATCCGTCACGTGCTTTATCCCACTTACCATCTATATAGATCGTAGGTGTTCCTGAAACCATCATCTTTCCTGCTGCATCTGCATCTGCTTTTAATGCATCTTTGACTGATTTTTCATTGACCTGTGCTTCTGTCACGCTATAGCCAGAATGTTTTTTCACTGCTGCCAGTATCTTTTTTATATCTTTTTCTTTGGCATCAATTTTAAGTGAATAGAGTTTTTCAACCACGTCCATCTTACCTTCATGTTGTGCCACATGCATCACACGTGTCAAGACATCAGAAACAGGGTGTATACGTAAAAGTGGTAAGTGATAATAATAAACCGCTATTTTTGTAGGGTTTTCTTTGGCTGCAGTAAAGATGGCAGGTACTACTTCTTGACAAAATGGACACTGAGGATCAGAAAAAATCAATACTTTATGTGCTGCATTTTTGTTACCAAAAAGCAAGTGTGCATCATCATAATACGAGTTAGGAACAGATGGTTTGATAGTGTCACGATAATTGATACCTGTTTTTAAATCTACAAGGTTTCCTGTCACCAGACCATCTTTGATAAACATTGTTTCTGGTGCATGGATTTCTTTTTTCTGATATTCAAGATCCATATTCGTTAACAAAATAGTCCATCCAGGTAACTTTTCATGCGTTTTAGATTCGATGATGGTTACACCTTTGACTTTAACCTGTGGATTTTTCACCAGTGATTTTTTTATATACTGTAGTAACTCTTTCGTATTTGGTTGTGCATTTGCACTAAGAGCGACGGTCGCTGCGACTGTGCTCATCAATAATTTCGACATCAATGACATGTTCTTCTCCTTGTTTTTTAAAGTGTATTGTTTGTTCTGGTGTTATTTTAACGATAAATTGTAAATAGACTGTATACATAAGTGCAAAAAGACCCAATAAATCTGAAAATACCCCAGGAATCATCAATAATATTGCACCTATAAAGTACGCCATACTGACATTTTGAAATCTTTTCATATCTAGTTTACCCTGTTTTAGGGATTGCATATTTCCCATCATAGTTTGTGAAGACTTTTGAAAAAGCATCATCCCAAGCATAAAAGAAGACATAATCCATATCACTGACCACAAGAAACCGATCTCTTCTCCAGTCTTCAACGAAAGATAAAGTTCTATGAGGAAAAAAGGTATAAGTACAAATATCATATTAAAATCTTTCCGCCAATAAAGTACCTATCTCTTCAGCAGATACTTCTTCTTTTAGCATACCATCTCTACGCACAAATTCAACGATCCCCTCAGCCAATTTTTTGCCTATAACTACGGCATGAGGTACACCGATGAGTTCATAGTCTTTCATCTTCGCACCAAATCTGTCTTTTCTTTCATCAAGCAGTACATCCACACCTTGTGCCAACATAGATGCATACAGTTTTTCCCCCAGTGCTACCTGTGCTTCATCTTTGATGTTTGAGATGATGATTTGCAAATCAAACGGCGCAGACTCTTTCGTCCAGATACATCCTTTGTCATCATGATTTTGTTCTATGATGGCTGCGAGTAAACGGCTCACTCCTATACCATAGGTTCCCATCACCATAGGTTGTGCTTTTCCATTTTCATCTAAAAAGTTTGCTGCCAAAGGTACAGAATATTGGGTACCAAGCTGGAAAATATGCCCTGCTTCTATCCCTTTGGTATAACGAAGGTTTCCGCCACAACTTACACATTTATCACCCTCACAGACAGAAGAGATATCTGCATAAGTCATTTCATTTACCACATAGTTGTTTGGATTTACTACTGCACCCAAAGACTCTTCTATGACGATAATATCAAGTACTTCAACAGGTTCACATTCTACAAGCTCATTGGCTGCCAAAGTATTGCAAGCTTTTACCTCTTGCAATTCAATATCGACGGGCATTACAAACCCTACATAAGCACTCTTACCTTCATCATAAAGGGCTTTCATAATTACTGTTTTTACTTCTGTAGCGGTAGTATAGACTTTGGGTTCTGCTATGGCTGCTTCTATATTTGCACCATACTCACAGCTTGTCACATATTACTATGGTATCTTCACCAGAATCAGCGATAACCATAAACTCTTTAGATCCCGACCCACCTATGGCTCCAGAATCTGCTTCTACAACTCTAAAATCCAATCCAAGACGTGTAAAGATCTTTTTATAAGTCTCTTCCATCTTCAGAAATTCTCTTTGCATATCTTCTGTAGAAGCATGGAAACTATAGCCATCTTTCATCAAAAACTCTCGTCCTCTCATCAGTCCAAATCTAGGACGTATCTCATCTCTGAACTTAAGATTTATCTGATAGACATTTAAAGGCAGTTGTTTATAGCTTTTAACACTCTGGCGTACTAGGTTTACCATCATCTCTTCATGCGTTGGTCCTAAAATAAAGTCATTGTTCTTACGGTCTTTGAAACGTAACAATTCCTTACCATATTTTTCTAAACGACCACTCTCTTGCCATAAGGCTGCCGGTGTGACAAAAGAAAGACTCACTTCTTGACAGTCTGCCTTGTCTAACTCTTCTTTGACTACTGCACGTACTTTATCCAGTACTTTTTTCCCTAAAGGCAAAAAATTATAGAGTCCAGAACCTCCCACAGATTGTATAAATCCAGCTCTGATTAGGAAAATATGGCTTGCTAGTGTTGCATCGTTGGGTGTCTCTTTGGTTGTAGGGATTAATAATTTTGAAAATCTCACGCCTTGTATCCTTTTATATGATGGTCATTTTTGTATTGTTTTAAATCTATATTTTCGGTGTCTATGTTAAACATCTTTTTCACAGCTTCTATACAATCTGCATTTTTCTTCTGTGTCGAAGAGTGTCTTAGGTTTTGTGTGGGGTCATGCAAAAAACGTTTAAACATTTGTTCTGCCATTTTACGCATATTGTCTTCAGCTTCAGCAGGTACAAAACCTTTTTTTAAGGCTCTTTTCATTTCTAAATCTATAGCCTCAGAAACATTTTCTCTCATTTGTTTAATCACAGGTTCTATGGAAAGAGTCCTAAGCCAAGTATAAAATTCTTCTCTATACCTCTCAACTATTTCCCCAGCTTTTACTGCTTGTTCTTCACGTAAGGCATGATTTGTTTGAGAAATAGAATGCAAATCATCAATGCGAAAAAGTGCCAGTTTCTCCAACTCCATATCTTCTATATCTCTAGGAATTGCCATATCAAACCAAAGTCTTGATAGGTTTTTATTTTCTATCATATCTTTTGTAATAATGGCTTCTTTGGCAGAAGTGGCAGAAAAAAGCAAACGATAACGATTGAGATACATGGGCAGTTTATCTAAGGTGCCTGCTTTTACATTTTCACCTAAAGAATGTGCGGCACGTTCCACTTTTTCTTGATCTCTTCCTAGTATAATGATATCACATCCTGCTCTAAGTAAATGTTTTGCAGCCAATACACCCATTTCTCCTGCACCTATCACCAATGCTGTCATACCCGATATATTGTCGCCTAGAAGGGTATGTGCTTGAGCCACTGCAACAGAGGCTATGGAGATAGGATTTTTAGAAATATTCGTGACATTACGTACTTCTGCTGCACATTTAATCGCGTACGATACCATACGGTTTAGTTTACGTCCCGCTGTTTTATTGTGGTGTGAGAGCATAAATGCTTCTTTCACTTGTCCTGTGATTTGCGATTCACCCACCACCAATGAATCTAAAGAAGATACCACAGAAAACATATGCTGTACGGCTTCTTCATCGTCATAACGTTGGGCCGTTGTTTTTAGTTCATAAAAATCCAAATTACTTTTTTGTGCCATCAAGCCCAAAATTGCATGAAAACTTGAAAAATTATCTCTTGTGGCAAGTACAATCTCTACACGGTTACATGTTGAGATAATAAAAACTTCATGTACAAACTCAAAGGCTACAAGAAGATTAAGCATTTCTTTTTTTTCTTCATTATTAGCAAAAGCCAACTTTTCTCGCATACCCTGATCACAGTTTTTATGTGTAAAGCTCACCACCTGATAATACATTAAAATTTCCTGTCTATCATTTGCATAGCAATGGTCGTAAGTGCTTCTTCTCCATTGTTACGCATCAATTCAATGGCTTCTTGCACCAGTACTTTGGCTTCAAAAAATGATTTTTCTATGATCTTATGGGCTTGCATCTGCTGCACTATCCAAGCTTGTTCTTCTGTATTAAGTACTTTTGCATGCAGTGATTTTAATCTGTTTTGTCCTTGTGCGTCCAATACTTCATAAAGATAAATATAAGGAAGTGTTGTTTTTCCTTCTACAAAGTCATGTAAGGCAGGTTTCCCAAGTGTCGAAGCATCCGTGGTAATATCCAAAAGATCATCTATCATTTGAAAAGCGATACCAAGGTTTCTTCCATATGTCATATAGGCTGTTTTATCTTTCCCTGCCAACACTGCCGCAGCTCCAGCACTCGCTTCCATAAGTGAGGCTGTTTTTTGATAAATCATTTCAAGATAAATGTCTTTATCTAAATTAAATGTTTTTGAAAGTGAAACGTCTTTAAGCTCTCCCAGACTCAGTTGAACCACAGCATTTGAAATGATCTTAGCCACCTCAGCAGATATATTATTGAGTTCCAAAAAGCCTTTTGAGTAGAGGATATCTCCTAACATAATGGCAGTTTTATTGCCATAGAGGGCATTAAGAGAGGGTTTTGCACGACGGGTATACGCATCATCTATCACATCATCGTGCAAAAGACTCGCTGCATGTATCATCTCTACAATGGCCGCTGTTTTGACCACTGCCAAACCAGACCCTGCGATTTTTAAAATGAGTTTTGCACGAAGTCTTTTTCCGTGAGGAAGTTTACTATAAAGTGTACTCACTTCTTTGTCATCTAACTCAACGATAAATTGTTCTATCTTTCTTTCTACTGTACTTAACACTATACTCCTATCCTAATTCTTTCTGTCATGGCTAACCTTCTAAAAACTTCAAGTTAATAATTATAGCAAAATCTTTTTAATTTCTCTCTGCATAAATATATGCTTCAAGAGGCTTTGGTTCACCTAGGTAATATCCTTGAACATATTCAATCTCTAAATCTTTCACGATCTCATATATTTCTTGAGATGAAACAAACTCAGCAACCAGTTCGTAATTGTAGATTTCAGCTAAATCCTTAATAGAATTCAGCATTATTTTTGTACGCTCTGGATTATGAAGCAACTCTTGAATAATACTTCCATCAATCTTTAAAATATCAATATCAAGTTTTATGAGATAAACATAATTTGCATAACCACTTCCAAAATCATCAATTGCAATTTTCGAACCAAAGGCCTTTAACTGCTGAAAAATCAAAGCAACTTGTCCATAATCTCTGATTTCATTAGATTCCAATATTTCAAAAGTCAATCTGTTTGCTAATATTTTATTGCGATATAATTTTTTGCTGATAAGTTTCATCATATCAGCGTTATACAGATCAACAAGATCCAAATTTATTGATATTTCAATCTCTGGATACTCATTTAAAACATTAAATACTTGTTTAAGTACCAACTTACTCATTTTGATATATTGACTTGTACCTTTGATGATATCCATAAAGTGAGCTGGAGAAATAAGTTGCTCTCTATTCTCTTTATCTATCAAGCGAACTAAAGCTTCATATTTAACAATCTGTTTTGTTTTAGTATTGATGATCGGTTGATAGAGACAAACCAATCTTTCCTCTTCCAATGCCTCTTTAATATAATCCATATTTCCATATTTTATTTGATCCGAATGATCCATACCTAATAGACCTAAAGCATTTTTACCTTTACTTTTTATCTCCAATAATTTCACATCCAACATTCTTTGGACATCATATATAGAAACATTGCCTTTAGGGATAATCATTGCACTCATTGAAACTGTTTGATTAAAAACTTCATTTTTAAGAAGATACTTTTTTTCCTGCAAGGTGCTAAATAATTTGTTCGCCAAAGCCTCAAAATTACCATCATCTTTGGGCACTATAACTAGAAACTCTGTTCCAGCCGTACGAATTACTTTAGCATTTGAAGACAATACATTCATCATTGTTTCAGCGAATTCTTTGATAACAAGATCTCCAGAGCTATAACCATATTTATTATTGATCCACCCAAATTCATCCATGTCCATAAAAATTGCATTATAGGCATCCACTTCATTCCGATTAAAAAACTCTTCCAAAAAGACTTTAGTATGTGTCGAGGTTAATCTGTCAAATAAAAGTATTTTACGTAATCTGGAATATCTATATATGAGGTAGCCCAAGAGTAATACACTGATGATTAAAAGAGCTTGCATCATCCATACAACGGTCATAAGCGGTGAATTAAAATTATTGAGCTGTTCACCATAAGATTTAGACAAATCCAATACCAAAAGTGCTTCTGTTTTATTTTCTCTTATGATAGGATAAACAAGTGATAACCACACTTCTTCAACACCTTCATTCTGCTTGATAATTTGCATTTTTTGAGAAGAATATACTTTGTCAAACAATTCACTTTTAGGAAAAAAATACTTTGATACTCTTCAGGTTCATCTTCTGAAGCATCCAATAAAAAACGGTAATTCCTTTTTTTATCTTTTTGAAGTACAAAAATATATTGATATTGTTTTGTTAAAAATGACTGAAGAGCTTCGTTGAGATGTTTTCTTACCTCAGGATATTCTGTCAATGTTATTTCTAAATTATTTTGACTTCTAAGCTGTATAAGTTGGGCTATTTTAGCTGCATATTGTCCTGCTCTTTGTATCTCATTATTTTTAAGTTTTTCTGTACTTTGCGTTGTTAAAATTTGTAAAAACAAAACAAAAACAATGAGGAGAGGCATCAAAAAAATTATAAATTTATCAAAATATACACTTCTCATAATTCATCAATCATAAAATTTTGATATGCTTTAGAAAGTTGAATCCCTTGCTGTTTTAATCTCTTTTCTACAAAGAGTAACTGGGACCTTCCTTTCCTCCAGTAAAATGCACCAACAATATCTTCTGAATATTTTAAAAAATGATAGTCAGTCACAAATAAAATAGAATTTTGTGTAGTTTGGTTTACTTTTATTTTTCTTATAATCCTCTGAAGTGTTGATTTATTTGTAATCAAAATAATATCCGCCTTTTCAAGCTTTTTTGCCAAAAATATTCTTTTGGAAGTCCTAAATACATTTCTATATTCCTTATCAGTTGTATAGACAGAAGTCATTGTTTTTGATGACAGAGCAGAAAATATACCATGATACATTTTAAGTGTACTCTCTCTTTCTAAAGCATAAAGTCCACTATAGAAAAAAAGAAAGAGGATAATATATTTTTTCAAAACATATACTCTAATTCAATTGTAATTCGTTGATCTATGGGAGAAATCTCTAAAGCATCTAATTGACCATTTATGGGGTTTATCGTAAATTGATTCGTTTTTTTTGCTTTATTTAAGAGATTATCTCCCTTCAATGTAAATGTAAGATTTTCATGGATATTTAAGGAAATAGAAGATGTCCAATCAAAATAATTTTTACAGTCTAAACTGTTTCGATGCCATACAACACCATTGTAAAAATCAAAATTTTCATAGCTATTTACAAAACTAAAATATCCACTAATATCTTCAAGTTTCTCTACATTCAAAATATCTTTGTAATTAGCATAATAAAACTGTAAATTCATTTTATTATCTACATTAAAATTATAATCATAATTAAAAATTGTAGTAAAATATTTTGTATCTTCTCCCAAGCCACTAACCTTATCTTGAAATAAACTATCTTGATCTTCCATAGTGTGTAAAAATAATCGTATACGTTGTTTATTATTAGTATATACAATTTCTTGAGTTATACCTATGGTTGTTTGTGGTTTCGTATTTTTGAAACTTGAGAGATCTAAATAGCGTGCAAAAGGTTCTAAAGCAAACTGGCTACGATAAAGATATGCTTTATAGCTCCAATGCTCACTGCTGTAGATATATCCTAAACGCAATTGTAAAAGAGAGTCATCTTCTACCCCTCCATTTCGTGAAATATGATTATGAGATATACCAAAGGTTAGAAGTTCTTGCGTACTTAATGCATATTGGTCTTGAAAAAATACAGATCCTATCTGTTCTTCTGTAAAAGGAGTAAACAAAGCATCTTGTCCATTATTTTCAAAAGAATTAAGCGTCTTGTACCTCCCCTTGATTCCAGACGTAAGATGATGTTTTCCTATAGTTTCTGTATACGTTAGTTCTGCTGTGTAGGTACTGTTTTTATACTGGGCATTAAAAATATTTGAGCCCAAAGCATCTGCCCAAGCCAAAGGAAATTCATCAGCCTGTTTCATATCTGTTTTAAGCCAATCATAAGACGATCTGCGCTCTCCAATGTTCACTCAATTCAATCCCATAATCCATATGTACATTGAGATAATTTATCTTAGACTCTAAAGGAGTAGCATCCAAACTCATACCTGCAAGGCTATCTGTATTTTTTTTCATAACCTGTAAATGAAAAATTTGATCTTCAGTTTTAATATAGGAAAAGAGTTGTGTACGTTCAAAATCTCTACTAAGCGGAGTAGTAGTCCCATTAGCTATAGTTTCCCTTTGATCATCAGTATGAGAAAAATTAATCATATAGGCTAGATCTTCTTTTTGTTCACCATAACTAATGCTTTGCGAATTGTACCCTCTACTTCCCCCTCTAAGAGCCAGTTTCCCCCCACTATCACGTTTTGGATCTTTAGAGTAAAGAAAGACTGTTAAGTATGCTGGTTCTACAGATGTTTCAAAAGAAGGAGTCATATAATAAAATTCTATATGATCTACAAAATCTATGTTAATATCTCCATAGAGCATGAGTCCGCTACCCATCCATCCCTGCGTGATCTCAACACCATCTATATAAAGACGGACAAAATTACTTTTATAGGCTTCAAATGCCCCCGATGTGAAAGGATCTGGCATAGCATACCTATTTTCATTATAGTAAATTATAGGTGTGGTTTCAAACACATCTTTAAGTGTCTTTGCATGCATTTTTTCTAGTTTCTCTCTAGTAAAAAGAACCAAATGTCCTTTATTCTCATCAATCGTTTTTTGACTTAAAGCATTTTTTTGATTATATTCTTCTAAGTTACTACTAACGTCCTCTGAATGAATCATTGTTAATGAAAGCATCCATATAATCGTTAAACTTTTTTGTATCTTGTTTTGTCTAAAAGAATATCCCATATGTTTATCCTAGCTATAAAATTCCTATTAAAATAATATCTAAATTTATAAGTATTTAACTGAGTCTAATTCCCCTTATGATAAGGTTCTATAATTTTGTATAGTTATCATAAAGGATTATTAGTGCTTAAACAAGCTTTTCACCTCTTAACGGAAGAATATTCAATTATCCTTGCCAGCACACCCGAACAATTGCAGGCAGTCAAGGATATACGTGCAGAAGTTTTTGTCTCCAGACTGAAGATGTCTTTGACAGAATTAGAATCCCGAAATTTTCTCATAAATAAATATGATAAACAATCATTTATCTATCTTTTGCAACATAGGGCAACAAAAAAATATGTTGGATCAATCAGGGTTATTTTCATCAATGAACATACTCCGATTCAAATAATACCTATGCAAAGAGACGGTAAAGTTAAAGGTATAGAACATTTAACAAAAACTTTACCTATCTGTGAAATCTCTCGTTTGGCTCTCATCAAAAACATTCCAGAACATACATATTTTCCTATGCCTCAATTAAGAAACCTTCTATCTATGGCGCTTATGACCGCAACAAGAGTCAACTTTTTTCTCTATCATTATTCTAGAATTTTTGCTATTATGGAACGTTCTCTACATCTTATTTTAAAAAGGCAACATGTTGCCTTTAAGTCAATAGGGGATTCCGTAGATTATTATGGAGTAAGATTTCCATTTGTCATCAAAAAAGAAGATTTATTAATTGCTATAAAAAAAAAACAGAGAGAACTATGGGTCAAGTCACAACCTACTACCTCAAAGAATTATGTAAAAATCCAGAACCCCTTTGGAAATTTGTGGACAACAACCCTTATTTGAAACGTTCAGACATTCAACTTAAGCGAATTTCTCAACTCTTCAAAGAGTTTGGAGATGATGTCAGTATGGAACAGTTACTAGGAATGAATAGTCTCACTAAAATAGTTTAATACTTTACCTTATAAATCACCGCATACATCAAAGGCACATAATAAAGATTGAGCACCGTTGCCCAAGCAATACCAAAGCCAAGACTGATCGCCATAGGTTGCAAGATGAGTGCCTGCCCTGAAGCAAAGAACATGAGCGATGACAAGCCTAGTACCGTAGTCACAGAGGTCAGCAGTATAGGACGAAGCCTCATCCCTGCTTTTTGTGTCATTTCCGCATAGGTTTTACTTCCTTTGATAAAGTCAAGCATGATGAGTCCATCATTCACCACAACCCCTGCTAGACCTATGACTCCCATCATCCCAGGCATCGTCATATGTATACCCATCAGTTTGCTTCCCACAAGCGCACCAAACAGAGAAAGTGGTATGGTCGTGAGTATGATAAGCGGTAAAACCAAAGAGTTGAACATCCATACTAAAGTGATAAAGATGAGAAAAACAGCGATTAGCAAAGCTTCACCCATCTCTTTCTTTAATTTGGCATTTTCTTTCTCTTCTCCCTTAATGATCAACTTTATCCCCTCTTTGCGTAGTGTATCAAGCAGTGGATCCAACTGATCCATCACTTCAACCGCGGTGATTACTTTCTTCTCTACTCTGGCAAACAAAGAACGCACTCTTTCTCCATCTTCTTTAAAGATCTTAACAAAACTTTTTTGATAGATAAAATCACAAACATCAGAAAGTCTAACCACCTGCTGCCCGTCTGGCGTAGTCAATTTGAATGCACCTATAGCAGAAGCATCTTCTTTATAGACATCTTCTATTTTGACTCTGACCAAACCTTTGGTATTGAACATTTTTGCATACTCAGCTTTCATAAAAGCACCTTTAAGCACGGAGGTAATATACCCTTCACTGAAGCCCAACTGCTGACCATACGCATTGACTCGTAACTTCAGTTCACGTTCCCCTTCATTGGCATTGTCGCTAATGTCTTCGACCCCATTAATCTCTTTTAACTTCTCCTCTACTCTCTTCATCGCACCCAGTATCATTTTTCTGTTCTCATGCTCAAAACCTATCTCTATATCATTGCCTACGATACCTGCTTGTTGTACATAGACATTAAACTCTTCATAAAGTTTTTTACCATTGACCATTTGGTTTTTAAACTTTTTTACTATACGTGTTTCTATCTCTTTAGCTATCTCTTGAGAATTTCTCTGTCTTATCATATCACTACCATCATATTCTAAAGAAAATATAGGGTTGATATAGGTATCGAAAAAGTTTTCTGGTGCTTTTTCATGTAAATTAATAAAAATTTGAAAGAGGTTTTCTCCCACCTCAAAACTTTGGTCTTTGTTAAATTTAAACCCTATAACAGAAGTGACAGAGTCCATCTCTTCATCTTTTAAAAAGTCTAACAATTCTTTTTCTATTTCTGTAACATAGACCTCTGTTTCACTCAAATCATTGTTAATGTCTATCTTTCCGTTCATATACACCTGCTGTGCATCAAACTCTGGGAAGAGCTGAAACTTGGTAATAGATCCTATGGCTACAGTACCCAGAACTATAGATGTCACGATGAGGAACAGTGAACGTTTTTTATGCGTTAAAAGTTTAGCAAGAAAACCATCATACCAAAGGATCCAGTCTTTCCAAAAACTTTCATCATGTTTCTCTTTTTTAAAGCTACCCATAGAAAAAAACTCTTTGGAGTGTAAAGGTAAAAAGTAAAATGCTTCAAACAAAGAACTCAAAAGCAATACAGTGATCATCACAGGTAAAACCTGCATAAACATCCCCATCTTTCCACTCATCATCAGCAGAGGTAAAAATGCAAATACCGTCGTCAAAGTAGCAGTCAAAACAGCAGGGAACATTTCCACCGCTCCATCAATGGCAGCATCTCTGGGTGTTTTACCCATTTCCATATGTCTATAAATATTTTCTGCCACAACAATGGCTTCATCCACCAACATACCAAGGGCTATGAGCGCACCGAGCAGTGTCAGCATATTTAAACTGTACCCTATCATCTCCATCACAACCAATGTGATCATAAAGCTTGCAGGTATCCCTATGGCAACCACCCAAGCGATACGCATATTGACCGATAATACAAGTGCTATAAAAACCAAAATGAGCCCAAACAAAATATTTGAAGAGACTAAGTTCAAACGATTTTTGATCCATATAGAAGTATCTGTATAGGCTTTGAACGCTAACATTTTCATACTTTTCATTAAATTTTGAAAGCACCGCACGTATCTTTTTACTCAAGGCAATCGCATTTCCCTCTTTGCTCTTATTGATATTTAAAGAAATGTTTTGTTTGCCATTATAGTGTGATATTTGTACAGGGTCTCCCAAACCATAATAGACTTCAGCCACATCAGATAAACGTACCCGTTTGCCTCCCACACTTAAAAGTATCTGTCCCAAAGACTCTGCACTTTTTTCCCCATTGATCGTCGAAATATAAAGATGATCTCCCTGTCCATCCAGTGTACCCGCAGGGAATATACTCGATATATTGGAGATCGCCTTATAGACCGAAGCTTTATCCAGCCCATAAGCATCTAACTTTTTTTGATCCAGTTTGAGTACAACCTCTTCATCTGTATCCCCACGTATCTCTATGCTACTAAGATCATTGATGAGTGCCAGTTTACTTTTGAGGTCATCTGCTGCTTCTATGAGTGATTTTTTGCTCACATCACCTGAAACTGCTACGAGTAAAAGCGGATATTCGTGTACAACAATACGTGCCAAAGGTTCATCCATATCAGAAGGAAGATCCCGTCTAGTTTTTGCGATGATGTCTTTCACATCGGAGAGTACGAGTTGTGTGTCGTTCCCCGTCTTAATATCTGCATTGATGATAAAACTTCCATTTTGGATACTGGTATAAATTGTATCTATTTCAGATAGACTTTTAAGCTCATCTTCGATGCTAGAGACAACCATCTTGTCCAGTACATCTGCGCTTGTTCCTACATATCCACCTTGCACAGAGATCATATCTAGTGTAGAAGGAGGAAAGATTTCTTTGGCGATATTTTGATACGCCAAGATGGAAAGTACTAACATAAACACCATCAAAATATGGTTGATGATGGGTTTATCTACGGCAAAACGGATAATACTACGAATCATGCTTTTACTCTCCACTTATAGCGAAGATAGTATCTGTCACTCTATTTTTAAATTTTAGGGCTTCTACACTTTGTTCTAGTATCACTTTTTCTGCCTTGAGTGCGGAGACTTCTCTTTTCATCTTATTAACCACTTTACTTTCATAATAAATTTGATTGGAGAAATATATTTTGATTGTAGTCAAAGTCAATACTATGCCTACAGCAATAAAAATAACCATCACCATCCCAAAAGTGATACCATTGGCTTCATTTTTTTTCTTTTGGGTTTTTTTATTAATTGCCATAATCATCACTATTTTTGCTAAATCTAAAACTTCTCATTTTTGCCGACCTGCTCCGAGGATTGTTCTTCAGTTCTTCTTTACTTGCAGTCACAGGTTTAGAAGAAAAAGCTTTGCCTAAAGCATGGTTTTTTCCACAAGTACAACGCATCGCTTGAGGCTCACAGATACAAGCCTTTGCCCATTTTTTAAAACGGTTTTTGACAAGACGGTCTTCTAAAGAGTGAAAAGAGATGAGTGAAAGCACTTCATTTTTTGTATGCTTCTTCTCCAAAGCATCCAGTAATCCTTCTATCTCTCCTAATTCATTGTTTACTTCTATGCGTATGGCTTGAAACATCAAAGTCGCAGGGTGTATCTTTGCTCCAGTGGGTATCACTATTTTTGCGATCTCTGCCAAGACTTTTGCACTCTTTATGGGTGCTTCAATTCTAGCTTCTATCACTGCTCCTGCCAATTTCTTATAAGAACGTACTTCCCCATAAGTATCAAAGATATACTCTAGTTTCTCTTTAGAGTAGGTATTGACCACTTCATAGGCTGAAAATTCTGAAGACGCATCCATCCGCATATCTAAGGTCTCAGAAGTAAAAGAAAAACCTCGCTCCTTTTTGTCAAGTTGCAAAGAAGAGACACCAAAGTCTGCCAAAACAGCCATCACGGGTGCTTCTTGTAAAGTAGGAAATACTGTGGCAAAAGTACCTTTATATAAAATACTTCTATCTTTAAAAGGCTCTAAACGCGTTTTAGAAAATGCCAAGGCTTCTTCATCACGGTCTATCCCTATATGCTGTAAGTTCTCATATTTTGCCAACATTTCAGAGCTATGCCCCGCATATCCAAGTGTACAGTCTACAAAATAGCCATCACCTGTATCTTTAAAACTTTCCAACACTTCGTCTAACAGTACTGGTATATGAGGTATTTGCATCTAAATCCTTTTGTAGGTACTATTTTAATTATCAATGTTATAATAGCGAAATTTAGATGAAAAAGGTTCTATAATGGTTGATAAACATCTCATAGAAGACATCAAACATGTTTCGCTCTCCCTGTTCAATAAAAACTTCTTTAGCGTATATCATGGATCCATCTCTGCACGCATAAGTAGCAGTGGATTTATCATTAATTCCAAAGATACTATCTTAGATGAAGTCACAGAAGAGTCACTGGTAAAACTTGATCGTCAAAAAAGAGATTATCGCTGGAGTATGGCAAATCCTGATGTACATATTCATGAAAACATTTATGAACATATTCCTAGTGCAAAATACATCTCATACACTATGCCTCCCTATGCAACAGCCTATTCTCTCAAACATGGAAAAGTATCTCCACAAGACTACTATGGGAAAAAAATCTTAGGTGATATTATCGTCTATGATCCTAAAAATATGGATGATTGGTTAGAACGTGCCCCCCATGAAATACCTCATTTCTTTCAAAAACATGACAGCCACCTGCTTCTCATTAAAGGCTTTGGTCTTATCTCTTATGACAGAGACATTACAGAGATGGCAAAAAAGATTTCTATCTTAGAGAACTCATGCAGACTATTGGCATTGTCCGCAAATCTTTAAGCTATATAATAAAGCATAATTTTGTTATACTATTGGTTAATATTTCCCATAAATTTTTACATAGGATAGCACTATCAATCAAACTAAAAAAAGATTAAGTATCATCAAGATTGCCATTTCAATCACTGACATTGAAACCATTCAACTTCAGATTTTGAAATTAGGTTTCTTAAAAACTGATGAGAAAATTCAAAATATTATTACCTTACTTCGTGCAGAAAGCTATGCACAGGCACAAAGACTGATTACTACTTATATAGAAACACCTACACAAGATATACTTCAAAGAAGTGCTCAGAACAAAAAAAAGACAGTTCCACAAGAGACAGCCCCAGAGAAAGCATACCCACAAGAAGCACAGTCAACGATAGATGAATTTCAACTTTTTATCACTCCAGATAACAATGAAAAAAATGTAGAAATAGACATCAATGATTATATCACTGATAATCTCAAGCTTCCTACTAGTAAATTTCCACCCAAAGAAAGTCATACAAGTAAAGGTATTGAAGATATAAACATCCATGATTTTCTCAGTATTGTTCCTGTTGTCGAAAATAAAATCGTACCTAAAGTTGCTAAAAGAATAAAACCTTCGGATCTAAGTGCTTTTGATTCTCTACTCAATATAAATGCAGACGATGTACTGAACGATAATATCCATATAGACATCAGTTCCAACAAACCTAACAAAGAAGATAGCTTTTTTGCTCCACAAGAGCAATCAACTAAAAAAGAAAACCCTAAATCGGATATAACTAAAGATACTTTTTTTGACATTAAGGAAATACCTTTAAATGAAAAAAGAAATGAAAAAAGAAATGAAAAGAAAAAAGAAAAAGTGATTAAAGATAAACATGTTGAAAAAATAATTATGCCTGAGAGTGTCGTGAGTCCAAGTATATTCCCCGAAAACGAAGAACCACTCAAAGAAATTTTACCATCCAGTAGTCTCACAGGCTATATAAGCCCAATCGAATACAAACCCATGCCGTACGTAGTACAAAAATTCAAAAACATGAACACGGAATATTTGTCTGTTTACAATAGCTGTATACCATTCACTTCCTCCTCCATACTATTAGCAAAAATTGCTCAAGAGCACTACAAAGAAAAAGAGATAGAAGAAACTTTAGACTATGTCAGAGAATTAATACAAGACAAGCAGTTTAGAGAAGCAACGCAATTGGTACTTGTATGTGCCTCCACGGAATCAGCCTTTGCACAATTCATTTTAGCTAGAGAAGTATACAAAGGTACTTTGTTCACACAAAACATAGCTCAAGCATTTACAATTTTTAATACCCTTGCTATGAATGACTACCCTGAGGCACTTTGTGACTTGGGTCAGTTATATGAAAAGGGTATAGGTACAAAAAAAGACAAAAAGAGAGCCGAACATCTATATAAAGATGCTATGGAATTTGGCATAAAAAGAGCAAAAATACATTTTGACCGTATCAATAAAAAGAAAAAAGGTTTTTTTAGATAATAAAATAACCGACCCAAGTAAATATATTTTGCTATAATTGCAATATCAATAATAATTAAAGGTCTATATAAACATGCACATCTACGACAGCGTACAAAAAACAAAACTACCTTTTGAACCTATCCGTAAAGGTGAAGCAAGTATTTACGTCTGTGGACCGACTGTCTATGATAATGCCCATTTAGGTCATGCAAGGTCTTCTTTGGCATTTGACTTACTTTCTCGTACCCTTAAAGCATTTGGATACAAAGTAACCATGGGAAAAAACTTTACCGACATTGATGATAAAATCATCAAAAAAGTAGAAGAAACGGGGTTGAGTATGGAAGAAGTTACTTCTTATTACATTGCTCGTTATATTGAAGAGATGGCTGTATTGGGTGTAGAACGTGCAGATATAGAGCCAAAAGCCACGGAATCCCTTCAAGCCATAGAAAATATGATTCAAACACTCATTGACAAAGATACCGCTTATGTCATCTCTACAGGTGATGTGTACTTTGACACTTCTAAAGATGCACACTACGGAGAGATCTCCCATCAAGTGGGTGACGATGATGACAATCAAAGCCGTGTCACACATACCTCTGAGAAAAGAAACCCTAAAGATTTTGCACTTTGGAAAGCTTGTAAAGGAGAGGAAGATATCTGTTTTGAGACTGCTTTTTCTTCAGGTCGTCCAGGTTGGCACATAGAATGTTCAGCCATGATCGAAAAACACTTTACGGGTGATGGTCACTATAGCATTGACATCCATGGGGGTGGTGCAGATTTGCTTTTTCCTCACCACGAAAACGAAGCAGCCCAAAGTCGATGTGCCACAGGACATGAACTCTCAAAATACTGGATGCACAACGGTTTTGTACAAATAAACGGAGAAAAGATGAGTAAATCTTTGGGAAACAGTTTTTTCCTCGGTGATGCACTCAAAATCTATGATGGTGAAATACTACGTTATTACCTCAACTGCGTACATTACAGAAATGACTTTAACTTTAGCGAAGAAGAGTTGCAAACTGCTAAAAAAAGATTAGACAAACTGTATAGACTGAAAAAACGTGTGAGTCCAGGTAAAGGCTCCATGCCTAACAAAACATTTAAACAGGCACTGCTTGATGCCATGGGAGATGACCTCAATATCTCCATCGCACTGGCAGTCATAGATGAAATGGTTGCAAACAGCAATGATGCTTTGGATGACAATCCTAAAGATAAGGCTCTTAAAAAAAGAGACTTTGGCAAACATTACATTTATAGATACATTGCTTGGATTTGGGGGGAAAGAACCGTTCTCTTATTTTCAGATCGGTGTAGATGAAGGTCTAAAAAAGAAAATTGAGAATCTTTTAGAAGAACGTACAAGAGCCAAAAAAGAAAAAAACTTTGCATATTCTGATAGTATTCGAGATATACTTAGCTCAGAAGGTATTTCTATCATGGATACAGCAGAGGGTACACTTTGGGAAAAAACATAAAGGCACCTCTAATTTAAAAGGTGCATGGTATAATACTGGATTATTTTTTGTATAAAGGTCAATAATGTTAAAAACACTTTTTTTTCTCTCTACTCTTTAGCGCTTTACTCTTTGGGCAGGATAAGGTAAACTATCCATTTATGGGAGTGTCTGTTTCTACACAAAATATCAATACTGAATCAGAAGATACTTCTTGGAAAAGTGCTATTTCACTCAAATATGGTCAACAATCACAAGATTGGAGAACCATTTTTACTCTAGACTATACGCAAGATTCATATTTTGGTGGTCAAGTAGAGATAGACAATATACTTTTAGACGACATGTTCGGTACCGCAAAACTTAGACCTTACTTTGGTGCTGTTGCTGGTTACATGGCATTTGATGATAAAAATCTCAATCTATCTTATGAAGAAACAAACGGTTTTTATTATGGTGCTAACTTTGGATTTATCGTTTACGCATCAGACAATATCGACATAGATTTAAGTTACCATTATTATAGTGTTCAAAATTTGGACTTCCTTGATGACTTACATGGTGCCACCCTTGCCATTCATTATTTTTTTTAATCTAATAGGAGATTACCTTGTCACTCTTTTCATACCAAAACCTCAAAAAAATCCTTTTTAAGCTTGATCCTGAAACAGCACACACACTTGCAGGATTTGGACTACGGGCTATCGCACATTGCCCTACACTGTTACGCTTTGTAAAAAATAAGTACTTTGTTACAGACTCTATCTTGCAACAAAAGTTTTTTGGAAGAACCTTTCAAAACCCTGTGGGTCTGGGTGCAGGATTTGACAAAAATGGACAATATATCACTGCTATGCCAAGCATCGGTATGGGCTTTACAGAGATAGGAACAGTCACACCCAAAGCACAAGACGGCAATGCCAAACCAAGACTCTTTAGACTCATAGAAGACCAATCCATCCAAAATGCTATGGGATTTAACAACAAAGGCAGCTACTATATGCTCCAACGTCTCAAAAAATTATACTTTTTTGACTATCCGATGGGCATAAACATTGGAAAAAATAAACTTACATCTGCCAAAGATGCCTTAGATGACTATGAAACACTTTTTAAGGCATTTAAAAGCTATGGTGATTACATTGTCATTAATATTTCTTCTCCCAATACGCCAGGTTTAAGAGACCTTCAAAATGAAGCTTTTATCACTGCTATCTTTGCTATGGCAAAAAAGATTACTTCTCAACCTGTCCTACTTAAAATTGCTCCCGATATGGAACCCCAGGATGCGATCACTTTATGTAAAACGGCTGTAGATGCAGGTGCAGCAGGCATCATCGCCACCAACACAACCATAGACTATACACTTACCAAACATGCAAAAGATTTTGGCGGCATCTCTGGTGCACTGCTTACAGAAAAATCGTACCAGCTTTTTAAAGCCATAGGAAAAGAACTCTATGGCAAAACACTACTCATCTCTGTAGGAGGGATAGACTCTGCCGAAGAGGCTTATAGACGCATCAAAGCTGGAGCCTCTCTTGTGCAGGTTTACTCTATGTTGGTCTATAAAGGTCCTACCCTCATCAAAGAGATAAATGAAGGTATAATACAGTTGTTAAAGAAAGACGGGTATAGTCACATCAGCGAAGCAGTCGGTGCAGATTGGAAACAAAACGCAGATCAATTAAAAGGAAAATAGTGTTTAAAAAGATTCTAATTTCAGCGATACTACTAACAGGAATATTAATGGCTAACTCATTACCACAACATTTTACAAAAACACTAGAGAACGGTATGCAAATTGTTGTCATACCTATGGATAACGACTCAGGTGTTATCACCACAGACATTTACTACAAAGTAGGAAGCAGAAATGAAGTCATGGGGAAAAGTGGTATGGCACATATGCTTGAACACCTTGCCTTTAAATCTACAGAGAAACTCAAAGAAGGTGAATTTGACACCATCGTAAAAAGCCGTGGAGGAGTAAACAATGCAGCCACAGGATTTGACCAGACTCATTATTATATTAAGACTGCTTCTAAAAACCTTGCATTGAGTATGGATCTGTTTTCAGAACTCATGCATAACTTAAAGCTCACCGATGAAGAGTTTCAAAAAGAGCGTGATGTGGTAGCAGAAGAGAGACGTTTGAGAACAGACAATAATCCGATGGGATACTTGTACTTTAGAGTGTTTAACACACACTTCACTTACCATCCGTATCACTGGCTTCCTATTGGATTTATGGAAGATATCCTTTCTTGGAAGATAGAAGACATTAGAGATTTTTACCAACGTTATTATCAACCCGCCAATGCTATCTTAATCGTTGCAGGGGACATTGAACCTAAAGAGGTCTTTGCAGAGGCAGACAAATATTTTGGAAAGATCAAAAATGAACATAGTATTCCTAAAGTAATAGCAGTTGAGCCTAAAGTAGATGGAGCAAAAAGAGCCATCCTTCATAAAGACAGCAACAAAGTAGATACCATGGCTATCACCTACTCTATCCCAAATTATGAACATGCAGATCAGGTAGCACTTTCTGCTATTAGCCATATTTTGAGTTCTGGTAAAAGTTCACGTTTTGAAAAAACACTTGTCAATGAAAAACAACTTGTTAATCAAATCTATGGATACAATATGGAACTAAGAGATCCAGGTGTCTTCCTTGTGATGGCTATGGTTGCCCCTGATGCCTCACTAGAAACTGTAGAAAAAGAGATACTCTTAGAACTTGATAAACTTAAAAATGGTGATGTCACACAAGCCGAACTAGACAAGGTAAAAATCAACACAAAAGCAGAGTTCATTTACTCTTTAGAGAGTTCATCTTCAGTCGCAGGACTCTATGGAGACTATTATGTCAAAGGAAATATACAACCTTTACTTGAATATGAAGAGAAATTAGATAAAATAACACTTAAAGATATTAGTGATACTGCTAAAAAGTATTTTGATCACAATTTTTCAACCACAGTAATATTGAAAAAAAATTAGGAAATCTAAAATGAATAACTACATAACTGGTGCAACTACTGCACTCATTACGCCATTTAAAAATGGCACTTTAGATGAAGCAACTTTTGCAACACTCATCCAAAGACAAATAAACCATGGCATTGATGCTGTATGTCCCGTAGGAACTACAGGCGAATCTGCGACGCTTAGCCATGATGAACATAAAAGATGTATAGAGATTGCCGTAGAAGTCTGTAAAGGTACAGATACTAAAGTGCTTGCAGGTGCAGGATCTAACGCAACCCATGAAGCCATAGACATAGCCAAACATGCACAATCAGCTGGTGTAGATGCCATCTTTTCAGTAAGCCCATACTACAACAAACCTAGCCAAGAAGGTCTTTATCAACACTACAAAGCCATCGCCACTTCCGTTGAAGTGCCTTTTATGCTTTACAATGTACCAGGACGTACAGGTGTAGACATTTCAGCTGAGACTGTCATTAGACTCTTTGATGATGTGGAAAACATCTTTGGAATCAAAGAAGCTACAGGTTCTATTGAGCGAACGGTAGAACTTTTGTCTAAAAGACCAGACTTATATGTCTTTTCTGGAGATGATGCTATAGATTATCCTATTTTAGCAAATGGAGGAAAAGGAATCACTTCGGTGACATCCAACCTCGTACCTGACATGAAAGCCGAACTAGCCCACGCAGCACTTAACGGTGACTTTAAAAAATCTAAAACCATCAATGATGATTTGTATACTCTAAACAAAGTGATGTTTTGTGAGTCCAACCCTATTCCTATAAAGGCTGCGATGTACATTGCAGGACTTATAGATACCTTAGAATACAGACTACCCTTGGTACCACCAAGTAAAGAGAACATGAAAGCCATTGAAAATATTATGAAAAATTACAAGATCGTAGGGGTAAAATAATGTCAAATATGCAAGGTAAGACACTGGTAATCACTGGTGCAACTAAAGGTATAGGAAAAGCAGTTGCTGAAAAGTTTGCTAAAAATGGTGTAAATATTGCTTTTACTTACAATTCCAATGAAGAGATTGCCAACGAAATCGCTGCTGATTTAGAAAAAAAATATGGAATCAAGGCAAAAGCTTACCCTCTAAATATTTTAGAGTTAGATGAGTTTAAACCTCTCTTTTTAGCCATAGATGAAGACTTTGATAGAGTAGACTTTTTTGTCTCAAATGCTATGATTTATGGTCGCCCTGTTATAGGTGGCTATGGTAAGTTTATGAAACTTCGCCCTAAAAAAGGTTTAACAAACATTTATACTGCAACGGTAGGTGCCTTTGTACGAGGGAGCCAAGAAGCAGCTGTACGTATGGAAAAAAATGGTGGTGGTGCCATCGTGACACTTTCATCTACAGGTAACCTTATCTACATCGAAAACTATGCAGGACATGCTACCAACAAAGCTGCCGTTGAGGCTATGAGCCGTTACGCCGCTGTTGAATTAGGAGCCATGGGCATTAGAGTCAATGCCGTCTCTGGTGGACCTATAGATACGGATGCACTTAAAGCCTTTACAAACTACGAAGAAGTAAAAGCCGAAACGATCAAACGTTCAGCACTCAACAGAATGGGAAGTCCTGATGATCTTGCTGGTTCCATTTATTTTTTATGTACAGAAGAAGCCTCATGGATTACAGGTCAAACACTTGTTGTCGATGGTGGAACTACCTTTCGTTAAACAAATGGTGGGTTTATCCACCAAAAAAATACAAATAAGAAGACAGCGATGAAAAACTCACAAATTTATAATATTCCCAATCTTTTAGCCTTCATCCGTCTTCTCTTAGCTCCCGTCATGTTCCTCTTTTTAGTCAATCAAGATGCCGTACTCTTTGAAGGTATTCACAAATCATGGCTTAATTACATTGCTGCTTTTATCTTCGTTCTTGCTTCTGCTACTGATTTTTTTCGATGGTTACATCGCACGTACTTTTGATCAAGTCACAACGCTAGGTAAGATACTTGATCCTCTAGCAGACAAAATGCTAACCCTAGCAGGCTTCTTGGGGCTAATGATGATCGGGACTGCCTCACCTTGGGCTGTGTTTCTCATCATAACACGCGAACTTTTCATTACAGGACTTCGTGTCTCTGCTGTGGCAGAAGGCATCGATATCGCTGCTTCATGGATGGGTAAAGTCAAAACTGTAGTACAGATGATAGCCATAGGTTTTTTACTCATGGAGTGGTCTTTCGCAACAGAACTCTTATGGTTTGCCGTTGCTCTCACACTTTACTCTGGCTATGAATATGTTAGAGATTTCTTTAAGAACACTTCTAATCACTAAATTGATTAAAAATTAAGCAGGCAATCATTAACCTTTCATTTATTTTTATGTTATAATCCTTACGAATTTAAAGCATAAGGAAAACAAATGAGAATTACAAAATTAAGTTTAGTAGCAGCATTGGCAATAAGCTCAGCATTTGCAGGTGGGGAGATAGCTCCAGAAGCATTAGTAGTTGCCGCTCCTGTAGAGAGTATGACAACAATTAATGGTAAATTAACAGGTTATTACTATACAGATGATGCATCTGATGATATGTTTGGTAGTGATGCATCACAACTAGGTCTTGCAGCAACTTTAGATGTAACTCATAAGTTTACACAAAACATTTCAGCAAACTTTTCTGCTGTTGGTTATTTAAATACAAATAATACTAATTATTTTAATTTTGAGAATCAAGACAATGGTGCTTTCTTTAACGTAGCAAATATCACGGCAACATACGCTGATACAACATTCGTTTTAGGTCGTCAACTTCTAGCAACGCCAATGCTTGGTGGTTTTGACTGGTTACTAGCACCTGGTTCATTTGAAGCTTATACTGCGGTAAACAACTCTTTTGAGAATATTACTTTAGTTGGTTCATATGTAAGAACATTTAGACAAAACAATACAGGTGATACATGGCTAAACCTTAGAGATATTAATGATGGTAACAACTGGACTCTTTCGGCTGCATATGATAACAAAACTATTGCTGCTAGTGTTTGGTACTACAATGTAGATGCTGGAGATTATACTCAAGTCTATGCTGATGCAGGATATGATTTTGGTATGGTAAAAGTTGAAGGTCAATATATTTATACAGATATTCAAAATGACGATGCGTCAAATGTATTTGGTATAAAAGCCACTGCAGCAATTTCATCATTTAATTTCATGGCAGCCTATGTAAATGTAGCCGATAATGAAGCTAGATGGGTTGGTGTAATGGATGGTCTTTACACAAGTGCATGGAACACAGCCTCTGGTGCCTCAGTAGGTAACAACTTTAAAGTAGAAGCTGGAACTGAATTTGCTGGTATCTCTGCTTCTGTAGCTTATGGTTACTATGAGTATGCAACGATAGCTGGCGTAGATAATAATGATGATGGTGCAGAAATAGATGCAATTCTAGGTTACAATATCACAGATGCTATTGATGCAAACATTGTTTACACTAACACTGATTATGGTACTGGTGATGACACAAATGCGATTGAAGTATACGCAAACTACAAGTTTTAATACTAACTTGTAATCTCCTCCCAAATTTATGCTTGAATACATCACTCTCTTCGGAGAGTGTTTGGGACTCTCACTCTTTTAATACAATTTCTCAATCATATTATCCATTTGCGTTTTTAATTTTTCTAAACGAAGTACAGACTCTTCAGAAAGTTTACCATCTTTTGAGATAGAAATAGCCATAAAATCTTTTATACTACTAAGTAGTTTTTTAGTCTCACGTATCTCAGCATATGATTTATCATGATAGTCAGTCGCTTGTTCTTTTTGACCTTCAATATGTACTATACGTTGAAGTTTTCCTTGTTGTTCATTAAAAAGTATTTCATAAGTTCTAAACGTTTTGATCACTTCTTTCATATGTGCATCTACTTTATCCATCTCTTCTTTACAGTCAGTCTTATTTTCTGCATACACCCCTGCCTCATCAAACTGTTTTATCGCAGTATGAAGATTAGAATTGGTTTTCAAAATCACACGCAACATATAAACTATCACCATAGCTGTCAGTACAGAAACCCCAAAAATAGATGCCCCAACAAGCATGTTTGCTTCCACACCTACAAGTGTACTAAACCAACTTAAAATACTCTCTCTAATTTCAGGAGAAGGTATTTTGTCTATAGAGAGTGTTATTCCTAGTTTTTCTGTTGCTAGATACACCATCCCTGCTGCCGTTACACCTCCCACTATCAACGCAGAAAGTACAGCGGTAAATTTACCACTAAAAACTTCTTTTATAGATATAAATTCCTCTGTTGTATTTCCTTCAAATACAACAGTCACTTCTTCTGCTTCATCATCCGTTGACCTATAACCCATATACTCTAACAATGCTTCACAAGTATCAAAACCTTTCTCTTTAAGATTTAACTTCGTATCTTTATATGCTACAAGATCATCATCAAGTAAGAGTTTACATTCTAAACTCATCTGATCTGCTTCTTTTACAATACTTTTTGCCTGTTTTACCAAACGTATTGCTTCTTGTTGTTTACTTTCTTTCTTTTTAGATTCAAGAACAACTTCCTCTTCGTCTATACCATGCTCAATATTTTCATTCATATTTTTATCCTTATTCTATATTCTATCAAAATTTCCCATTAATTTTTTAATAGTTTAGTATTTTACAACATTTAGCTATAATTCCCTATATTATTTTCAGAGGAAAATCATGGGCATCATAATCGCACTTTTAGTTTTATCGGTACTTATATTCTTTCACGAGTTAGGTCACTTTGCTGCTGCACGTTTTTTTGGTGTACGGGTAGATGTATTTAGCATAGGTTTTGGTAAAAAACTCTTTACAAAAACCATAGGAGATACACAATGGAGTCTCTCTGCCATTCCACTGGGTGGCTATGTCAAAATGAAAGGTCAAGATGATTCTGATCCTACAAAGATTTCTTATGATGAGGACTCTTACAATGTCAAGAAACCTTGGCAACGTATAGTCATTTTACTAGCAGGTCCTTTTGCAAACTTTTTACTGGCATTTATACTCTATTTTATCATTGCCAATCTTGGTGTACCCAAACTACTTCCTTATGTAGGGAGTGTAAATGCGGAGAGTCCTGCATTTACTGCGGGGGTACAAAAAGATGACAAGCTTATACAAATCAATGGTGTCAATATACAATACTGGGAAAATATCGGTCAACATATTAACGATGCTCCTGCTGATATCACACTCATCGTTGAGAGAAAACAAGTACTTGTCACACTGCAACTGACCCCAAAGGTGATAGAAGATCAAAATATATTTGGTGAAAAAATCACACGGCGTATTATAGGTATATCTCCTTCTGGAGAACAAACAACCGTTTATTTCGGATTGATTGATGGACTTGATTATGCTTGGGAAGAAACCAAAAAAGCCTCTTGGCTCATTGTTCAGTCTGTACAAAAGCTCATCACAGGTGTCGTAAGTACAGACAAACTTGGTGGCATCATCACCATTGTGGATGTCACAGCAGAAGCCAGTTCCGCAGGGTTACTGGCACTTTTCTTTTTTACCGCACTTATCTCGGTCAATCTAGGTGTCTTGAATCTGCTACCTATACCTGCCCTAGATGGTGGACACATTATGTTTAACCTTTATGAAATGATCACAGGTAAAACAGCCAGTGACAAGGTCATGATGTACATCACGATGGTTGGATGGGCATTACTCATCTCTCTTATGCTGCTAGGCTTATATAATGACATCAATAGACTAATAGGATAAAAACCATGAGCATACTGGGAAAAGAACACTTAAGAGCCAATCTTGATGAAGTTATCTGGAACATTGAGCAGGCACGAATCACTGTAAGTGAACACCATATTGTCAAACTGGTCACCGTTGCAAAATATACAGAACTTGAAAATATCTCTACGCTTTATGCTTTGGGACAAAGAGCCTTTGGAGAAAATCAGGTACAACAACTCAGCAGCCGTATGCATACTTTAGATGATTTACCTATAGAATGGCATATGATAGGCACACTACAGAAAAACAAAATTAACAACCTTATAAATACACGTCCAACACTTATGCAATCACTTGACAGTATAGAATTGGCACTAGAACTAAATAAAAAGCTCTTAGCAAAAGAAAGAAAAATGCACTGTCTTTTACAAATAAATGCAGCCAATGAAGAAAGTAAATTAGGTCTAAGCCCTGAAGAAGCTTTTGATATCTATCAAAGAATCAAAGAATCTTGTCCTCAAATTAATCTTAAAGGTGTCATGACTATAGGTGCCCACAGTAAAGAGACAAAAGAGATACAAAAAAGTTTTGAAACCACACACCGTATCTATGAGAGTCTTCAAAAAGAAGGAGCTTCTATCTGCTCTATGGGAATGAGTTCAGACTATACATTGGCAATAAAATGTGGCTCAAATCTCATACGTGTAGGCTCTGCTCTTTTTAAATAATACTCTTATAGTCTAAATAAGAGTATTTTTCTCTCATTCTTCTTACATTCTCCATAAGTTTAAGTTTAATTTTATGCTTAAATACTATACTAAATCTTAAACTATTTAACAAAAAAAGGATAAAAATGTTTGAATTAAAAGAAGTATCAGCACACTGTGATGTACCTTGTGGAATCTATGATCCAATAGTTGCACAAATTGCAGCATTGTCAGTGATAAGAATGGTTGACTTAATGGAAGTTGGTGTACAAACTAAAGAGCCTCTAGGTGAAGCACTTTATCATAACAATATGGCAAGATACGTTGCAGTAAAAGAAACAGAAGCGATCAAATGTAAAGACGAAATTCGTATTATCTGGGGTGACTTTATCAAAGGACCACAAATTGCTGATAATCCAGAAATACACACTATCGTACACAATATCATGATGCTTGCTGGAGCAGTTAAACAACAAGTATCTAGAGATAAATCTATGGCACTTCTAGCAGAAGTAAACAAGTTTGCAGAAATATTCTGGGCTATCAAAGGTGTTAAAACTAAAGTAGCTAAATCTCCTTATGCACCCAATGAAGATGTGGTATACCCTGTACTTTAATGTTCCAAATCTTTAAAATATCTGGCGACTCTCTTTATCCATTTTATAAAAATGGTGAAAGAGTCGTTTGTAGAAAAATATTTGTACATACTAAAATACACATAGACGATACAATAGTTTTTGAAAAAGAAAGCTATGGACTGATGATAAAAAGAGTCACAAAGATAATAGACAATACTTACTTTGTAGAAGGAACTACCCCTCATAGTATTGATAGCCGAAATTTTGGAAGTCTCAACTTCAAAGAAATCACACATAAAGTACTATTTAAGTTCTGAACCTAATTAAATCCTAAAATTATGAAGCTATAGCAATATTACAATGGCTACAAACCCCATAAAGATTAATCTGCTGTTTACCCAATATAAAGTTCTCACTCTGTGTCATAGCGTTAAAAATTGCATCAGCACTGCTATTGTGAGGTTTATCTTCCACTTCTCCACACTGCGTACAAACCAAATGGATATGTTCATCTTTTAGTAATTCGTACTTAGCTTTTTTTCCTATAATAGGCACTTCTACAAGCACAGTATTTTCTACCATCAAAATGATATTTTTATACACAGTGGCTAAAGAAAGAGAAGGATGTATTTTAACTACCTTTTCATAAATAGCATCAATAGACATATGCCCCTGATGCTCAATGCTTTCGAGGATATTCATACGTTGAAATGTTGCTTTAAGCCCAGAGTCTTTAAGCAGTGTTGCATAATCTGTCATGAATTCTCCTTTAAAGCAAAATATATATATAAATCTAACCCATAGACTTATATATATATTTTGTGTAGGGTGGGATTTCCCACCACCACACAACAGATGGAAACCTACAGGTCACCCTCGTGTTTTGCAAGATATTCAGCAACACCAGCAGTGTCAGCTTTCATACCTTCGTCACCTTTTACCCAACCAGCAGGACAAACTTCACCATGCTCGTTAGTAAACAACATAGTATCTACCATTCTGATCATTTCATCAATGTTTCTACCTAGTGGAAGGTCATTGATCACGGCATGTCTTACTGTACCATCAGCATCAATAAGGAATGAACCTCTAAGTGCTACTGCATCGTCAAGAAGCACATCATAATCTCTAGCGATTTGTTTGTTAAGGTCTGCTACAAGAGGCATATCAACTCTACCGATACCACCTTCAGCTACTGGAGTTTCTCTCCATGCGAAGTGTGAAAATTGGCTATCTACAGATACACCAATGATGTTTACGCCTCTTTCTCTAAATTCTGCTGCTCTTTTTGAAAAAGCAATAATTTCTGATGGACATACAAAAGTAAAGTCTAGTGGATAGAAGAAAAGTACTGCACCTTTTTCACCTAGGTTTTCCATAAGATTAAATCCGTCTACTATTTGACCATTTGCAAGTACAGCTGTTGCTGTGAAATCTGGAGCTTTTTTAGTTACTAACATGTTGTTTCCTTGAGGATAATTTTTATTAACAAGGAAATTTTATCGTAATAAGATTAAAAGAAAATTAAATTAAAGATTTGGAATACTATAGCTCTAGGATTTCTACTATTCTTTTGCTATGAACTCTGCTTCAAAATTATATGTTCTACTCCCTTTATGTCTACCAAATCCAAACTCTTGAAGCTGTTCTAAGTACTCCGTAAGTCCTACATTAAAATTGTTATTGTTTGATGCAGACTTAATTTTGAATTCAAAAAAATCCTTGAGGATCTATATAAAGTACTACCTTTACTTTCTCTCCTGCATAGTCACTTTGTGCAGGCCAACCTTCAAGCAGACTTTGCACCTTGGCAAGATAAGCATTTTCAACGCCACTGTTCATTTCTTTTTGCATCTTTAAAGAATTTGAAACCATACTACTTGCACTGGGTTTATCAGATACTTTTATGAGATTACTTTTCTTAAGTTTTATAGGCTTATCGGTCACTTCCATCTTGAATTTAGGTTTTGGTTGTTTTGTTGATGTAATATTTGCAAAAAGGTCTTTGGGTTTAATCACTTTTTTTGGGCTTAGTAATATTTTCATCTTTCTTCTTCGCAAGCTTTTTAACAATTTTTTCTTTGATCACTTTTTTCTTGATTATTTTTTTAGGTTTAGGTTTTATTTTGGGTTTAGGTTTGATCTTTTTTTTAGGTTGTGCTTTTTTCTTTACAGATTGAGGTTTTGTTAGTACTTTTTTGGGTGCAGCAAGTGCTACTTGTATACGATGTTCATCTTTTACAACATACCGTTTAGATTTTTCCTCATCACGGGTATTAAAATAAAAAATCAGTAAGCCTATCAATATAAAATAGATTCCAAATGCCAGAAATCCAGAAATGAATGTAGAAGATTTTTTTATCATAATGTTATAAGTGAAACCTTATCAAAACCTGCAGCTTTTACACTTTTAAGTAAATACATAACATGCTTATATTTCAACTCTTCATCTGCACGGATATACACTTCTGTACTTTTATCAAGCATGGCATATTTATTTACAAAATCATCTGCAAATGTATCAAATACATAGGTATCATTCTTTATGCGTATTACTTGTGTTTTATCTATACGTATCGTAATCGTTTTTTGTTTTGTAACTTGCACTGTTTTTGAGCCCTGCGGTAGTGCAATTTGTTCTTGATACGTAAGTGTAGGTGCTGTGACCATCAGTATTGCCATAAGTACTAGCATCACATCCATAAGAGGTGTAATATTTAAGTCTGGACTATCATCCCAAGAAAAGTCTTTAGACACTATTTTTCCTCATTTACCTGAGAAAGAATAACTTCAGACTGTGAAGAGAGAAGAGAAGAAAGCTCATACGCTTTTCGCTTTAAAATCAAATGAAAAGTATAAGCAAATACCGCCACAGCAATACCAGCTGCCGTAGCAATAAGTGCTTCAGAAATAGCTGGAGCAATCACGGACAAAGAAGCTGAAGACTCTGCACCGAGCTTAGAAAAGGTCTCTAGTATTCCGATTACTGTACCAAAAAGACCAATAAATGGTGAGGTAGAAGCGATGATAGAAAGCCAAGTAAGCCCTTTGGTAGAAACACGTATAGCATCGGATGATGCCGCCTCTAATATTGCCTTATTTGGAGTATTGACACGAGACAGATAAGTAAAAATAAGTGATGAATTTGCCACTGATTTTGACTCACCTGTATAGAGTGATTTAAGTGATTTTGCTTCTTCTCCAATACGAGAGTTCAAAATATAAAATCTATCTAAAAATACCCAAAATGTTGCGACAAAGTAAACAGACAATAAAAGCAGTACAAAAATAGTAATTGCACTACTTTCAAAGAAATAAGTAAAAAGAGAGCCCACTGTTAAAAAGACTTTCCAATTTGTTCGACTTTGCTTACTGCCGCTGCGATAGCTGTATTTGAAGCTTCAGTACTTTTAAGCAGTGATTTTGCTGCTTCAAGTGCCTTAGAAATGTCTGTATCGTCTCCAGAAAGAGCAACTGCTCCATCTACAATACAGGTTGTCTTTTCTTCATCAACTTTGACATATCCAGAGTTAATAGCCACTGCAACTTCTCGTCCATCCGCTCTATCATAAACGATAACACCCGTCTCCAATAAAGAGACCAAAGTAGCGTGATGGGCTAAAACACCAAACTCACCTTCACTACCTGGTAATGTTACCTGCTTAACTTCACCGTCAAATATCATACCGTTAGGTGTGATGATTTCTAGTTTCATTAGTTCCATAAATATCCTTTAAAGAGTATCACTAAGATTATTTAGAATTAATCTTGTCATTTTTAGCAATCGCTTCAGAGATGTTACCAACCATGTAGAATGCCGCTTCATTCATGTGATCGTATTTACCTTCGAGAAGACCTTTAAATCCTTCGATAGTTTCATCAAGTGTAACATATACACCTGGAGAACCTGTAAATACTTCAGCAACGTGGAAAGGTTGAGAAAGATATTTTTCAATCTTTCTAGCTCTTTCAACAACAAGTTTGTCATCTTCAGAAAGCTCATCCATACCAAGAATAGCAATAATATCTTGCAAGTCTTTGTACTTTTGAAGCATTTGTTGAATACCACGTGCCAATGCATAATGTTCTTCCCCAACAATTTGTGGAGAAAGCATTCTAGACGTTGAATCTAGTGGATCAACCGCAGGATAAATACCTTTTTCAGCAATAGATCTGTTAAGAACCGTTGTTGCATCCAAGTGAGCAAATACAGAAGCAGGAGCAGGATCCGTCAAGTCATCTGCAGGAACATATACAGCTTGAACAGAAGTAATAGAACCTTTTGTTGTAGAGGTAATACGCTCTTGAAGTGCACCCATTTCTCTTGCAAGTGTTGGTTGGTACCCAACAGCTGAAGGGATACGACCAAGAAGTGCAGACATTTCTGAACCTGATTGTGCAAATCTAAAGATATTATCGATAAACATCAATACATCTAGACCCATCTCATCTCTAAAATACTCAGCCATAGTAAGACCTGTAAGTGCAATACGGTTACGTGCTCCTGGAGGCTCTGACATTTGACCATAGCACAGTGCAACTTTATCCAGTACATTTGAGTCTTTCATCTCGTAGTAAAGGTCATTTCCTTCACGTGTTCTTTCACCAACACCCGCAAATACTGAGTATCCTGAATGCTTAAGTGCAACGTTGTTAATAAGTTCCATGATAATAACCGTTTTACCAACACCAGCACCACCAAATAGTCCAACTTTTCCACCTTTTGAATAAGGAGCAAGAAGGTCAACGACTTTAATACCTGTTTCAAAAACTTCAGTAGCAGTACTTAGCTCTTCAAATTTTGGTGGATCTCTATGAATCGACCAATATTCTTTAGCATCAACAGGACCTGCATCATCAATAGCTTCACCGATAACATTGAAAATTCGTCCAAGAACTTCTTTTCCAACAGGTACTTTAATAGAATCTCCAGTGGCTCTAACCTCTTGACCTCTAACCACACCTTCACTCATATCCATAGCAATGGTTCTCACTCTTTTATCACCAAGTTGTGCTGCTACTTCCAAAACCAATCTTTGTTCTTTACCATCGATAACAATCGTTGTTTCTAACGCTTCGTTAATCTCTGGTAGGTAGTCTGTAAAATCCACATCTAAAACGGGACCTAAGACTTGTACTATTTTACCTATCATATCTTCTCCTTATTTCATTGATTCCATACCACTGATAATCTCAATGAGTTCAGTAGTAATCGATTCTTGTCTTGCTTTGTTATACTTCACAGTAAGCTCTTTTACCATCTCTTTTGCATTGGTTGTTGCTGCATCCATCGCTTGCATACGTGCAGAGTGTTCTGCCGCCAATGAATCGATAAGTGAGTAATACATTGTATACTCTACATAACGTTTAACCAAGGCATTGAGAAGTGTATCATCATCATCAGGTTCAACTTCTAGCTCTGAACTTGAAACCTTATTGAGTTCCAATTTTGATGTATCAATAGGTAAAATCTGATCTTCTTTAATCTCTTGAGTAATCATATTTACATAACCATTATGTACCAAAACAATCTTATCTGTTTCGCCACTTACATAGGCAGTTGCAACTTCAGAAATCAATGCTGCTGCTTGTTTGAAATCAGGTGCAGCAGAAAGTCCGATGACTTCATCATTTAGTTCAATATTATTGAACTTAAAGTAATCAATCCCTTTTCTACCTACAGCACGAAGACGCACTTTGACATCATTCTCTTTGTACTTAGCAATCAGTTGGTTTACTCTTTTGATCGTTTGTGAATTAAATCCTCCACAAAGACCTTTATCTGCTGTAATAAAAACGATATCCACTACTTTAGGATTTGGTACATCCTTAAAATACACATTGTCTATACCTTCAGCACTTGAATTTTGCATTTTTTGAGCGATCTCTTCTATGAGTTCAGTCAACTTAGCAGCATAAACTCTTGAACGCTTCGCTAGTTCTTCTGTTCTTTTCAGTTTAGCAGAAGAGACAAGCTTCATAGCGTTAGTAGTTTTCTGTGTATTCTTAACAGACCCTATCTTACGCTTTATCTCTTTTAAATTAGCCATGTTTAGCCTTCCTTACTCAGCAAATGAAGCTTTGAAGTCTTCGATAGCTTTACGTAATGCTGCATTAGTATCATCAGAGATTTTTTTTCTCATTTCTGATAGACTCTAAAATATTTTCATATTTTGCTTCCATAAATGGCATAAGCTCTGCTTCAAACTTAGTCACTGAAGAGACAGCAATATCATCAAGGTACCCATTGGCACCGCAAAGATAATCACTACTTGCTTTTCAATAGGCACAGGAGCATAAGGTCCTTGTTTAAGTACTTCAACCATTCTTTGTCCACGCTCTAATTGACCTCTTGTATACTCATCAAGATCAGATGCAAACTGTGCAAATGCCTGAAGCTCTCTAAAAGAAGCCAAGTCTAGTCTCAATGTACCAGATACTTGTTTTGTCGCTTTAATTTGAGCAGCTCCACCAACACGAGAAACAGAAAGTCCTACGTTAATCGCTGGTCTGATACCTGAGTTGAACAAGTCAGTCTCTAAGAAGATTTGACCATCTGTAATAGAAATAACATTTGTCGGGATATATGCCGCAACATCACCTGCTTGTGTTTCAATGATTGGGAAAGCAGTAATAGATCCGCCACCTAATGCATCAGAAAGCTTTGCAGCTCTTTCAAGAAGTCTTGAGTGTAGATAAAAAACATCCCCTGGGTATGCTTCACGACCTGGAGGACGTCTCAAGATTAACGACATTTCTCTGTATGCAACCGCATGTTTAGAAAGGTCATCATAAAAGATAACAGCATGTCTACCATTGTCTCTGAAATACTCAGCCATAGTAACACCGGCATAAGGTGCAAGAAATTGAAGTGCTGAAGAGTCAGCAGCAGAAGCAGTTACAATGATCGTATACTCCATCGCACCATGTTCTTCAAGTTTTTTCACTGTAGCAGCTACTGTAGACTGTTTTTGACCAATCGCAACATAGATACAGACAACATCTTGACCTTTTTGGTTAATGATAGTATCAATAGCCAATGTCGTTTTACCTGTTTGTCTATCTCCAATGATAAGCTCTCTTTGCCCACGACCCACTGGTACAAGTGCATCAATCGCTTTGATACCTGTTTGAAGTGGCTCATGTACTGATTTTCTAGCCATAATCCCTGGTGCTTTTTCTTCAATAAATCTTACTTCAGAAGTTTTAATCGCACCTTTACCATCAATAGCTTCGCCTAGTGGATTAACAACTCTACCAACCATAGCATCACCTACTGGTGTTTTAAGAAGTTCTCCAACTCTTTTAACAGTCATACCTTCTTTAATACCTGTACTTGAACCAAGAACAACAACACCTACGTTTGCTTCTTCAAGGTTTAATACAAGTCCTCTAGCACCATTATCAAACTCTACAACTTCACCAGCCATAACATTGTTAAGACCATATACTGTAGAAATACCATCTGCGATACCTACTACTTTACCTATTTCGTTGATATCAACATCGATTTCAAAATTTTCAATTCTCTCTTTGATTATTGAAGAGATTTCATCTGCTTGCAATTTATTTGCCACTGCTACTCCTTTACTATTAGATAACTATAGAGATTTCTTAATGAAATCAATTAGTTGTTCTTTAACTCTCTGCTTAGAGAAGTTAACCTCAATACCCAAATCATCAACCAAAACACGCAATCCATCAAGATCCGTTTTTTCTTGTGTCAATTTAATCGTAGAACCTGTATATGCCTTAAGTGTTTTCTCCAATTTAGTCAAGTCTTCTTTACTAAGTTCTTTAGAACTTTTTAAGATACCTTCATATTTATTGGATTCTTTTTGTAAATTTGCAGTCAGTACTTTTGTAATTGCTGGTATCAAATCCAGTCTTTTATTTTCACCTAAGACTTTGATAAAATTTATAAGCGTTTTATCTGAATCTTCAGCAAGTCCTGCAACTATCATATCTGTTTTTTTCTCTGCACTTACAATAGGAGATTTAAGAATAACTCTCACTTCTTTTTTCTCTACTACTTCGCTCAATACATTCAAAACATCGACCATACTTGCAATATCTTTACTTAAAGATAAAAGTGCTGTTGCATATCTTTTAGCGATCAACTCTTCCATCTATGCTACCTTCTTCGAAATAATATCAACAACTTTAGCTTCATCAATCAGTATGTCATCATTCGTGATATTTTCACTTAAAACTTCATCGATGACTGCTCTTGCTGATTTTCTCTCTTCTAAAGAGATTTTCTCCGCAAGTTGCTTTTCAAGAAGAACCAAGTCTTCTTTATTTGTTATAGCAATTTTATTGGCTAAAAATTCTGCTTCTGCTTTTGCATCAACAAGTATTTTTTCAGCTTTTTTTTCACTTTCTCTTAAACGATTTTGGGCTTCTTTCTTTTCATCTTTTGCAGATTGAAGTTTAAGCTCAATTTCTTCAAGCTCTCCAGCTATACCTTTAGTTCTACCCGTAAAATAGTCTTTAACAGGATTGGCTATCAAATAGTAAAGTAGCCCTATCCAAATTATAAAGTTAAATATTCTTGGTAAAAAGTCACTTTCTCTACCCGTTTGCATAAAGTAACGTGTCACTTCACCATCCGTAGCACCACTCGCTAAAAGCGTAGCAGGTACTACAAGTAAAGACAATAGTATAATTTTTTTCATATTTTTATCCCTTCCTTATAGTTTGCTAAATTTAGCTTTGAGACTCTCTTTAAATAGAGGTATTTGAGAAAGTAGAGCATTTTTAAGACTCTCTTTTTCCTTAGCTAACTTCTCGACAAAGTTACCATACTCTTGAGCCAACTCACTCTGTTTCGTTTCGACTTTACTTGCACTCAATGTTTTTTCATCATCAACTGCTTTCTGTCTTATTACCGCAGCTTCATTCTTAGCATTGCTAATATTTTCTTCTGCTTTAGCATTGAGTTCGTCACTGTTGCCACTGAAACTTTTTGCTGTTTCTAAATTTTTTGCTATAGAGTTATCTCTATCATCCATGAACTTAACCAATGGCTGTATTAGCATTTTATTTAAAACAACAAGAAGAAACAGAAACAAAGCTAAGACAAACAACATCAATGGTAAATGTATATCAAGCATTAAAACTCCTCGTGTAATTTCGCGATATTTTATCATTATTTGTATGAGGGTATGATTAAATATTGATAGTTTTGAAGAAAACAGTAGTCTACATACATTTTATATTTTTTTAATTTAGCATTCGACTAAAAATTGTATTTTATTTCTTCTCTTTTTATACGCAAATCAGTTCTAAAAACTTTTCTACTTCCTTGGTATTTTCAAAGTGTATTTCAAAACTTTTTGTTTTCAGTTCATAGTTAAAAGGTAATTTATCTTTAAATATTTCTGTATACTCACTCAATAAATCTTCTGTTATTATCTCTGGAGCAATCACAGGTACAGGCGTAGGTACTGGCACAGTTTTAATGGTACTTTCTTTATGTATCTTTGCCATTTTTTCTGCATCACGCACAGAAAGTTTTTGACCTATAACAGAATCAATAATTATTTTCTGTTTTTTCTCATCAAGTCCCACTAAAATCTTTGCATGACCTTGAGAAATCTTCTCTGTGACTACTTGTTCTTTTACATAAGGTGACAGTGCAAGAAGACGCATAGTATTGGTAATTTGTGAACGACTTTTATGTACGATATTAGAAAGTTCATCGTGTGTTATATTATGTACTTTAATTAACTCAGAATAAGACTGTGCCAATTCAATCGCATTAAGATTTTCTCTTTGAATATTTTCAAGTAATGCAAGTTCACGAAGTTTTATCTCATCCATAGGTACATCTGCGATAATGGCCTTGATTGTTTCAAGTTTTGCAAGCTTATGTGCTCTAAGACGACGTTCCCCCGCTACTAAAAAATAACCATCTTCTTTTTCGATGACTACAATAGGTTGTAACAGACCATTGGCTAAAATCGACTGACTTAACTCTTTGAGTGACTGCTCATCAAAATGTTTACGTGGCTGAAAAGGATTGGGGGCAATCGTATCAACATCAAGGTCTTCTAATCTTGCACCTTTTTCCTCCAGTACAAAACTGTCTACATCCCTAAGATCTTTCTCGTATGCTTCTTCTACTTCAGATAAAATTTCGCCTAAACCCCTACCTAATGCCATATTAACCTCTCACAATTACTGTAGCAAGATCTCTATAGGCGATAGAACCTTTAGATTTTGCTGCATACGTTGTAACTGGTTTACCAAAACTTGGACTCTCTGCTATCTTCACATTACGTGGTACTACAATACAGTCTTTTCCTTGATTAATATGAAAAAGTTTATCTTTAAAGTGGTGTGTTAAGTCTGCCAAAACTTGTTTGGAAAGATTATTTTGCCCCGAATACATCGTAGGTAAAAAACCTTTAATCTTTAACTTTGGATTAATCGTCTTTTTTAAAAGACTCACTGTATTGAGTAATTGGGCAAGACCCTCAAGTGCAAAAAATTCACACTGTATAGGAATAATCACGGAATCTGATGCACTTAAAGCATTAATTGTAATGGGTCCTAGTGCAGGAGGTGAATCAATAATAATAAAATCAAATTTTGAAGAAATTTCTTTTATTTTTGATTTAAGTACCAATTCTCTATTCTTTGCCTTAGGATTATAAAACTCTTTCTCTATCCCGACAAGACCAATATTTGAGGGAGCGAGCTTAAGATTTTCTATATCTGTTTTAAGTATGATTTCTGAAAGCTTTTTGCTTCCTATGAGTACATGATAAATGTTGAACTCATAGTCACCTCTACTAAATCCTAAACTTGTTGTAGCATTAGACTGTGGATCAATGTCCAAAAGAAGGACTTTTTTACCTTTTTCTGCCAAAGATGCTGCTAAATTTACTGCTGTTGTTGTTTTTCCTACGCCACCCTTTTGGTTGGCTATACTAATTACTTCGCTCATCGTAAACTAAACACCCTCTTGCCTTCTATAATTAAAGAACCATCCTTGCATAAAATCGCATCTGCTAGACTCTTTTGTAGGTTTCCAATATGCACTAAGAATCTCCTACTTTTTTCAAATTCTATCTCATAATCACTAAAGACCTGCTTCCATGTCGGTAATTTGTTAAGTGCGTTCAAGTAATCTTTTAATAATTCTGTAGGTAAAATATCGCTCTGTAAAGCCTTATAGCCATTTTGAGAATTTTTTAAATTTATTCCAATTCCACACACTAAAGTATCTTTCACTTTTTGTGTGATCGTTCCCCCTACTTTAGAATCATTACAATAAAAATCATTGGGCCATTTGAGCCATATATTTTCATCAGATGCTAACAATATTTGTTTCATAATAAAGGAAAAATAAATAGATGCCGACGAAAGAGGAAGATCATCTGGAAGTTTTGAAATATTTATAGCCACAGATACAAAAAAGTTACCTTTACCACCTGCCCATACATTATCTCTACTCCCTACCCCTAAACTCTGTTCATAAGCTAAAACAGATACGGGTGCTTTTAGTTCTCCTGTATTCAACTTCTCTACAAGATAGACTTGCGTAGAAGGCAGTGTATCAAAGTAAACTATCTCCAACCTTCAATCCCCTTCCCATACAATAGGCTTTTGCAGTCATCGATTTTTTGGATACAGGTTGCAATATACCTATTTTTAAAGAGCCTTTGTCACATCCGATAATTACAGTCTCCTCTTCAAAAGACAAAATTTCACATATTTTATGATTCTTTTGATTTTCCACCAAAGTAAGTGCATCAAATTTCGTACCATTGGAAGCAAAAATACCTGGCCACCCCTCAAAAGCTCTATATTTATTATAGACCAAAGAAGCATCTTCAAAATTTACTTCGCCATCACTCTTTTTGATTTTTTTGCACAAGGTTGCTTCTATATTATTTTGTTTCATCGCAATGATACTGTTAAAATGACGAATAGTATGTAGCGTTAAGGCAGATGCATCCTTTGTCAGTTGTTGCATCAATGCTGATAGTCTCATAGTTTTAGGAATGACAAATTCTACTTTTTCAAGTATATCGCCCGTATCTAAACCTTCTTCCATAAGCATAGAAGTAACACCTGTTTTTTCATCACCATTAAGCAGTGACTGTTGTAGAGGAGAAGCCCCTCTATATTGTGGCAAGAGTGAAGCATGCAGATTAATACAAGGGGCAATATCCAAAATAGACTTTGGCAATATCTGCCCAAAAGCAGCCACCAGTATAAAGTCTGGTCTAGCACTTTGTATAGCCTCAAACATCCCTTCATCACTCAAACGGTTTGGCTGTAACACTTCAATCCCATGTGCATTTGCCAATACCTTCACAGGAGGAGCCGTCAAGACTTTCTTACGCCCAAAAGGTCGGTCAGGCTGCGTAAGTACCAATGAGACTTCCATATCTTCTGCTTCTATCAGCCCATTAAGGATCTCTTCTGCGTACTGGGGTGTTCCCATGTATACTATTTTCTTTTTATTCATATAATTTAACTCTCCCTATATTTTCTATTTGCCACAACATTTTTTATATTTCTTTTTACTTACTTTGCACATACTTCACCACATCTTTTATCACAAGCTTTTGAATAGCAGAAATTAAAGTTTCCATACTTTTATAATTTGGTTTTTGGTTTTTGATTGGGAGTTTCATTAATTGCTCTCCTATAATTTTGACACTAAAACTTGAACCACCCCAAGAAAAAGAACTAAAAGATTTTGTCATTGTTGAAATAAAAAACAATCCATTTAGTTTATTAAATCTATTATCTTTTGATTTTACAATTTTGATTTTATCCCCAGTAAAATATGGTTTTTCTTGATAAAACATTGTTGCCGTATCTTGACCAAAAGAGATAGTATTTCCCTCATTTAAATATGCTTCATCTTCATTATATAGAGACATATGAACCTACGCCATTATTTAAAGCTGCTCTCACATAAATATAGGTACTTTCCACTATTCTGAATAATATCTACTTGATAAGATATTTCCAGATCGTTTTTTACATTAAATATATTTATAACATTAAATTCGTCAGATCTTTAATTCTCAAAATCTCTCAAAACTTCAATTCTTCATCCATCCAAGTATAATTTTCCAATCCACTAACTTCTAAATAAGCCTCCTCTTCTTCATCCGTCAAAGTATAATTTTTCAATCCACTAACTTCTAAATAAGCATCTAGCTTTTCCATTCGTTCGGCTTCTATTTGGGCTATAAAACTATCCATAAATTCAAAATCTACTTTATTGTTTTTGGTTGGAAGTTGGATTTTAGTTTGATTAAAACTTCCCATTCTATATTGTTTACCATAATCAAATCTTTTATGAAGTATTTGATTAATGAGACAAACAATAAAAATCTTTGCTTGTGATGGAATTTTTTCTTTATCAGATAAAACTAAAATATTGTCATCAGCAGAATAAGAATAATTACGATAAAAAGTATTTGCAAACATATCAATAGTAATTGTATCTTCTGAAAATATTTCTTGTTCTGTATTTCCTATAAATTCTGCAACGCCTGTTTTTTCATAACCAGCAGTTACTAATGGACGGTTGCCTTTAATCCTATTTTCAACAGTAAGTCTTTTTCCTCGTTTAATCGTAAATAAATCTTTTAAAAAAATATCTTTTGTTCCCCACTCAACGCTTTCTAATTGCTCGTTGAGTAGGGAATTTACTTTCCCTCTTCACCTCTTTGTTTCAAAATACTAGACACTTCCCAAGCCAAATAATCACTTACGGTCTTTTTAAAATCTTCTAAAGTAGGTTTCGTATCAATAAGAGCTGATTGATTCCAATCTGCTCCGTTTAGAGGGTCTATGTTTCCCTCGTAATACTCTTTTTCTGTAAAGATATCAAGCTCATCATCTCCAAATTCTACGAGATTAACTAACTCTTCATAGCGTTCTTTAGCTTTGTTTGTATCTTTGAGATTATTACTTCCTTTTTTACGGTTTGTTCTTGTATAGCCATCATTGCTAAAGTCAATAAATTTCACTTTCATTTTTGCCTTATGAGCTTCACCCACTTTAAAAACATAGATATTAGTCTGTACACTAGCTTTACCTATAAATATATTTATAGGCATTTTAATACTAGCGATTAATGTATGATTTTCTAATATCTTTATATTGTAATCTTTTGCTTTTCCACTTCCTGCTGAATTTTGGATAATAATTGAAGCATAGCCTTTATTCATCATACTAAGTGCTTTTTCTACAAATACCATACCATTTCCAGGAGCTGAATAGGGAGGATTTAGTATAAAAGCATCAGCAGGGAATTTACTATCAGTGTTTCCAAAACCATAATTACCATCAAAATCCACTAATGAATCTTTATTTAAAATATTTGAGCTTCCATCACCCATAAGAATCATATTTAATATTGCTAACATATATACACTAGAAAGTAACTCTAACCCTAGTAGTTGTTCTGCTTTTATTGTTATCTCTTTTTGAGTTAGTTCATCAGGGGAAGTGATACTATTTTTCGCATCATTAAGCATCTCATTCATAGCTGCAACTAATAATCCAGCTGAACCTGTGGCAAAATCCCATACATAAGAGTCTTTGTTTACCCTTGCTAGTTTAACTAAAGTAGTGGCAATATATGATGGTGTTAAAACTACATCATTAAGTTTGTCTTGTGTAAAACCAAGCCAACCATACATCTCATTAAATAGCTTACCTGTGAAGTCAGTTGTTAAACCTATCTTATAATATATCCCTAAATCATCTACAATTTTAGTAAATACTCTTTTTAGTTGACTTTCTCCATTTTGTACTTTATTGATATTTTCAGTTAAAAGTGTATTTGAGAGTGTTCTTATGATGAGCTCTTTTTTTTCTTGAGGAATACCTTTTTCATTTAAAAAAGCCGTAATACTCCTTAATACTATATCCCCATCTCTTCCACCAACAAATGTTTGTGATTTTAGATCATCTTTATCAAGAACAGGAACTTTATTTGGTACACCAATAGTAGCTATAATAGAAGCAGCTACGAGATAAACTCTGTCATTTTCCCCTAATCCTTTTTCATTTTGATATATGTCATTGTTTAACTTTACTAAACTAGCATCAATCTCTTTCTCTTTTTTTGCTTTTATTTCATCAATCTCTTCTTGTGAAAGATGTAAATTTTTTACTTGTTCGATAAAATCATCAAAATTTTCAGGTGCTAAAAAAGAAAAATCTGAAAAATCTCCAACTCTTTGTCCAATACCAATGTTATCTTTTGATACATAATAAACAGCAATTTGATATTGAATTTTTCCACTAGTATCTTTATAGCCAGTCATTCCTATAGCAATAATATCTGTGTAGCTTGTGTGATGTAATATTGCATTTGCATAGTGAACTGCTCCATTTACGGCAAAATCTTTTATATTTTTAAAATTAGGTGCATATTTAGCTGTTTGATTATCGACTTGTCCATCAGAGTTAAGCTTTTCTAACTTACCTTTAAGTCCTTTATATTCAATAAGTATTGGGAAGTAATTTGTATTTTTGTCAGTTAATAATAATTTTGCATCAGGTCTATTACCACCTTTCCCACCACCTTTAGACTCATACTCTTTAAGTGCCTTATCTATTTGAAAGTTTAAATTTTCTTGTTCTAATTTATAATCTAATTTATAAGATTTTAGCCAACCATTGGCTAACTCTGCAATATTTGGTTCTATTGATTGTGCCATGTTTTCCCCTCATTGTGTACATAATGCTACATTTATTGGCAAGTATTTTACCCTAAAAAACCTAGACCCTTACTTCAAAACCACTAGTGCTTCTTCACTACTCAAAACAGGCACATCACCAGAGGCAAAGGCTTTATCATTTGTAATAATATAGTCACACTTTTCTTTTCGTGCCATAACAACTCGTTAGCTAAATTCGGAAGTAATTTAAATACCTCTTTGACGTATTTAAGCCCATGGTAGTGGGCTTTAAGGTCAAGAATACTCATCTCTTTCATAGTCAGAGTTTTGGCGTAATCCATGAGAAAAGTTGACCATAAAAGTAGAGAGATTTGCCCAATTATGGATAGGTGTTTTTAATATTCATAAAATCCTCCATTCCCCAATATTGTTTGGCATCTCGGAAGACAAATTCAATCTGAAAACGAAGTGAATAGTAATCAACAATCTTTTTATAGTCTAATGTCAAATCTGTAGAGAAGAGATTTACATGAGCAATTTTACCTGTGCTTAAATTTATCTTTTGAATAATTACAACATTGAGCCTATCTGCAAACTTACGATGTAGCATTTCCATTTGATAAATTCTTGTTTGGATATTCTTATCTTCGTCTATGGTATCTGATTTTAGATAGGGTTCTGGAAGATTATCATAGTCAATAGCATCTCCATATTTCCTAGGAGATCCTCTTCCTGCATACTCTCCACTATAAGGAAATAGCAGTGCAGAGTTTTTTTGAAGTTTAGAAATGATATGTAATCCACATTGCCTCACCATTTGTACAGCAGGATTATTTCCAAATGCTCCATCAAAGACAAAATAAACAATATCAATATGCTTGTCAATCCGTTTAAGTGCCTTATTTACGGACTCCTGGACAAATTTAAGATAGGGTGAGAGTGCAATATCTTTTTTATCTTTATTCCCACTTCCTTTAGGTCTTCCAACTTTACCATGCTTCTTTTTCTTACTCTTCTTTACACTTTTGTCTTTGATACAACCTTCTTTTTTCTCTCGAACTATTTGTTGTGTACTTAGTGGATAAGCTTTTCTTGTTTCTACACTTATCAAGGAAAGATTGAGAAATGCCAAACTTTGTATCACTTGGTTTTGGATAGAAGAATAAAACCTATCTATCCCATAAGTATGCTTCCCACTTTTGCTTACTACTACTTCATCTCCACCCAAAAGATAGACTGAACCCTTTTTTGTTAAATGCGTTTTGATAAACATCCAATTGATTTCTTCCCAATTTATCTTTGAATGAAAGAAGCGTGTGATAGTTCGATAACTCCCTCCTTTTTCACTCCATCTACTTAATCCTAACATAGTAATCCGTCCTCGCATTGAGAGCAAGGCTTGGATGATGATTTGTAGTTGTTTATGCTTGTTTTTTGCAATTATAGGTGCGATACATCTTAAGAGTGTTATAATTTCTGTCATGGGATAACTTTATGTTTTTTTGGTTTAAAATTATAGTAGTTGTCTCATGGCTTTGGCTTATATTTTGTTTTTATTTTTGGCTAAGGTGTTGTAACATATTGTATAGTATCTTCTAGGTCAAAATATTTTTTATTTCTTTCCATAAGTTCAATGGCTTCAGATACTTCAATATTTCCAAATTCAATCACTTTTATAATATGATTAAGTTTTTTTATTTTTTTTAAAGCCATCTCTTGACCTAAAGGTTTTCGGGTAAAGTAGTATACTGTTGTTAACAAATCACATGAGGTAAAGAGTGTGAAATTGTCCACACCTCTTACCAAAAATTCAAAAATCTTTGCACTCTCCCTACTCGTTGGTCTTTTATCATCCAATATATCTATCAAAATATTTGCATCTAAAAAGATTTTTTTCATATATCTTCTCTATTTGCTTTTATCTCTTGGATATCTGGGGTATTTTCAGAAATGATACCTATAAGACTCAAAGCATCTTCTACATATTTTTCTTTTTCACTATGAGAAACATACTCAGAAATAGCTTCTGCAACAATATGGCTTTTTTTTCTATGTGTCTCTTCTGCATATACTTTTAAACGTTCTGCAACATCCAAAGGTAAAGAGAAAAGTTCTTTTTTGTATTCTATCTTTTTTGTCATATCAAAACCTTTATATACTATGTATTATATAGTATATACTTTATAATAAAAAATGTCAACTTTGAAAAAGTGTGCCACCCTTATGTTTATTATCTATAAGAAAAGACTTTACATCATCAAGATTAAACCCGGATGCTAGAAACATTTTTCTTTCATGACGCATCAAAAAATCAGCAGCTTCGAGTTTTGTCACTATACCACCTGTTGCAAATTCATTATTTGGCGTATGATCCGCATTGAGTTCATCCTCTTGTATCACATTTACTATAGCTCTTCGTTTGGCATCATCATGTTTATTCGGGTCTTTATCATAGAAAGCATCGATATCAGAAAGTATGACCAGTAACTCTGCATCAAAATGATATGCTACATGTGCAGAGAGTTTATCGTTGTCTCCAAAAGTAAGCTCTTCTATACTTACCGTGTCATTTTCATTGATAATGGGTACAACATTATGTTCTAAAAGTGTATCTATAGCATTTCGTGCATGTTCTATATGCTTTTTAGAATCAAAGACATCTGCACGAAAAAGTATTTGTGAGCAAAGCAAGTTAAACCTAGAAAAGTGTTCTTGATACATTGAAAGTAGTAGTGGTTGACCTATGGCTGCTAGAGCCTGCTTATTCGCCATGATACTTCTATCTAAGGCTAATTGGGTATATCCTACAGATACTGCTCCAGAACTTACTAAAATGACATCATAATGATGCTCTTTTAGTTCTGCGATCAGCTCTACTAATGCCATCATACGTGTTGTTGCAATAACGCCATTTTCTGTCAAAACATGAGAACCTACTTTTATTACAAGTCTTGTCATACGACCCACTTATTCAGCTTCACTTTCTTCTTTTACATTTTTGATAAATCCACCTAAAGCATAACGCAATACTTCTGTATTGATATGTGCTACCGAAGAGATAGGTAAAACAAACAATGGTTTATCCTGTGGTAAGGCTACACCAAAGTCTGTCTCAAAACCATAACTCACATATTTGCTATTGGCTTTGTATTTATCCATGATCTTATTGGCTTCAAGGTCTATGTCTTCTAAAAAAGTTTTTGTTAAAACATTTACTTCATCTGGAGATAAAGCATCTATCTTAGTGATAACAATGGCATGTTTTCTTGTAGCCAATGTTTCAGAATAACGTTGCAATTCGACAAGAAGCGTTTCGTATTGATACTTCATCTCTCTATAGTTGGCTGCGTCAATCAAAAGTAAAAGTGTCTTAGTACGTTCAATGTGTTTTAAAAACTCTAAACCCAACCCTCTACCATCACTCGCACCCTCAATGATACCAGGGATATCTGCCATCAAGTAGGACTCATATTCTCCCATATGTACCACACCTAGTTTAGGTGTCAGTGTCGTAAATTCATAATTGGCAATTTCTGGTCTTGCATTTGAAATCGTAGAGATCAAAGTGGACTTTCCTACATTCGGATATCCCACAAGACCTACATCTGCGATGAGTTTCATCTCAAGTCTTACCTGCATAGTGATCCCTGGTAATCCAGGCTGTGCATAGGTTGGTCTTTGGTTACTCGAAGATTTAAAGTGCATATTTCCCAATCCACCTTTACCACCTTCAAGAAATAAAAGTACTTCACCTTCATCAATAAGGTCAAAAAGTTCTTCACCCGTTTCCATATCTACAACCGTGGTACCTGGAGGCACAACAATCGTAGTATCTTGTCCTTTACGCCCATAACATTTACGTCCCTCACCAGCACGACCACTTTCAGCTTTTATATGGTTACGTCCACGAAATCCTGAGAGCGTATCTGTATTGTTGTCTACTTTAAAAAAGACAGCACCACCACGACCTCCATCTCCACCATCAGGACCACCTTTTGCAACAAACTTTTCTGTCCAAAAGGAGATTGAACCTGCACCACCCTTACCTGAACTAATCATAAGTTCTACACTATCTACAAACATTTATACCTCTTATATATATAATTGTGAAATTATAGCTAAATTAGGCGAATAATCGCTATACTTCAATGATTAAAATAAAAAGGTCTACCAATGCTTCAAAAGAAAAATATTTTATTATGGATTACAGGATGTACAACCGTATTTTATCTTACAGCCTGTGGCACAGCAAAAGTAACTGAACCTAAAAGTGGTTATAGGTATAGTGGCGTTTACTTTGGTACAAAATTATCTTATAATTTCAAAAAAGGTATTAGGGATGGTTGTACAACATCTAAAGGCAACTACAAGAAGTCACATACACGTTTTAATGATTATAAAGACTATAAAGATGGTTGGTTTTTAGGACGGAACCGATGTAAACATTTATTGGTAATTGACACAGAAATAGAGAAGAATTCTTCTGAATAAATTCAGAGAAAGAAGTCCGAAAAAAGTCGGACTTAGATAGATTTATGCAGGTACTACTGAAACTTTTTTCTGACGAGCAGTTCTGTTATCAAATTTAACCACACCTTCTATCAATGCAAATAAAGTATGATCTTTACCCATTCCTACACCATTTCCAGGATGTACTTTTGTTCCTCTTTGTCTGATGATAATGTTACCAGGGATAACTACTTCACCACCAAATTTTTTAACGCCTAAACGACGTCCAGCTGAATCACGGTTATTTTGAGTGGACCCTTGTCCCTTCTTATGTGCCATAGTATGCTCCTTCTATATTTTAATTTTTCTTTGCTTACGCTATTTTAGTAATTCTAACTCTTGTAAAGCTTCTTCTGAAACCACGTTTGAGTTTTGAATCTTTTCTTCTTCTCTTTTTAAAGATAATAACTTTCTTATCTCTACCTTCATTGATAACTTCACCTTTAACTACTGCACCCTCTACGAATGGAGTACCTACAGTTAATTCACCGTTATCTAATGCTAGAACTTCTTTGAATTCTACAGCTGCTTTTGGCTCAAGATCCATATTATCAAAACAGATAATATCACCCTCTTGAACTTTGAATTGTTGGTCACTTGCTTTAATGATTGCGTACATTGCAAACCCTTTATATCTATTGTTTTTTTAAAAAGTTTGAGATTATACCCAAAGTTCTTTTAATTATTTGTTAAACTTTTACCCTATCTGCTATATTCTCTATTAAAAATGAGCATTTGTACCTGATAATGCGATACAGTCTATCTCTACCAACGCATTTTTGGGAAGTGTTTTTACCGCTACTGTGCTTCTTACAGGTTTATGATCTCCAAAATAATGTGCATAAATGACGTTTACTTTAGCAAAGTCATCCATATCGGCTAAAAAGATCGTCGTTTTGATGACATCATTAAAATGTGCTCCTCCTGCTTTGAGTACATAAAAAAGATTTTTCATCACTTGATGGGTCTGATTCTCTACATCATCGGCTGCCATTACGCCTTCAGCTGTCAATGCAATCTGTCCTGACGTATATATAAATCCATTGGCTTCGATTGCTTGTGAATAGGGTCCTATGGCTTGAGGTGCCTCTTGTGTTGAAATAAACTTCATTTATCTATTCTCCTTAATTGCTTTCATAAAATATATAAGATGTAGAATAATCAGAAAACTCAAAATAGGCTTTCTTTTCACCTTTGTCTTTTATACCGTTAAAATTTCTATCGTCAATACCATAGCCATAACGGTAGGGTCTTTGTTTTCCATCATTAGAGCCAAATGCTGTAGAAAGTTTATCTATATTGATAAATTTATGCACCAGTTTATCCCCTGCATAGATATCTAAAATACCATTGGTTCCTGTCCAGTTCTGTAGTGAGCGGCTAAGACTATTTTGTGTTTCTTGTGTACATCCTGTAAAAAATAATATCATTCCCGAAAAAAGTAATACTTTCAGTTTCATTCTATCTCCTTGTATTTTTATTATTGTAGCACTGTTCCATTAAAATCACCCACTAAACTTTGGGCATTCCAAATTTTTGCGTGATTAACTCACCTTCATCATTAAAATAAAGATAATAAAGTTTGTCTTTACTTACAGTAAGTCCAGCAAGGTAACGTAATGCTAGATTGGCTTGCAAAGAACCTATGTGCATCACGATAGGTGCTGTGATACCTCCAGGTTTATGATCAGAGATATTAAAAACTTGAAAATTGGCTTCATCAAAAAAACATACCTGCCCATTAAATTCTTCTACAGAAGCATAGATCCAAGGTGTCTTATGTTCTTTAGCATAAGCATCTATCTCCCCTCTTACAGGCAGATTATCTGTTGCATCAAGTATGAGATCATAGCTGTTTTCCATCTCTTTAAAGGCTTCAAAATCCATATTAAAAGCCACAGCCTTCACAAAAGGGTTTTTAGACTCTATCAGTGCGGTAATTGCTTTGGCTTTATTTTTTCCTTCATCATCAAGCGTAAAGGCTATCTGTCTATGTATATTATGATTAGAGACCGTATCAAAATCCACGATATGAATCTCACCTATCCCTGAGGTACCCAGTGCCATGGAAAGCGTAGAACCAAGACCCCCTGCACCAATAATCGCAATTTTTTTACTTTGAAGAGAGTTTTGTGTCCCCTCTCCCCATAACTGTATTTGTCTGTTAAAGTATTCGCTTTGTGTCACGATAAATCCTCTCTTAACTTCAGTTCTCTTTCAAATCCCCATGTTTTACGATGTTCTAGCACTTCTCTTTTATCTATGACCTCAACCAACATAGATTCTTTATCTTCAAGCATCATTTCTATTTCACCTTCTGGTGAGACTAGCATCGTGTCACCATAAAATTTCCAGCTGACCTCATCATCACTGTACTCACCCAAACGGTTGGCTCGAAGTATATAGCATCCATGTAAAAACGCTTTTGTCTTAATGATCTCTCTCCAACGGTTATGGGAACCAAAGGTAGAGGCAGTCGGCAGCAATACCAAATCAATTTTTTATCCGTTACACTTTGCCAAAAAGGATCAAAGTGCAATTCAAAGCCAGCCATCACCATCACTTTAAAACCTTTAATATTAAATGTCATCGGATCTTTAAGTGGAGCAACCTTATTGGCAAAAATTTCTTTTCATTCCAATGTGCATAAGGAAGTAAAATTTGTTGCTCATAATATCTTGCATTTTTAGCCGTCATTTTCACAATGCTTTTATAATAACCATCTTTTTTGTAATAATAATAGGAGCAATAAATACAATGTCATATTTTAACGCAAGATTTTTGAGAAGTTCTATATGTTTACGACTCTGTTCTTTCACCATAATAGGAGACATCGTAGCAAACTCTTTGAAAAAGTGATTTAAAACATATTCACCTAGAAGCATCACATCTGCATTTCTTTGCTTTGCCTGCTTGAGATAAAATTCAAGTCTTGTAGCATTCATACCCAATGTTGGTAATTGAAGTGCTGCTACAACCAGTTGTGACATTAGAGAGTATCACTTATATTTTGATTGGCTTGTTCTATCACTGTGATTTTCGTTTTGGCTTCTTCTATGAGTGTTTGTGCTTCTTTAATGTTTTTTAAACCCTCTTCATAAAGCTTTACAGATTCCTCAAGTGTAATCTCAGGATTCATCAATTTTTCTAAAAGTGCCTTTGAATGTTCTAACTTTTCTTCAAAACTCTGTTCTTTCATTGTAAAACCTTTCGTATATTATCTTCAAATTTATCAAGTTCAACCAAAAAGCATCATGCCCATAGTTGCTTTCAACCTCTAGGTAAGTATGCACTTGCCCATTTTCTTTCATCATTTTAGCGATATGCTCCATCTCAGAAGGAAAGAACAAATAATCAGAGGTAAAACTTATCATATGCACCTTAGCTTTGATCCGTGATATAGCATCCTCTAAAGAGTCATAACCACGACTTAGATTAAAGGTATTGATCGCTTTGACTATATAAAGGTAAGACAGTGGATCAAAGTTACGTGAAAAGTTATTGGTATTGTACTCCATATAACGTTCCACTTCATAACGTCCAAAAAGCTCAAAAAGTCCATCGTTATTGACATAATTTCGTCCAAACTTATCGTCCATTGAGTCTGGAGAAAGGTAAGAAATATGTCCTGCTATACGTCCTATGGCAAGACCATCTAATCCTTCTTCTTTAAAAGCATCTACTTCATAATTCCCATGCTCAAATCGTGGATCTCTTCGTATCGCCTCTACAGCTACCTTGTTAAATGCCATAGTCCAAGGACGCGTAGCATAGGTAGCAGCCAAAGAGATAATATTATCAGCCAAATTTGGGTAATCCACCGCAAACTGTAACGCCTGCATCCCACCCATAGAACCACCAATAATAGCCCTAAGATGATAAATTCCAAGTTGAGAGAGTAGTTGCATTTGTGCATGTACCATATCTTTGACAGTAACCACGGGAAATTTTAGACGATAGGGTACTTGTGTCGCATAATTGTTGCTCATAGGACCAGAAGTACCAAAACACGAGCCTATCACATTGGTACTAATCACAAAATACTGTGTAGTATCTATGGCTTTCCTATCACCAATAAGACCATCCCACCACCCTGCTTTTCTTTCTCCCTCATACACACCAGCTGCATGATGTGAACCAGAAAGTGCATGACAAACTAAAATAACATTGGATTTATCTTCATTTAATTCACCATAAGTCTCATAAGTGATTTCATACGGTTCCAAGATACGCCCACTTTCAAGATAAAGAGGAGACGTGAACTGTGCTGTTTTAGTTTCGATTTTCATAAAGTACTTTAGGTTTAGATTTAATTGTAATATTTTATCATATTTAAACTTTGTACTGGAGGTACATTATACCAATGCTTTTGTCAAATCATTTATAAGGTCTTGTGTATCTTCAAGACCTACAGACAATCTAATTAAACCTTCACTTACACCTGCTTTTGTCAACTCTTCTTTGCTTAACTGTTGATGTGTTGTTGATGCAGAATGATTAATAATAGATTTACTATCACCAATATTTGCTACGATTGAGAAAATTTCTACTTTATCAAGTATCTTTTTTGCTCTTGCATAATCTTCTACTTCAAAACTCAATAAGCCACTTGCACCTTTTGCTAAATACTTAGAAGCATTTGCATAACTTTTATCTTCTTCTAAGAGAGGATAGTTTACTTTTTTACAATTTTCTGTGATTGGAGCTACTTTGCAATAGCTAAAGCACTTTGTGTATGCTGTTTCATTCTCAAAGAAAGTGTTTCTAAGCCTTGAATAAACAACCAACTATTATGAGGACTTAACACTGCACCTGTATCTCTTAAAAGTATCATTCTTGCTCTAAAAGTAAACAAAACACTGCTAACAACAGAGTCTGCAAAAACCAATCCATGATACGATGTTTCAGGTGCATTAAAATGTGGGTATCTGCTATTGTCTTTTATTTTCTCAGACAAATTTTTACGTTCTACAATCAATCCACCAATGGCGTTACCTTGTCCTGTAATATATTTACTCGCACTATGCACAAGCACATCTACGCCCAAAAGAAAAGGTTGGCAAAGTATGGGAGTAGCTACTGTATTGTCAACGATGGTTAATACTCCATTTTTATCTGCTATTTTAACAATTGCATCAAAATCAGGCACCTCAATACTAGGATTGGTAATGGTTTCAAAGAAAATACATTTTGTATTTTCATCAATTAAGTCTTTCATTTTGTCAATATCGTTTATATCGAAAAACCTACTTTCTATCCCCAATCTTTTTAGTGTTTGAGAAAACAAAGTAACAGTTCCTCCATAAAGTTGATTTGCTACGACAATATTATCACCACTATCTGCAATATTTAAAATACTATAAAAAATAGCCGCCATACCACTTGCCACTGCCAATGAAGCACTTCCACCTTCTATCTCTGCAAATCGTCTTTCTAATACTGCTGTTGTGGGATTACCCACTCTAGTATAGACATTATCTGTACCTTGTTCTAAGTTAAAACTACTCGCAGCAAAATCAGCACTTCCAAAATCATATGCTGTTGTCATATAAATAGGCACACTCATTGTTTTTTGATTGTCTTTCTCGTATCCTGCATGTATCGCTAATGTTTGTTCGTGCATTACGCTTCCTTATTTTATAATATTCTTAAATTATAGCTTGTGAGTGCTTGTAGTTACGTTATGGAAGTCTAATAGTTATCTGTTATTTGTATAAAGATGTTCAAATATGCGTTGGGAAACGCACCCTACTGATTGTCTACATCCCCAAGAGAAGTAAGCCCAATATAAAGACTCACAACAACAATAAAAATGACCTACCCATGATAATTAGGACTCTCTTTAGTAATAGTCACATCATGCACATGACTTTCTCTAAGTCCTGCTGACGTGATTTCAACAAATTCTGCTTTTTCCCAAAATGTTTTGATGTCTTTTGAACCACAGTAGCCCATAGATGAACGAAGTCCACCTATCATTTGGTGTACTACATCTGCTATTTTACCTCTATAAGGCACACGTCCTTCTATACCTTCTGGAACCAGTTTATCCGCAGCTGTTCCTTCTTGGAAATAACGGTCTGTACTTCCTTTGGTCATCGCACCGATGCTTCCCATGCCTCTGTACTCTTTAAACTGTCTACCGTTAAAAAGTATCATCTCTCCTGGTGCTTCATACGTCCCTGCGAGTGCAGAACCTAACATTACACAGCTTCCACCCACTGCCAATGCTTTAGCCACATCACCAGAATACTTGATTCCACCATCAGCAATCACAGGAATCCCTGCTTTATTTGCAACAAGTGCCACTTCATCAATGGCAGAGATTTGAGGTACACCCACGCCAGCGACGATACGTGTGGTACAAATAGAACCTGGTCCTATACCTACTTTTACACCATCTGCACCTGCATCAATAAGTGCTTGTGCAGCTTCTCCTGTTGCGATATTACCTGCGATTACATCTACATCTAACTCTTTTTTAATGAGTTTCACTGTATCTAAGATACCTTGAGAATGTCCATGTGCAGAGTCAAGAACAATGACATCAACCCCAGCTTCAACCAATGCAGTAGCACGTTCAAGTTGCCCTACACCAATGGCAGCAGCTACTCTCAAACGACCTTGTTCATCTTTGTTTGCATTAGGAAATTTTTCTTTTTTCTCAATGTCTTTAATGGTGATAAGTCCTTTAAGTTTTCCGTTTGCATCTACGATAGGAAGTTTTTCTATCTTGTGCTTTTGCATCTCTTTTGCAGCTTCTTCTAAAGTAGTACCCACTTTACCCGTTACTAAGGGAGCAGCCGTCATTACTTCAGAGACTTTGAGTGTCATATCAGAGATAAAACGCATATCACGATTGGTAATAATACCAATGAGAATTTTGTTTTCATCTACGACTGGTACACCAGAAATATGATACTCAGCCATAAGCCCATCAGCTTCATCTACAGATGCATCAGGACCTATATATACAGGATCTACAATCACACCTGCGGTTGATTTTTTCACTTTGTTTACTTGTTTTGCTTGGGTTTTTATATCCATATTTTTATGAATTACACCTATACCACCAAGTCTAGCCATAGCAATCGCAGCTTTAAACTCTGTCACCGTATCCATCGCAGCAGAGACTATAGGGATATTGAGAGAAACTCTTTTGGTCAGCATAGTGCTAACGCTCACTTCTTTTGGTAATACAACTGAATGTTGTGGGACTAACAATACATCTTCAAATGTGAGTGCTCTTTTTTTAATTCTCATAATAATCCTTATTTAGTATAGTTTACAGCTTTTTCCATGCTTAAAGCACCGTCAAAAAGCGTTTTTTCGTTAAATGCTTTGGCAATGAGTTGTAAACCTATAGGCAACCCCTCATCGTCTTTGGCAACTGGTAGTGAAATAGCAGGGAGTCCTGCAAGGTTGATAGCGATTGTATACATATCACTCTTATACATTTCAAGTGGGTCTTTAGAAGCTCCTATTTTAGGTGCAACTGTCGGTGCTACAGGCGACAAGATAAGATCTGCTTCTTCAAAGATAGCATTAAACTCATCACGTATGAGGTGTCTCACTTTTTGTGCTTTGACATAATATGCATCATAATATCCGCTTGATAGTACAAAATTACCAAGTAAAATACGTCTTTTTACCTCTTCACCAAAACCTTCTGATCTTGTATTGTAATAAAGCTCTTCTGTATTTTTGGATTCTGCTCTTGTACCATAACGAATACCGTCAAAACGTGCTAGGTTAGTGGCTGCTTCTGCCGTAGCCAAGATATAATATGTTGCGATGTCATACTTAGTATTTTGCATATTTCTATGCACAATAGTATGTCCAGCCAGCTTCCAATGCCTTCACGGTATCTGCATAGGCATTTTGTGTATCTTCATCTGCTTCGCAAATATAATTATCTATCACAGCTATGGTTAGTTTGACATCTACATTAAGATTGTTTGCTATGTCTTCTATCTCAAAATCAGCAGAAGTAGAATCTTTCTCATCATGCCCTTTAATAGCATCATAAAGAATAGCCGCATCTTCTACATTTTGAGTGATAGGACCTATCTGATCCAGACTTGAAGCATACGAAGCCAAACCAAAACGACTCACTCTTCCATAAGTAGGTTTCATCCCAACTACACCACAGTACGCAGCAGGTTGCCTTATGGATCCACCCGTATCAGAACCCAAAGCTGCGATAGCGATGCCACCTGCAACAGCAGCAGCCGATCCACCCGAAGATCCACCAGGTACTCTATTGGTTCCATGTGGATTTTTAGTCACACCATAAAAAGAACTCTCAGTGGTACTTCCCATAGCAAACTCATCCATATTGGCTCTACCAAAAGCCATCATTCCTTTTGACTTTAGGTTTTTGATCGCTGTCGCCTCATAAGGAGCAATATACCCTTGTAGTATCTTAGAACCAGACGTTACAGACCAGTCTTTGACTTGGATATTGTCTTTTATCAAGATAGGTACACCCTCTCCTGAAGATTCAAATCCAACATAAGCATTGAGACTAGACTCTTTTGCTTTTATTTCAAGTTCTGCTCTTAGAGTTGCCATTTCATCATTAGATTTTGTTAATGCTTCTTTTAGTGTTATCACTTCTCATATCCTGTACATTCTATATATTGTCGTGATTATATCCAAAAGTTGTTTTGGGGAGTATTATAGATAGTTTATTTACCCTTCACTCAGAGATAAAACTGCATTTACATCACTATATTCATAGACTGCATATCCCTCAACCTTATCTCTAATGGCTTGACCTGCCATACGGTCTGCTAATTCATTCCCCTCTATACCTGAATGGGCTTTTACATGCTTGATACTTACACTATTTTTCATACTTTCATAGAGTTCATGTGCTAGTTTTATAAGCTCTAGATTTTTAATCTCACCGCCTTTCTTTCTCCACCCTTTGGCTTTCCAACCATAAGCCCATGTCGTGATACAGTCAATACTATACTTAGAATCAGAATATATTTTGGTATGAGGTCTGTCTTTACTAAAAGTAACGCTTTGTAGAGTGCATGAAGTTCTGCTGTATTGTTTGTACCATGGGCTGTATATTGACCATACAAAAGTGTTGGTCTATCACTTCCATCGTACAGAGCCAAACCACTACCTGCTTTACCTGGGTTTCCTTTACACGCACCATCACAATAAATGCTTAGGGTGTCTGAAGTACTTTGAGGTTTTACCTCTTTTTCTTTACTTGGAACAGTTTTTTGCTTCTTATGAAAATCTGCCACAAGTTGATAGTTTTTAACGATTTGCTTCTGTACAGTTAAAGGAAACTTCCCACGTAAAAAAAGAAAGAGGTTTGCATCACCTACAGAGAGTTCCCTACCTAAAAGGTAAGCCTCCCATCCTAATCTAGGTGGAAACGCCTCTCCAAAAAGTGCTAATTGAGTCTTATTTAACTCCCCATCTTGTAAACCTAATACTATAAATTCTTCTGTTATTTTCATCTCTTGCCTTATATTAATGTGTAAAAAGTAGCTCAACACGGCGATTTTTTGCTCTTTGTTCTGCGTTGGTATTTTTTAGCAAAGGGACTAACTCTCCATGCCCCACTATACGCATATTTTTTAGAATAAAATGCTCATATTCAACCAAATACTGACGTACCGCGTTGGCTCTTTGCAGTGATAGTATTTGGTTGTATGCCTTTGTACCTATGCTGTCTGTGTGTCCTTCTATACTAAGTTTCATCTCTTTATAGTCTAATTTTTTTATGAGAGTATGAATCACTTGATGTGCTTCTTTTTTAAGAATATAACTATCCAAATCAAACAATACAGCACTAGACAAAGAAAGTTTTATCTGCGAACCTATGGCTGCTACAGCATCAATATCAGCCCCTGCATAAGGACCTTTACATGCAGATTTTAAATCTGTTAAACGGACAAAAGAAAAGCTATCATTTTTACTCACATGTGCTGATATATCTACCTCAGCCATGCCACCTTCAACTTCACCTATCTCTATCCATGTTTTACCGTCAACAGATATAGATAAAAAAGATTTTTCTACTTTATGACCTCTCTCAAATACATGTAAATCATTCCCCTCTATATCGACCAATACATTGTCTTCAAAAGCCAATACCAAAACCCCACCACAAGTCAAACTCAAACTTTTTCTATCTGCTACACCCAAAGAACGGTTCACTTCATGATTTTTAGTTTGATAGGTAGATTTTTTGTCAAAAGAGACCACCCTATCTGCAAAAGAAAGATCCCCATAAGGCAAAACAATCCGTCCCCCATGCCCATCAGGATAAGACTTTTCTTGAGCAACTAGGAAAGTTATGGTAAAGAGAAGATAAAATAGGTGTTTCATGGTTTTTACCTTTGGGTTATTTTTTAAATAACTATGTCTTTAAACTTATATATCATGGGTTAGATTTTATCAAATCTACATCCCAAAACTCTGAGAAAGTACCCCAGAAACTGTCACACTTCTACCATGCACATACTCAATATGCTCACTCTCCACATACCCCACTACTCCATCAATAGTAGTCTCAAACTCACTACAAAGTTTTTCAAGATGTGGCATCTTCTCTTTGAAATAGCCAAATGACTTTAGCTGATTTACACTCTCTTGATACTGTTCTGCCACATATTTCAACTCTTGATTCAAATCATTCAAATAATCTTGTGTCGTGATACACCACCCTAATTGGTCGGCTAAACTCTGTTGATTTTCCATTTTATCCCCTTGCATCTGCTATTAGTTGCTCTAGTGCTTCTTCGTGTAGAGCTATTTGTGATTTGTGTTCATCTATCATACTTTGCACCGTATCTATAATCTCTGAAAATTTACTATATTTTCCTCGTAATGGTGTGATATAATTATCCATAAAACTAGCATTTTCCATCGCATCTATCTGATTTTTATAATTCTCTTTGAGACTTTCTATCTTGTTTTGAAGTGCTGTAAGTGTCTCTTTGAGTTGGTTTACCATTTGTAGATGGCTCTCATAGCTTCTATTGTTCACGGTTGCTCCTGGTGTGTTAGTTGTGTTATAAACTTGATGATTTACCCTCTGTCCATCAAGATACCCTTTGTCGTAGTTACCCATAAAGCTTTGATATGCGTTGTCAAACGCCCACACATAGTTTATGGGATTAACTGCCTTAAAAACTTAAATTTATTTTTGGGTTTATGCTCTTTGGCATCATCTATACCACTATCATATCCATCTTTTAAGTAGTCTCCACTGTAGATTTTGAAGACATTACTCATATTAGTTCTACTCCCTCCAAATATTTAAAATCTTTACGATTTAGGCTCATAAGTTTGATACCATAAACCATCACAGTCGAAGCAATAATCGCATCCATCATCTTCATATTATGAGATAGATTATACTCTTTGACTAAAGTAGTAGCCAATTTTATAATTTCATCATTTGTTTTCAAGATTTTAAATGGTCTAATCTTTTTGACGATAAAGTTTAAATCACTTTTATTTTTTGCTCCTTGATAAAGTTCCATCAAAACAATATCACTAATAAATAACTCTTCCAAAAGATAAGGCTCAATAATTAAAATATCACCTTTTAGATACTCTATCAAAATATTAGTATCAAGAAATATCATCTATAAGACTTTTCTCTTAATTCTTTAGCAAAAGCTACAGAATCTTCTACATCTTCAAATGGATTTGTCATCGCACCCTCACTCTCTTCATCTTCTAATTGATAATAGTTTTCCATTGGATTTAGTTTTTTATAACTAATATGAGGTTTTCTATTTTTCTCAAAATACTTATCTACTATATTTTTATTATCTTGCAGAAAAGAGAGTATAAACTCCATAAATTTATCTTGATTAGAGTTAAATTTTGTCTTGAAAATATCTTGCATTTCAGGGCTGTTAATTTGTAGTTGTGTCATTTTCTGCTCCTTTTGTTTTATTGTTTTACTGAAAGTTTATTTCTCGTATATTTTACTTGGAAAAGGAAAATACATTAAATCCCAAAATTTATTTTTTCTTTGAGCCACTTGCAAATTCAATCCCAGTCACCAAAATAAATCCACCTTATCGAAATTTTCAAGATTTAAAAAAAATGTGAACAACTATTTTCATCATTTTAGAAAAATATCACCCAATTCTCTAAATATGTGAATAACTATTGCGTGCTTTATGCTTTCTCATCTATATTTTGAACTATTTCCTCCCTTTTTTAGTTTATGTTACTAACTTCAAACTTTGATGAATACAAACAGATAAAACACCAAATGCTAATACGGAAGCTACTTTATCTGCTCCTTGATAATATATTGTATTGCATCCAAAGTCATCTTTTAGATATTTATTGACTCTCTCAACCATACTTCTTTGGTTATAGTGGTGAATGTCTGATGATTGTTCCAAGTTCAACCATTTGAACTTTATTTTCTCTTCTTTGATTAGTAAGATTTTCTCTTTTAATGCTTTAGAGTTTTTGGATTAATATCTATAATCGGTCTATGCTTAAGTTTGATTGAAAACTCTCTGATAATGTCAGCATCATATCCTGCATCTTGAAGGTCAAATAGGTAGTTTATTCTATTGCTTGTCTCTAGCATTAGAGGTAAGGCTACTGAACTATCGTGTACATTTGCACCCGAGTAGAAAGCTGTTATTGGGATATCTCCATCTACTGCTGATATATGTAGTTTACCACCTATCCAAACCTCTCTATTGCCTTTGGAGTTCTGTTTTACTCCTACACCACAGTTCGTTGATACAAGAGTAAGCATCTCTTCTACTGTTTGCATCTCTTTTTGTTGTTCTAATATCTTAGGTTTGATTGCTTCTCTTACTTCACCTTTTTAGGTCTTCCAGGTTTGTGCTTGGGCTTCTCTTTCTCTTTTTCTACTTTGATAGGTTTTTCTCTCAGTGGTACCTTTGTGGCATCTGTTGCGTTATATAGAAATATTACATCTGAGAGGTACTTCGCTACGAACTGCTCTTGAGTCTTTTGTGCTATTTGCAAATCAGTGAACTCTTTAAATACCCTAGAAAATTTAGCTTCACTTGGAATCTTATTGGAGTATTCCCAACCACATAACATTCTAAGAGTTCTATCAACACGAAGCCTATCTATTAAATCTCTTGTTGTTTGTATATTGTAAACTGACTTTGCTATAAATGCTCTTGCCATCTCTTCTCTATCTTTAGGAGTATTTGTGATAGTTACAACAGTGATATTTTGTTCTATTTCGGCGAAGTCTAATATACTAATGAGTTTTTGTTCTTTAGTACTTAGCTCTTCTAGTCTTAATTCCTCTTTGAGAGCGGGGAAGAGAGTTTTTTCTAACTTCAAAACTTTATTCCACATTTTAGATAAACTTGGTATAATATTCTTCATCAAAAAGTCCTTTTGGTTTTATTTATTTTTAGTTTTTATGATAATGAATTATACAACAAATGAAGTTATTTGGGGCTTTTTGAAACTTTAATTTAGCTTTAATTGTGGGTTTTTGGGTAATCTGCAAGTGGCTCCTTTATATCTAATTTTTAATGTACTCATCTTTAATAATGAAAACTTGCAACCTTTAGCATAAATTACTTTTAATTTTTTTAATTTTAATATAGCTTCTGGTATATCTGAAATACTTGTATAAGAGATGTCTATTTCTTCTAAGTTTTCTAAATATTTTAACCATATAGGAAAAGTTTTTATATCATTATTACCATATATATTTAACTTTTTTAATTGTTTTAAATATTTAAAAGCATCAGGTATTTCTATCAAGTTATTATTTGATATATCAACTCTTTCCAATTTCATTGAAGCTCCAATCTCTACAGGTAAACCATATAAATCACAGTCCGTTAAATTTAATGATTTTAAATTAGGTAGTAATCTAGCTGAAGAATTATCAAATTCAAAATTACTCAAATGCGTTAAAAAAGATGTTTTAACTTCTTAAAATTAGGAAGTATTATTGACAAACCAACAGAGCTAGTACAACTAGATATTGCCAGTTCTTCTAAATGAATAAGTTTCCCTATAGATAAAGGAACTTCAACTCGCACATTGCTTTCAAAAGGATACTTAATACTAAGAACTTTTAACTTATCAAAATTACCTATTGAACTTGGTATAGAATGTGAACCTTTATATTGAATATGTGTTGTATTTTTAAGTTCATTTACATTATTAGCTTTTCTTAGTAAAAATTCATTATTAATAGATATATTACTATATTTCATTAAGATATTATATTCTTCTTCAAGTAATCTATCTTTTTCTCTATTAGCTTGAATTTTATCTAATTTTTCTTTCTCTAACTTCTTGTTTCTTTCTATAGCTACAAATTCATCAATTTTTTGAATTGCTTCATGGTAAAATATACCACTACAATATCTATTTATAAAATTTTCATAAGCTTCTTTTGTATTTATACTTATCGTATCTTTCCATAATACTTTTTCTTCTAACTCTTCTTGTAATTTTTTCCTTTTAATTACTATATCATTGTGTTTAAACTTAACTATAGATTCTAATCTAAATATATAATTCTCATATTCATTCCCTTTGGCATAATTAAAATTATTTAATAAGTCATAATAATTTTGATTTAAAATTTCATTATTCATAACTCCTCCTCTTCATCCTAGCCAACCTCTCCAAAAGCTCCTTAGCACTATCTGTACTATGCTTAGGCTCAAAATCACTCTTTTTAGTTTCAATTTCTTCTCTCACTTCTATCTCCTCATCATCAACAGACACACTCTCTACCACCAAAGGAGTCACAACCTCGTCACTCAATCTACTATCACGAATATTATCTAAAATATTCTCTATCTCATCCTTATCCATATAGTTTGCTTTGGCTACTACGGTTTTAGAAATGTCACTATAGACAAATTCATACTTTTGTAGTTTTACAACCTTTGCCGTTGCTTCTTTGTTTTCTTTAAAGACTTTCATCGCTTCCATTCCATCTTCTAGTCTAAAAGAGATTTTTAAAGGGATTTGCCCCATAATAGATTTAGCATTCATAGCTATTTCTTGAAGTGATTGGGTGGTGAGTATGAGATGTAATCCATAGCTTCTACCTGCTTTGATAATATCTATCATTAGCTTATTAAAATCTCTACTCTCTGACCAACCCCCATCAAACATCCGTTGAACTTCATCTATGATTAAAATCTTTCTAGCTATGATATTTTGTGGGTTTTTCTTGTTGTATTCATCTATGCTTTTGCCATTAAGTATCTTTCCTCTGCTATACATCTCATCTTGAAACTCTTTTAGCATCTCAAAAGCAGGTTTAGGGTCTTTGTTTTCTAAAAAGAGTTTTTTACAATTTGGATGTCGTTTAAAAATCATAAATTCAGCCCCAGCAGGTTTGTAATCCATTAGATAGAGTTCTACCTCTTTGGCTGTGTAGTTTTGGGCGATATTGACAATGATACTATTGAGTAAATTAGTCTTGCCCATACCTGTCATACCTGCGATAAAAACGTGATAGTTTTGAGACTTCAATCCCATAGAAAAGTTAAGTGTCTCTCGCCCCATAGTCCCTATAGGAATGGTCAAAAAGTCTTGTTCATTGTCATTTTGTTGTTCTGATTCAAAGCTAGTAAGTATCTGCTTGACTATCTTCTCTTTGTTGTCATTTACATATTCAAACTCATACTCTTCCAAAAGTTCCGAAAACTCAAACAACTCTTTCTCAAATTCAAACTGATTATTTATAATATTGATAGCAGATAAGCGTTTCAAAATAGCTTGTGTGGCTTTTGATTTACTCTCTATGATGCTTTCATTGCCAAAAGCAATCACATAAAACCCTGCTTCATAAAGCGAATCAAAAAAGTTTTTGCTTCGCTTGGCAGAACTCATCTCATCAGGAAAATCTTCTAGGTTTATCAGAAGTAGCTGATAGGTTTCATTGGCTTGGTGTTGTTGATTGTATTCACTAAGGACTAAAACATAAATAAAACCAAATTACTAGTACTTTTTAGGAATAGCAACATAATTCCAAAGTGGTAAATGTATATCAAAGATAATTTTCATATTCTCTTTAAAGCCCTCTGCATATTTTCTTTTTGTATGAAATACCTTATCAAGAATAGAACTAAAAACTTTCAATCCTGTAGTCGTTTTAGTTTGTGCAATAAGGGTATTTACTAACTCTACACTTGTAAAAATGACTCCTTGTAAAGCTCTTGTGATATGAGGGAATAGGCGATGTTCTATAGGATTATACTTTGATGTATAAGGAGGATAATGAGCAATACGAATTTCAATTTGTAATTCCTCTGATAACTTCTGTAAATCTTCTTTAAAAATATAGTGACGAGAGCTATTACTGCCCCCACCATCGCACAGTAGTAGCAGTTTATCATGTCCTTGATATTCAATATATCCATAATTTAACCACCAATTTTTGATAGATTCACAAGCAAATTCACTGGTATCAGCACTTGTCCCTATGGTAATATAACCAATATTTAGGTTTATATCATACAGCCCATGGGGGACAATTTTTCCCTCTGCGTAAGAAGGAAAATCATGGTCTTTAACTTTAATTATCTCTTGAGTATACAGTTTACCTTCTCGGTATAAATTTCCTAAAAACTCTTTTTTTTTACATCCATACTCAAAACAGGATTCCCCTCTTTCTTATATTCTTCTTTTAGTTTTTCAATATTTTTAAATTGCTCATCTCTATTTGCAACATCTACTTTTCCTGAAAGTGTTTTAAATGCTTGTCGCTTACGAAAATGATGTTTTTTAAGAGTTGTTTCACTATATCCACATCAACTACAAAACCTTTCTCTGACAATCTAGTTTGTAGCTCTTTCCGTGATAAATTTGTCCACTTTATCGTCTCATCCATCGGTGAACCTGCTGTACTCTCTGCGATAACCTCTAGGAATGCTTCGTCTAAGCCTTCTCTTGTGAGCAATATAGACTTTCTTATCCTCCCTCTTCTCTTTGTCTTTTATTATCTTTATCTAATTCTGTTCTTAACTCTTTTTGTCCTCTTGACACACCACTATAGTCACATTCAAAGATTTCGCATATATAGTTTATCCCTCCATGACTTAATTTGGTTGCTTCTATTCCTGCGTAGCGTCTTCTGTCTTTCTCTGATAAACTTTTATATAGATTTAGCATTTGCTCTTCTATTTCTTTTGGGTACTTTTTCATAAATAGTATTTTAGCTTATTTTGGGTTTGTTTATCTTGTTGTCCTAAGCGTAGGAGTCTCATAGTTCAAAAGTGTATGCAGTCTCTCATTTTGTAACTCCTCTAAAGCATCAAACCTATCTGTTGCTCTGTTTTTGGAATATGAGGCAGTGTAGAGATTGGCAGTTTTGAGTGCAGAGAGTTTCATAAATCTTGGTTTTCCAAAATCAAATACATCTACTTCTATACTCCCTATTGGCATCACTTCCAAAAGCTTTAAGGCTATATTTTCTATAAAGTTATTGGCTATGGCTTCACTACTCTCATCAAACAACACACAAAACCCACCTTTTTTGCTATCTAGGCAGAGTGGTATAGTGTCATTATTGTCTATGAGGTCGCCTATGTATATTCCCCATGGGAATTTTTGGGTTTTATTTTGCATATTTATTCCTAAGATTTAATAATTTCTATTATAGCTATTTCAAATAAAAGAATCTTACTTCGTCCCTCTCACCTCTATATCCAAACTTACAAAACCTTTATCATTCGTTACTATTAAATCAGCCTTTACCTTTTTGGCACATATATATTGTAACGCATCTTCATAGTCTTTAAAAGGAGATTTTTCGTCTTCACAGAGTAAGAGTGTATCTTCTACATCTTCCCTCTCTATAGGGATGAGTTCACAAATATTTGTACTTTCTCGTATAGTAGAAAGAGCTTCAGTAAGTGTGGCTTTTTTTTGGCTTCTAAGTAGGTAAAATGATGTAGTTTTTGCTATAAATATCGCCAATTTTACCCGTCAGTGAACCAGATAATCTTTCCAAGGCTTCTAATTTTTTTTTCGTATGGATATATTTATATCTATCTTCTATGGCTTCTTGGGTTATTTGTGTTTGCGTTTTACCTTCTAATTTGGCTATCTCTTCAAGATGTGCTGCAACCTTTTGTTCAAAAAGAAAGTTTTTACGTATAGTCATGACATATCCTTTATATGTTTTATCTATATGTATAATAGCATATTTCATAGATAGTACAAAATACTCACCATAAAATCATCGCTTTCTTTAGTCCCTAAACCCCCAACTTCTTCTTATAATACGCCACAACACGCCAAAGCAATCCCCACCAGTACAAGTATAAAAACAATAGAACCTAGTATCACTTCTATCTGTATGGGTTGGGTCATGTCAAACATTAGGCTAATTCACCAACAACTTTTTCGCAACGTTCACAAGCACAGTCTTCGCTACTTGCTGTAAATCTCCAACATCTAGGACATTTGGCGGCAGTGGCTTTATGTACTGTATATGTTTTGCCTTCTAGTTCAAATGAAGCCACTTGTTCACCCTCAGAGCTACTTTTCATAGCAGATACTACAAACCAATCTTCCAAATCTTTAGCGTCACCTATGGTAAATAAGCTCATGTCACCCACGATTTCTACTTCAAGTGTAGACTTCATAAGCTTCTCTTTTTTGAGTTTATCTACAGCTTCAGAAAATTTTACTCTGGCTTCTAAAAGTAGAGTATCATCAAGTGAAGACTCTATTTTAGGTACAGGTACATAAAGAAGGTCAAAGACATTTTCCATGCCATTTTTAAACAATGGCGAGGCATATTCGAGTATCTCATCTGCCGTATAGGTTAGTACAGGGGCTATAAGTCCCAACATCGCTTTAGAGATATGTGCCATCGCTGATTGCGTTGCACGTCTAACAGGGTCATTTATATCTTCACAATACAGTCTATCTTTGGTGATATCCATATAGATACCTGAAAGCTCATTGGTAATGAAGTGATTTAGCGTTGCAAACCCTCTAAGAAAATCATATTCATCAAAGGAGCTTTTAACCGAAGCGAAGACTTCTCCTGCTTTAGCCAATATCCATCTGTCCAACTCACCATAAGCATCATTAGCTACATAAGCTTCAAGGTCATTCACATTTGCTAGTAAAAATCTAAACGTATTACGTATCTTTCTGTACTGTTCTGCTGTTTGCTTCAAGATACCATCAGAGATTTTCAAGTCGCTTTGATAGTCTGAAAGTGCCACCCATAGTCTTAATATCTCAGACCCATACTGCTTGATGACCTTGTCTGGAGCCATCACGTTACCCTTAGACTTAGACATTTTTTCACCCTTATTGTCTACGGTAAATCCGTGGGTAATAAGCGTTTTGTATGGAGATATTCCGTTCACAGCCGAAGAAAGTAGTAGTGAAGACTGAAACCAACCTCTATGTTGGTCAGAACCTTCTATATAAAGAGATGCTGGATATTGCCCCGCATCGTAGTTACCACTGCCAAGAACTGAATTCCAAGTAGACCCTGAATCAAACCATACATCTAAAATATCTGTAAGTTTTTCCAAATCATCTGGATTGTATTTCGTATCCGATGGCAATAGTTCTGCATTGCTCATAGCATACCAAGCATCTGCCCCATGAATATCAAACAAATTTGCAACATGCTCCAATACATCTTCATCAAAAATAACAGCTTTGGTGCTTTTTATTCTAAAGAATGCGATAGGTACACCCCAAGAACGCTGACGAGAGATACACCAATCTGGTCTACCTTCTATCATCGGTTTGAGACGATTTTTAGATGTTTTTGGGTAAAAATCTACATTTTCAATAGCATTGAGTGCTGTATCACGTAAAGACTCTTTAGCACCCTCTGCTTTGTCATCTATAGAGATAAACCATTGGTTAGTAGCTCTATAGATAAGTGGTTTTTTCGTTCTCCAACAGTGTGGATAAGAGTGCCAAAACTTACTTTGTTTAAGCAACGCAGTCACCAAGTATCTCCAAGATAGGCTCATTGGCTTTGAAGATATGCATACCTACAAATTCTTCAGGGTTAGGCAAGTAAATTAAGACCCACCACAGACTCATCAAAACATCCACGTTCATCTACAGGCATCACTACTTCTAGCCCATATTTGAGTCCTACTTTGTAGTCATCTTCCCCATGTCCTGGAGCAGTATGTACACATCCTGTACCACCATCCATAAGCACATGGTCGCCAAGTACTATCTTAGAGCTACGTCCATTTACAGGATTGATAGCCAATACGTTTTCAAGTTCAGTAGACGCAAATTTACGTGATGCATGTCCAGAAACAACACCCTCAGCTATCATCGCGTCATAACGTACCTCTGCTACGATATGACCATCATCTGTAAGTACATACATCTCTTCGGGATTGAGTGAGATACCTGTATTTGCAGGCAATGTCCAAGGAGTGGTTGTCCATATAACAAGTCCTGCTTTACCTTCCACACCTACTTTTTCTTTAGCCGCATCACTTAACTCAAAGTGTACATAAAGTGAATAATCTTCTTTATCTTGATACTCTACCTCTGCATCAGCCAAGGCAGTTCTAGCAGCCCATGACCAAAAGATAGGCTTATGTCTTTCAACCAATAAACCTTTTTTAGCTACTTCACAAAGTGTTCTGTAAATGTTGGCTTCAAACTTAAAATCCATAGTCACATAAGGGTTCTCCCAATCAGCGATAATCCCTAGTTGTTTAAAACCATCTCTTTGAATGTCTACAAACTTAGCTGCATGCGCACGACAAAGCTCTCTAAATTTTTCTGTTGGCATCGCTTCTTTTTTACTTTTACCAAGTTTTTCTTCCACTTTTTGTTCTATAGGTAAACCATGGCAGTCCCAACCTGGTGTCATACGAACAGCTTTACCTTGAAAATAATTATATTTTAAGATGATGTCTTTAAGTGTTTTATTAAGTGCATGACCTATGTGAATGTCACCATTAGCATACGGAGGTCCATCATGTAAAGTAAACATTTCTGCACCTTCACGTTTGGCTTTCATTTGCCCATAAATATCGTCATCATACCAAGATTGATACTTTTTAGGTTCATTGTTGGGAAGGTTTCCACGCATTGGGAAGTCAGTTTTGGGGAGGAGGAGTGTGTCTTTAAAATCCATTGTTGATAACACCTTAAATGAGGGTCGCCCCTGTTATATTATCCGATTATTTTATCTAAAAGAGGATTAGAAGCTACTTTTGATACAATTATCTTATGAAAAATACCTATAATATCGTCAAAAATATCATTGAAAAACTCACTTTAGAAAATCAAACCATTTCTTTTGCAGAATCATGTACAGGTGGACGTATAGCTGTTGCATTTACAGCCGTTCCAGGTGCATCTGCAATACTCAATGGTTCATGCGTGACTTATTCCAACGAAATAAAACACTTATGGTTAGGGGTTGAGGATGAAGTACTAGACCAATATGGTGCAGTAAGTTCTCAATGTGTTGCTCAAATGCTTGAAGGCATACAAAAATTAGCAAAGTCTAACTATGCCATTGCCGTCTCTGGTATCGCAGGACCTAGTGGTGGAACTGAACTAAAACCTGTAGGAACTGTATATATAGGTCTAAAAACACCTTTTATCCAAGAGGTATTTCACTGTAACTTTTCTGGTTCAAGAGAGGAAATTCAAGAACAATCCACACGCTTTTCAATCAAGAAATTAGAAGAAATATTAAATATTTGAAAGATTTTTCGTAAACCTCTTGACAATCAAAGCTTTCTGAGCTATAATTCCGTCCACTTATTCAAGTAATTGAGTAGTTAAGAAATAGTTGATTCGTTAGCTCAGTTGGTAGAGCAATTCCCTTTTAAGGAATGGGCCCTTGGTTCGAATCCAAGACGAGTCACCACTAAAACGTCTTTAGCAGACGACTCACGAAACTTGTTTTGTTAGTAAACGCTTATTTAGGTCGCTTAGCTCAGTTGGTAGAGCGCTACCCTTACAAGGTAGATGTCATAAGTTCGAGTCTTATAGCGACCACCATAAACAATGTTAATATGCGGTGGTAGTTCAGTTGGTTAGAATGCCTGCCTGTCACGCAGGAGGTCGTGGGTTCGAGCCCCATCCACCGCGCCACTACATTGTTGATTCGTTAGCTCAGTTGGTAGAGCAATTCCCTTTTAAGGAATGGGCCCTTGGTTCGAATCCAAGACGAGTCACCACTTTAAAATAGTATATTTACGGTATCTCATGACCCTTTCATCTAGTGGTCAAGGATATTACGTTTTCAACGTAAAAACAGAGGTTCAAATCCTTTAAGGGTCGCCAATCTGTTAAATAAACATACTAATACGGTCGCTTAGCTCAGTTGGTAGAGCGCTACCCTTACAAGGTAGATGTCATAAGTTCGAGTCTTATAGCGACCACCATAATTACAGTCTTCAGCAGACAACTCACAAAACTTGTTTTGTTAGTAAAAAGTTGACTTATATTTCAAATGAAAACTATTATTGGTTTTTCATTTATGCGCGGTGGTAGTTCAGTTGGTTAGAATGCCTGCCTGTCACGCAGGAGGTCGTGGGTTCGAGCCCCATCCACCGCGCCACTTTATTTATAAACAATCATTTAAATTCTGTTATAAATTATTTTTTATAGGTATACCTCAGCCAATAAAATTCTTCTTTCTATCTCTTATTTACCCTACGCAACAAGAGGTAAGGTTTTTCACTACACTCACTATTGTTTTCTTCCTGTTATTTTGTTATACTTGTATGACATATCATACAAAAGGAGTCACAATGATTTCAATTCGTTTACCAGAAGAAATGGAAATTCGCATCATAAGACTAGCAGAAAGCACACGACGTTCTAAAAGTTTTTTTGTAAAAGAAGCACTAAATAACTATCTAGATGACATGGAAGATTATTATGAAGTGCTAAAACGTCAAAATGAGGAAACAAGAAACCTCATAAGTCTTGAAGAGCTGGAGAATGCACTTGGTGTACAAGCTACAAATTGATGATAAGGTCATCAAAGACTTAAAGAAAATAGATAAGACTTGGCAAAAACGTATACTTACAAAGATAAAAACTACCCTCTCTACAGACCCATATTCAGGTAAAAAACTCGTGGGTAATTTATCACCTTTTTGGCGTTTGCGTGTGGGAGACTATAGAGTTATATATCTCATTGAAGAAGAGATTGTGACGGTAGAAATTATTAAAATTAAACATCGTAAAGAAGTCTACTAATCTAGCAAGGAATTAATCCCTAAAAATATTAAAGTTACTATTCCTATACCCCATAACCAACCCAAATAAATAGAAAAATCTTTGATCACTTCAAATTGAATTTCTGTTTTAACTGCACCATCAAGGTATTGTTATATGAACAGATAAAGCAATAGGCTGTTTTTCTTGTACCCATACATTTTGCTTATCTAATCCTAAAAACTTATTATCTTCTCCATAATATTTAGATATATTACTACCCGATAGTAATGCTTGAAAATGTGTATTTTTCTTAGATTCAACATCTCCAGGACATGTCTCAGTTACTTCACGTATGGCATAATCACTAATTTCAAAAGTTTCATCTAATCCCTCAATCTAATCCGAATACTCTCTTCATGTGCTGTCAAGCCTTCAGTCTTTGCTATCAATGCACAAGCTCCACCTATCTCATCCATACCCTGTTTAGACATAGAAATAATAGACGACTTTTTCAAAAAGTTATCTACAGAAAGTGGGGAGTAGAACTTGGCAGTACCTCCTGTAGGAAGTGTATGGTTTGGCCCTGCTACATAATCACCTATAGGCTCTGGTGTCATTTCACCTAAGAAGATAGCTCCTGCATGTTTAATACTCTCTAGTAAACCCATAGGATCTTTAGTGAGGATTTCTAAATGCTCAGGAGCTATATCATTCATCAGGTCTATAGCTTCTTCCATAGTTGATGTTACGATGATCGCTCCACGTTCTTCTATGGATTTTCTAGCTATTTTTTCACGACTGAGTGTTAGTAAAAACTCTTCTACCTTCTCACTCACTTTGTTAGCCAATTCTCCATCTGTGGTGATGAGTATAGAAGATGCCATTTCATCGTGTTCAGCTTGGCTTAGAAGATCTATAGCGATGTAATCTTCTCTAGCTGTCTCATCTGCAAGTATTCCTATCTCTGAAGGGCCTGCAATCATATCTATGTTTACTTCACCATACACAAGCTTTTTGGCAGTTGCTACAAAAATATTACCCGGCCCCGTGATGACATCTACCTTAGAAATCGTTTCTGTTCCATAAGCCATCGCACCTATGGCTGATGCTCCTCCTACTCTAAACACTTGTGTTACCTTACAAAGGTGACAAGCAGCCAGTAAGAGTTCGTTTAGCTCATTGTCTGGTGCTGGTGTACAAATCACTATTTCTTTCACCCCTGCTACTTGTGCAGGAATCACATTCATCAGTAAGGAACTGGGATAGGCGGCTTTCCCCCCAGGGATGTAAAGCCCTGCTCTATCTACTGCTGTAACTTTCTGACCGAGTATCGTTCCATTGGCTTCTGTGTCCATCCAAGATTTAGGCATAAGTTTCTGGTGATAAGACTCTATACGATCATAGGCAAGGTGTAAAGCATCACGAAGTTCAGGATCAATGTTATCATAGGCTTTTGCCATATCATCCGTAGAGACCAAAAGTGCATCATCTGATTTTGGTTCCCATCTGTCAAATTTCGTTATTTGTGATTTAACTGCTTTGTTACCTTCAATTTGTATCTCTTTAAGTAGTCCTGAAACGATGTTTGTCACACCCTCTATATCCATTTTTCCACGTTGTAAAAGTGTATTGAAGTTTTCTTTAAAAGTGTCGTCGTTGCTGTAAAATATTTTCATTTTTTGTCCTCGTGGTGTTGTGAGGACACAACACCCTACATTTTATTTATTTATTTATTTATTATAGACGGATATTTCCGTTCATATCTTGGGAGCATGCTCTCGTTACCCAATACTCCACCTTGATGTATATAGAGTGTAGGCTTTATGAAAACTTCAGGGTGGGCAAGTAAAACCCGCCATCCCAAAGGATCATAAAGGAGATCAAAGACCACTCCTGTTTCTTTTTGTAATTTTAGCCAAATTTTATAATTTTCGCTATAAAGTTTTCCAAAATGATGTTTTTTCTCTAAAGTTAGTATGGTTGGATGATAGCTTTCATCCGTTTCAAGTTCTAAAAACTGCTTCTTTAAATAAATTTTATCGCCTACACAAGGTGTTGTATATACAACATTTAAAGGTAAATGCTTTTGTAAAAATAGTGCCGTTGTTCCTGTACCTGACGGTAAAAATACATTTAATGCTTCTATGTTATTTTCTTTTTGCCAAGCCATAATCTCTTCAGCCAATATCTTTATGCCGTATTCAGCTTCTTTTTGTCGTCCACCCTCTTCTATGTGTAAAATATTATTTGTCGGGGTGAGGATAGCCCGACCTACGGAAACTTTCATTCCATTGTCTAATGCTCCAGCATAATTTCCATGAGGATTCTCTTTCAAATACTCTGCTATATGGTCTACAAAATACTCAAATTCCCACCCTTTCATTTGTGCCAAAACAGAAAGAGAATACATCGCATTGGATTGTGCAGAACCATAAGAAACAATTTTTGTAATATTTGGGAAATCATTTTGAAGAAAATAGTAAAATTTACGGGCTTTATTTCCAGAAAAATCTGGATGGAGAAGGTCATCTCTTTTTAGATAAAAAGTATGACCTTCAAAAGTATGTTTTTCTAAAGGAGAAGAAGTAAACAATCGCTTAGTTTCTATCCATACAATTCAAATCAGAAAAGGCCTGTTCAAGTCTTTTTATCATAGTTTCTTCACCAGACCTTAACCATTTTCTTGGATCATACTTCCCTTTGTTTGGCTTGTCTTCACCTTCTGGGTTTCCTATCTGAGATTGTAAATAATCATGATTATGCGCTACATACGTACCTACACCTTCCCAAAATGCCCATTGTGTATCCGTATCAATATTCATTTTAATCGCACCATAACTTATGGCTTCTCTAATGTCAGATAGTTCAGAACCAGACCCACCATGAAATACAAAATCCACTGGTTTACTAACCGTATTGTATTTCTCTTCAATGTACTTTTGAGAATTATCTAATATCTTTGGTGTCAAACTTACATTGCCTGGCTTATAGACACCATGCACATTACCAAACGAAGCAGCAATAGTGAATTTATCGGAGATTTTCATCAATTCTTCATAGGCATAAGCTACTTCTTCAGGTTGTGTATAAAGCAGTGAATTATCAATGTCTGTATTGTCTACACCATCTTCTTCCCCACCTGTCACACCCAACTCTATCTCAAGTGTCATACCCATCTTAGACATACGCTCTAAGTATAACTTGCATGTAGCGATATTTTCTTCTATAGGCTCTTCGGAAAGATCTATCATATGAGAAGAGAAAAGAGGAAAGCCATGCACTTTAAAGTGTGCTTCACTTGCATCAAGCAGTGCATCTATCCATGGGAGTAGCTTTCTTGCTGCATGATCTGTATGAAGTACTACAGGTATACCATAAGCTTTCGCAACTGTATGCACATGTTGGGCACCTGATATAGTACCTAAAATAGCTGCTTGGGCTGAGGGTAAACCTTTCCCCGCATAATACGCACCACCACCATTAGAAAACTGTACAATCACAGGAGAATTTACATTTTTACCTGCTTCTAGTACAGCATTTACAGAAGATGTACTTACTACATTTACAGCAGGAAGTGCAAAGCCTTCATCTTTTGCGATCTTAAACAATTTTTGAAGATCATCACCTGTTACTACACCTGCTTCTATGACATCTAAAACTTTTGTAGACATTTACACTACCTCTTTAAATATTACTTAACTTTTATTTTTGCGTTCTTTATCAATGCACCTACAACTTTTTCTTGTGCAAGTTGCATCTTAATACTGTTTTTTGCTGCTTCAAATTCTGGTATATTTTGTTTACTTTTCGATTTTTTAGCCGCATCTACCATCTTTGTGTAAGCCTCTTTAGCTTCTTTGTCTGAGACTTTTGCTTCTGACATCTTCTTCTGCATCCAAAAAACCTGCAAGGGCAGCTTCTTTTTCTTTATCAGTCAATGCTTTTTTAGATTTAGCTGCTACCAATTTAGAAGGTGCCATCATTTGAATCAGTTGGGTTTTACCTTCAGCTGGAAGTTTATCCCAAGTCATTTTACCTTTTGTTAATTTATTGAGTGCATTATTTGCTTCATCTACAGTAATTTCCATATCGTTTACCATTCCAGCTGTTGCTGCAAATAGTGTTGTACTAGCCAGACCCAATGTTAATGCCAAAATAAGAAGTGTTCTCTTCATTCTTTCTGTTCCTTTGTATTTATATAATAGATATTTTACCCACAATTTTTTTACAGTACTTTAATTTTGACATCTTTCATCAATTTACCCACAATAGTTTTTTCCATCATTTGCAGTTTAAGTTTATCTTTTACTTTTTCAAAAGGAGGCATGGAAGCTGTAGTATTGCTTTCTTGTGCCTGTTTTATGATCTCATTATATGCCACCAAGACCTCTGCATCAGTGATTGTTGTTGCTAAGGCTTCTTTTCTCATCCAAGTACGTGTATATACCGCTTGTTTTTCTAGAGCAGTCAACTCTTTTTTAGCTGCATCCAAAACAAGTACAGGAAGAGAGAGTTCATACACAAGTCTTTTTTGTTGCTCAGGAGCTATGGCATCAAAGTTATTTATTTTACCTTGTGTTCGTTTTTTAAGATACTCATCTGCCTGTTTTTTAATGATCTTATGTCCATTTACTGTAGCTATAACAGCTTTACTGGATCTTACTTTTCTTACTTGTTGGACTGGCTTTGGTTTCCCATTTAGGTTTATGCTCCCTAGATCTACCATAGACGAAGTCTCTTTTTCATTTAACATATTTGTTAACGAATTTTTTAACGCATCTGCCGATACTTGACTCATACCTACCGTCAATGACAGTCCCAATAAAACACACAACTTTCTCATATTTCCCCCTCTTTACTCATACAGATTATTTTTTTGTTGTATTAGTCTCGCTTACCGTCTCAACTATCTTAGCTTTACTTTTAAGTTCTTTGGCAATCTGTGTTATTTTAGCAGAAAATTGTTGTTGCTTTAATGAAGTAATGATTTTCTCTTTTACCTGTTCATAAGGAGTAGTCGCTGCTTCTGATTTTTTTTCAAGATAAATGACATGGTAACCAAACTCTGTTTTAACAGGAAGCATAGTTATTTGACCATTTTCTAAAGCCCATGTAGCTTTTGAAAACTCTAGTACCATTTGATCCTTACTAAATGTCCCAAGATCCCCACCTTTAGGAGCAGTAGGACCCGTCGACTTCGTTTTAGCCAATTCGATAAACTTTGTTTTTAATGCTTCATCTTTTAATGCTTTTAAAGTTTCGATGATATCTTTGGCTTCTTTTTCTTCTTTCACTAAAATATGTCTAGCATGCATAGATGCTTTACCCGTAAACTTATCCACATTCTTTTTATAAAAAGTCTGAGCTTCACTGTCACTGACCATGGCATTATCCATTTGCTCTTTCATCCACATATTTACAAGAAGCTCTGCTTTTATCTTCTCCATGTTTCTTTTAAATTCAGGTTTTTTATCAATGCCTTCTTTGGCTGCTAGTTCAGTAAATAACTGCTTTTCTATCAGTCTGTCAGTCACCATTCTTTTTTCTGCAGTTTTAAGTTCTGAAAAAAGAGCTTTAGGTATAGAAGCCGTTACAAATGCCTGAGCATCTTGCTTGGTAATGTTCTTACCATTTACAGTTACAAGTATATCCGAGGCTACAACAGAAGTAGCCATTACAGCTACCGCGAGTAGTGAAGTTTTTGCTAATTTTAACATGATTAATAATCCTTAATTATTTTAATTTACCCTAGAAGTATATCCCTCTAGGGTAAATCATTTATTAATATGGTAATATTTTACTCACAACATTTAGAATGAGGTACAAACAAATGACCCAAGCAAAAAGAATACTTAAAATTAAAAAAGCAACCAAAAAAGAAATTGAAGAGATCAAAAATGTCTTTCTTGAAAATTATCCAGATTCAGTCACTGAATTGGAGTATAGAAACCTTTATGAATTGCTCATCTCCGTCATGCTTTCAGCTCAATGCACAGATAAACGTGTCAACATCATCACCCCTGCTCTTTTTGAAGCCTATCCTGACCCGATTTCTCTTGCAAATGCAGATTTAGATCAAGTCAAGTCTTACCTTAATACTTGTTCTTTTTTCAACAATAAAGCCAAAAACCTCATCAAGATGGCACAGTCTGTTGTAGAAAACTATGAAAATGAGATACCCCTAGTACGGGATGAACTTGTCAAACTAGCAGGTGTAGGACAAAAAACAGCCAATGTGGTAATGATAGAATATGCGGGTGCAAACCTTATGGCAGTAGATACCCATGTCTACAGAGTAGCACATCGCCTTGGATTAAGTGATGCAAAAACAGCTATCAAATGTGAAGAAGAGTTAAGTAAAAAGTTTAAAACCGATCTGCACTTACTCCATCAAGCCATGGTACTTTTTGGCAGGTACAAATGTAAAGCACTAAAGCCTGAATGTGAAGGTTGTTTTATGGAAACACACTGTAAAACATCACAAACTTTTAAAGTTTAGGTACTGCTTATAATCCCCAATAAAACTTTATAGGTTCTCTCTACTGATTCCAAGTCCACTTCTTCACGAGTAGAGTGTGGATAACGTATAGTAGGTCCAATGGAGGCAAACTTTATCTCTGGGTATTTCTCTGCGATAACCCCACATTCAAGCCCTGCATGTATTGCCATCATTTTTGTTCTTCCAAACACGTTTTTCATCTCTTTACTTACCAATTTTGTAAAGTCAGAAATATCAGGTTTCCATGCGGGATATTTGTCTTCTATATGTACGACTAAAGCCATAAAACTCAAAGAACTCTCCTGTAGTTGCTGTCATATATTCTAATTCAGCAGCCGCCATAGCACGTGCAGAAACTTCTATCTTCACTCCCCCTTTTTCATCTGCGGTAATAATGGCAAGATTGATGCTCATATTAGGTATATCCAGCTCTTCATCCATAGCAAGTACCCCATGTCTAAACTCATCTATCAACGTAATAATCTTACTTCCCTCTTTTAAGACTTTGGGTTCTTCTTTTAGCACTCTTACACTCACATCCCCATCATTTTCCAACACTTTTTCACTTCTTACTATGACAACAGCATTAGCAGGTATAGAGTTACGACGTTCTCCAGCATAAATACTAGCCAACTGCGTCACATCATTTTCTAGCAAATACTTACCTAGTACCTTAATCGCAGAAGGTATCCCTTTATCTATATCCACACCAGAATGCCCTCCCGTGAGTCCTTTGACTGCCACTTCATAACAGATACCCACACCCTCTACATAGCTATCTTCTTTAAATGCCAGCAAATCTGCACCACCTGCACACCCTATATACACTTCAGCTTCATCTTCACTGTCAAGGTTAAGCATATATTTTGCTTTTAAATCAAACGCCACTTCATTAGCCCCTATAAGCCCTATCTCTTCATCTGCTGTGAGCAAAAATTCTAAGTCTAAACCCTCATCCATATTTTGCATCATCATAGCTATCGCCATACCATTATCAGCACCTAATGAGCTATCTTTGGCTCTCATAACACCATCTTCTATATAAGTCTCAAGTATTGGTGCTTTACCCATACACACCATGTCATAATGGGCTTGTAAACACAAGGTAGGATTACCTTTATGGATATAAATATTTTTAACTTCATCTACTTCTACGCTATAGCCTCTACTTTTAGAAAAATCTACTAAAAAGTCTAAAAGCTTGTCTGCTGCTTTACTACAACGTGGAATTTGAGTGAGTGTTTGAAAATGGTCGATGATTGCTGACATGTGGGTATCCTGTTTTTTATATGATTGTACTATAATTTGGAAAAAGATAACTAATGGAACACTTTTTCACCTGCCCCTACTGCTGGGAACGCATTTCTATGATACTTGATAGCACAGAAGAAGTCTCAGACTACATAGAAGATTGCGAAGTTTGCTGCCGTCCCATAGAACTCTTTTTTAAGTTTTCGGGTGATAATTTGGTAAGCTTTGATGCTAAGGTGATGGAGGGGATTTAAATGTAAATCTATCAACCATCTCCCCCTCCACCTCAACCTTACCTCTAAACATTTCATAAGGTCTCACCCAAGTAGAAAAATCACCATACAAAGTTTTATACACCACCATCCATTCCTCCGTCTCAGAATGACGTGCTGTATCTAACACTTCATACATATAGCCCTTGTAATGTCTATACAAGCCTTTTTTCAATTCCATAAATATCTCCTTCTTTATACGCTATAATATACTATTCATTATTTCAAAAAGGTAAGTTATGCAAAAATGGAGATTTGATTTTAGGATATGGCACTGGATACATGCTTTTGTAGTATTGGGTCTTATGGGTACAGTATTTTTACGTAAAACATTTTTAAGCTGGAGAACCAACAGCGAACTACTCACCCAAAAACTAGCAGACATCAACATAGAAGTGACAGAAGCTCAAGCCAAAGTTTTAGCCAAAGCTATACGTTCGCCTATGTGGGAATGGCATATACTTTTAGGCTATGCGTTAGCTGCATTAGTCGCATGGAGAATAGCTCTCTTCTTTACCCAAAGTGGTAAACAAAACTACCAAAACTTTAGTAGTAAAACCCTACACAAAAAGCTAGTCACCCTTAGCTACATAGGCATCTACGCCCTAGTACTTTTTATGACCCTATCAGGTCTTAGCATACACTTTTACGAAACCTTAGGACTAAGCAAAGACCTTACACATGACATCAAAGAAGTACATGAATTTGTATTTTTCTATGGTGTACTTGTCTTTGTACCTTTGCATATTGTGGGTGTGGTTGTGGAAGATATACAAAAAGAAGAAGGGATTATTTCTGCTATGGTAAATGGTGGAAATAAGAGAATTTAGATATAATTTTGATGCAGTTTAACTTGTTGTTTTTCGAAACAACAGCGACAACTGTTGTTTGAATTTCGTCAGTTAAATCTTAACTGCGAAAGGGTGTGAGCATTATGGATGAGATTATCCTTATACTTACAATTCTTGTAGCAATTTTACAATACTACAAAAATTAAACATTCTGAGAGGGTTTAACCCCTCTCTTCAAACATAATTTTAGCATAATAAATATAAAAATCTTCCGTAGGGTGCTGTTTTCAACGCACCTACCTATTAATAACTACAAATATATGATATTTATTTTTTGTGATAAGAACTTTTAGGAGCTTTTTTCCACCCAGCTCTTTTTGCTTCTTCTTCAGTTTTGAAACAACGCTCTCCTGCTTTATTAATTTTCACATGTGGATAATCAAGATGTATGGATGTAAAATAAAGCTTCTTATTCCCATTATATGAAATATTACCTTTTACAATACAACTCTTATCAACTGTTGCAAAACTAAATGAAATAAAAAACACTGCTATAAAACTAACTCTTAATATATTCTTCATTATATTCCTTTAAATTTTCAAATATTATACCCTAAACAGAATAATAATTAGCCTTCCCATGATGCACCACCAAAGCAGTAGTACTCTGCTCTGGATGAATCTGAAAAGTCTCAGATAATTCTATGCCAAACTCTTCAGGCTTCAGCAAATCAAAAATTAACTGGCTTTGTTCTAAGTCTGGACAGGCAGGATACCCAAACGAATACCTTGCACCTTGGTAACGGTTCATACGTACATCACGTAAAGATGAGCCTTCTTTGTCTGCTATGTTTAGGTCTAAGCGTACTTGTTTGTGGGCTACTTCTGCTAGGGCTTCTGCTAGTTCTACAGAGAAGCCGTGTACCATATTATACTCTAGGTATTTCCCTGCATCATAAAGCTCTTTTTCATAGGCTGAAAACTTAGACCCTGCACTTACACAAGTAAGAGGTATGATGTCATGTCTATCATGGTGAAAGAAGTCGCTTAATGCTCGGTGAGGTTTGCGTCCTTGTCTTGGGAAATCAAACTTACCTACTGCCTTGTCTTTTACCTCATCAAACGATACCCTAGAAGCATTCTCATCTACATTCCACCCTTCACTCTCATCAAAGATATACAAATCTTGATCATCAGACCTACAAGGGTAATAGCCATAAATAATGGTGGGTTCAAACAAACCTTTTTCTATGAACTCACGCTTAAGGCGTTCATAGGCAGGGTAGACTGTTTTATCTAAGAGTTTTTTATACTCCTCTTTGGTCATACCTTTTGACTTATACCCCCAGTGAAATTTAATCACCGTACGTTGGTTTACCCAGTTAAAAATCATATCTAAGTCTAAATCATCTTTGGTGAGTACACGTCTACCCCAAAATGGTGGTGTCGGTACAGGCTGCACTTCTGGCATCTTTAGTTCTGCAAAAGGAGGGATAATAATTGTTTTTTTCACCTTCTCTACACGTTCTACCATATCTCCTGCCAAACGTGTGTCAAGTCCTATGCTATTATCATCATTGTACTTTTCTATACGTGTCATAGAGATAACCCCATCAAAGGCATCTCTACAGTAAAAGATAGGACCTTTATAGATAGGACGACAGAAGTCATCGACAAAACTACGGGTAAGTGCTGCTCCACCTAAAAGTACAGGTATTTCCATACCCATTTCAGCCATAGCTTCCAAGTTATCTTTCATCACGGCTGTTGATTTCACTAGTAATCCCGACATACCGATAGCTTGAATGGACTGTTTCTCTACTACATCTAAGTACTCTTGTAAGTCTGTTTTGATTCCTACATTGACTACTTTAAATCCATTATTAGAGAGGATGATGTCTACAAGGTTTTTACCCACATCATGCACATCTCCACGAACTGTACCGATAACTAAGGTAGTATCTGTATCTTTGACTTGTTTGGTCAAAAATGGATTTAAGTAGTCCACCGTGGTCTTCATAGTCTCTGCTGATTGTAGTACAAATGGCAGTTGCATTTGTCCAGAACCAAAGAGTTCTCCCACTACTTTCATAGCGTCTATGAGGATTTCATTGACTATCGTGTCTGGATTTATCTCATGACGAGCTTCTTCTACTAGTGGAATCATACGTTCTTTGTCACCATCGAGAAGAAGTTGGGCTATCTTCTCTTCCCTACTCATAGCTTCATAGGCTTCATCATTTGCCTCATCATCTATGACCGCATCTGAAAAATGTTCTATAAAGGTAAAGAGTGAATTTTCATCAGGAGCAAAAAGCAACTCTTCACAAATGGCTTTGTCTTCATCACTCATTTTCATAAGTGGTATAATGTGCTTCACATTGATAATTACCGTTGTAAGCCCTGCTTTTAAACAATGGTGTAAAAACACAGAGTTTAGGTAACGTCTTGCATTAATATCTAGCCCAAAAGAAATGTTAGAAAGTCCTAGTGTAGACCCAACTTCAGGATGACGGATATGCAATTCACGTATGGCTTCAAGTGTCTGAATGGCTGCATCTCGGTACTCCAAGTCTCCTGAACCGACAGTAAATGTCAGCATATCAAAGATAAGGTTTCTAGGGTCTATGTCATGACCATTTACCGCCATGTCATACATGCGTTCGGCTTGTGTTACCTTGTCTTCTTTAGTCTTTGCCATACCTACTTCATCAATGGTAAGACAAACCAAGGCAGTACCATATTTCTTAGCTAAGTTACAAATAGCATGAAACTTCTCTTCACCATCTTCAAGGTTTACAGAGTTGATGATAGGTTTACCACCAATGCACTTTAAACCCTCTTCCATAGTGTTTACACGTGTGGCATCGGGCATAAGTGGCAGAGGTATTTTCTGATTATACAGTCCCATAATGGCTTTCATATCTACCGCACCATCACGCCCTGCAAATTCAACGTTCACATCCAAACAGTGTGCGCCATCTCTTACTTGTGCTTGCCCTACAGTAATCGTACCTTCATAATCTGAGGCGATGATAAGCTCACGAAAAGCCTTAGAACCCGTAGAGTTAGAACGTTCACCTATAAGTAAAGGTGCAGGCTCTTGAAAGAGCTCTGTGGTGTTAAAAAGTGAAGAAATAGACGGTTCTATAGAGCCCGTAGGCTTTTTAGGTTTTAATACTCCTACTGCTTGCTTCAGTGCATAAATGTGTTGGGGTGTGGTCCCACAACAGCCACCTAAAAAGCTCACACCATCAAATGCCGTAAATTCTAGTTGTTTTGCTGTAAATTCATCTGGCCCCATCGGGTAATACGTATACCCACCACGGTTTTGAGGAAGTCCTGCATTGGCATGTACAGAGATAGGTATAGCACAAAGTTCAGAGAGTATTTTTAAATGTTTTTTGACTTGATCCGGCCCTGTACCACAGTTAAACCCTAAAGACAAAATATCAAATGGTTCCAAAATCGTCACAATCGTCGTTGCATCCGTACCTATGAGCATAGAACCCGAGAGTTCAATCGTCACCGATACCATAATAGGAAGCTTGATACCCCTTTCTTCATTGGCTGCTTCACATCCATGGAGTGCTGCTTTGATCTGCAAAGGATCCTGACAAGTCTCAAGCATAAAGATATCACATCCACCATCTATGAGTCCTAGGGCTGTAAGTTTATAGCCTTCAAACATTTCATCATAATGAATGTGTCCCAAAGAAGGGAGTTTTGTACCTGGTCCTATAGATCCTAAAACAAAACGGGGTTGTTCAGGTGTAGAAAATTCTTCACACACACTTTTAACAAGTGCCGCACCTTTTTTGGAGAGTTCATAACAACGATCACCCATTTGATATTCATCAAGTACCCATGGCATGGTGCCAAAGGTATTGGTTTTGATGATGTCTGCACCTGCTTTGGCATAGGCATAATGCACTTTTCTCATCAGTTCAGGTGCGGTATCGTTTAGCAGTTCATTACACCCTTCCTGATCTGCACCCTTTTCATCAAGCCAAGATTCAGCAGGGATTTCCAAATTTTGTATCTGCGTGCCGGTTGCCCCGTCTATCACAAGTATACGTTGTTCTAAAAGTGCGTTGATAGTTTTTGAAATAGACAAAAAAATTCCTTTATCATAATTTTGTAATTGTAGCAAACTATGTCGAAAATATGGTTAAATATCCTAGATAATCTAAAGTATTATGTCCATATAAGCGATAGATTGATACTATATTGCTAACTATACATTTTTATAATTTACAATCATAAATGGAGAAAAGATGGGGAACATAATCAAAAACATACTTACAGGGAAAGTAATCACTAAACCTGTGCCAATAGATGAAGAAGTACCCTTTGATGGTGGTGTCATGATTACAGAAACAGATACTGCTGGTATCATCACCTATGCAAACCGTAAATTTAGAATCTTATCGGGTTACACAAAAGAAGAGCTTATCGGTTCACCACACAATCTCAATAGACATCCAGACATGCCCAAAGCTACTTTCAAAGGTTTATGGGAAACAATCAAAGGTGGTAACTACTGGGAAGGTCATGTTAAAAATATGACTGCTGAAGGTAAATACTATCTTGTTGTCGTATGGATTAAGCCTAAGTTAGATGATAAGGGTAATATCATTGGATATATCGCAGGAAGAAAGATACCTGATCCAGATTTAATGCAAAGAGCATTAGATAGATATAAAGTCATGATGCATGATGAGTAAAAGAAGTATAGGACATAGCTCCATACTTCTCTTTCTTTAAATTTATAAACTCTTTTTTGCTTCTGTCAATGCAGCAATCACCGCATCAATATTAGCTTTAGGAATATGTACTTTCCAATCTGGCTCTTGGGCACCTGCCTGAAGAGAAATACCAATACTTGCTACGCTTTCACTTTTAGGACCATAAGGTTGAGATACAGTGGTTATACTGATCTTTCCGTCTTTTGTCCCGCTCAATGTCAATTCATCTACTTTTGTTACTGTTCCGTTCATAAATAATCCTTTGGTATATGTTAGTATGAAAATTATTATATCACAAATAAGTAAGGGAACCTCAACTATTTCTTACGTTTTACCAATCCCATCATTTTAGCCTGTAAACGTAACCATAATTTATGGTCAATCGCAGGAAAACCTGCATAGGTTCTACCTCCTTCAAGTGACTTAGTGACTCCACCTTTACCTGCTATGGTTGTAAAAGCACCGATTTCTAAGTGTCCTGCTGTGGCACTTTGTCCACCCATCACCACATTTCTACCCAGTGTTGTAGAACCAGCAAGCCCTACTTGTGCCGCAAGTAGGGTATGTTCCCCTAAGTCACAATTATGTGCTACTTGTATGAGGTTGTCAAGTTTAGACCCTTTTCGTATAGTTGTTGTTCCAAAAACAGCTCTGTCTATGGTACAATTAGCACCTATTTCAACATTATCTTCTAGCACTACATTGCCATTTTGATAAATTTTGATATGTTCACCCAGTTTAGTATGTGCAAAGCCATAACCATCACAACCAATCACTGTACCACTATGAATGATACACTCAGCACCTATCTGTGTAAAGTGATACAAGGTAACATTAGGATGCAGTAATGTACCTGAACCTACGATAACATCATCACCCAAATAACATCCTGCCATCACTGTAACGTTATCACCCAATATTACATTGTTACCAAAACGCACACGTTTATCTATGTCACAATGCTCACCTAAAGTAGGCTCTCCACCTTTTGTAATGAGCTTATGTGCAAAAAACTTAGAGGCAAGTGCTAGTTTCAAGTAGGCTTCATCTGTAATAAGTGCGATAGTTGTCTCGGGAAGCAAGTCTGCATGTTTTGCATCAATGAGTACTGCGGCGGCTTTTGTATCTTTTAACTGTGAAGCGTATTTACTGTCTGTAAAAAAAGAGAGTTGGGTAGATGTTGCTTCAGATAATGTATGAATACCATCGATATCGATGTCATTTTCATTAAAATCTATATTTAGTTCTTTTATAATGTGGGAGAGTTTATAAGTCATTTAAATCCTTATATAGGGTGTTGTGTCCTCACAACACCCAATGTACGCCTATCAAAGGTGTTGTCATGGAGACCAACACCCTACGCAATTTAATATCTTTTTATTATCGCTCTATAGCCACCACACCACCACGAACAATCTCACATGGATTATAACGCCCAGCTGCTTCTATAAAGTGTTTGATACGCTTAGGTTCATCAGCAACCATAGCAATAATCATCTCTTTGCCAACATTGACAATGCCACCATTATAGGCCGAACATAAAGCACCTATATCTGAAAGATGTTCTTCTATTGGGAATTTGATTAAAACCATCTCTTTTTCAACCATCTCTTCATGTTCGATAACCTTATAGATAGGTATCAACTTATGTAACTGTTTGGTGATTTGTTCCATCACTCTAGCAGAACCATTGGTAGCGATAGTAATATGTGACATATCACTTTCAGGTATTGGTGCTACTGTTAGAGATTCGATATTGTATCCACGCCCTGCAAAGAGTGCTGTAATACGTGCAAGTACTGAACTTTCATTAAGAACGATAACAGAAATCACTCGTCTTGTATTCATTGAACTTTCCATTACTTTGTCTCCTTTGGCTCTTCGACTTTTTGAGGTAACATCATATTGAAGAGCGCTCCTCCAGATGGAACCATCGGAAGTACATCTTCAAAACGATTTACTATAACATTCATAAAACACACCTTGTCTTGTGCTATAGCATCTTTCACCGCTGCGTCAAATTCATCTTTAGTCGTGACATCATACCCTATACCACCACAAGCTTCAGCCAATGCTTTCCAGTTTGGTTGGAATGACAAATCTGTCTCTGCATAACGCTTTTCATAAAAGAAAGTTTGCCACTGTCTTACCATTCCTAAAAAATGGTTATTGAGAATCAAATTGATGACGGGTATTTTGTACTCTGCTGCGGTTACAAGTTCTTGCATGTTCATCAAGATAGAACCATCTCCAGTGATATTAATCACCGTTTTATCAGGAAAAGCCATCTTCGCACCTAAAGCTGCAGGAAAACCAAAGCCCATTGTTCCAAGTCCACCAGAGTTGATCCATTGGCGTGGTCTGTCAAATGGGTAGTGTTGTGCTGCCCACATCTGGTGTTGCCCCACATCAGAAGTAATAATCGCATCTTCACCGATAAGTTCACCGATACGCTCAATCGCCCACTGTGGCTTGATCACTTCATCAGAATCCACATAAGACTGAGGATGAAGCTCATCATAACGAGCCAAAATATTTCTCCACGCTTCAAATCTATCCGTATCTATACCATCAAGCTGTGGAAGCATCGCTTCAACCACTTCAGTGATGTCTCCAACGATAGGATAATCTACATCGACCAGTTTCCCAATGTTTGCTGCATCTATATCGACATGAATGATGTCTGCATACTTAGCAAACTCTGAAAGTTTACCTGTGACTCTATCATCAAATCTTGCACCCAATGAGATGACCAAATCCGTCTCAGACATTGCCATATTTGACGAATAATTCCCATGCATACCAAGCATTCCTAGAAGCAATGGATTCTTCGCACCCAACACACCTCTTGCCATCAATGTTTCAACTGCTGGTATTTGTGTTTTTTTAGCCAATGCTCGTACCAAATCACTAGCATTGGAAAGTACTATACCTCCACCGAGATAAAGTAAAGGTTTTTTCGCCTTCTTTATAGCTTCAACAGCTTTTTCTATCTGTCTTTTATTGCCTTTATATGTCGGTTTATAGGTTGGGATATCTACAGAATCAGGATACACAAACTCACCAATGTCTACAGTAATATCTTTAGGTATATCTACAAGTACAGGTCCTGGTCGTCCAGAACGTGCAATGTAAAATGCTTCTTTAAGTACACGAGGCAACTCTTCCAAAGAACGCACCAAAAAGTTATGTTTGGTACAAGGTCTTGAGATACCTACGGCATCTATCTCTTGGAAACCATCTGTTCCTATAAGCTGTGAAGGTACTTGACCAGAAATCACAACCAATGGAATAGAATCCATATATGCTGTAGCAAGTCCAGTGACTGCATTGGTAAACCCAGGACCAGAAGTAACCATAGCTACTCCTACATCACCCGTAGCTCTTGCATATCCATCCGCTGCGTGAACAGAAGCCTGTTCGTGACGGTTCAAAATATGTTTGAACCCATTTTGTTTGTATACTTCATCATAAACGTGCATGATCGCGCCACCAGGGTAACCAAATACGGTTGTAACTCCCTCAGCAGTAATCGCTTCACATACCATTTGTGCGCCAGACATTTGCATGATTATACACTCCATTATTTTATTTTAATCTTATAGTTTGGATTATATCTAAAAAAGATAAAGGAGACCTCCAATCCCATAATAAGGCAGCAATTCTAATTATCTCTTTGCCATCTTCATCAAAAAACATATTTGCAACAACTAATATTTTTTCTTTTGTTGTAGAGTATTATAAAAAGGATAAAATAGCATCAGTCGAGTAGCCCAAGAGAACTTCCCTCTCAGGCTCTCACAGAACCGTGCTTGACAGTCTCCCGTCACACGGCTCCTATTGCTTAATCAAGTGATATTATTTTGCAAGTTTTGCATATTTCATTTGCCAATGTGGAAATAGATGAGGCTCTTTTCTAGCTATTGCACTAAGCCATTTATTGGCTCTGCCTTGTCTGCGTTTGAGTGATTTAAACTTTTGTTTTGCCCACCTCTCTAATCTTCTGTCAAAGTATCTCATTAACTCTAGTAGTTTATATCGTGCAAAGATTGAGTAGTAATTTACCCAACCTCTTATCACTCTACTATAAGCTTTTGATAACTCCTCCAAAGAGAGGTTAGGACAACAAGATAAACAAACCCAAAATAAGCTAAAATACTATTTATGAAAAAGTACCCAAAAGAAATAGAAGAGCAAATGCTAAATCTATATAAAAGTTTATCAGAGAAAGACAGAAGACGCTACGCAGGAATAGAAGCAACCAAATTAAGTCATGGAGGGATAAGCTATATATGCGAAATCTTTGAATGTGACTATAGTGGTGTGTCAAGAGGACAAAAAGAGTTAAGAACAGAATTAGATAAAGATAATAAAAGACAAAGAGAAGAGGGAGGAGGAAGAAAGTCTATATTGCTCACAAGAGAAGGCTTAGACGAAGCATTCCTAGAGGTTATCGCAGAGAGTACAGCAGGTTCACCGATGGATGAGACGATAAAGTGGACAAATTTATCACGGAAAGAGCTACAAACTAGATTGTCAGAGAAAGGTTTTGTAGTTGATGTGGATATAGTGAAACAACTCTTAAAAAACATCATTTTCGTAAGCGACAAGCATTTAAAACACTTTCAGGAAAAGTAGATGTTGCAAATAGAGATGAGCAATTTAAAAATATTGAAAAACTAAAAGAAGAATATAAGAAAGAGGGGAATCCTGTTTTGAGTATGGATGTAAAAAAAGAGTTTTTAGGAAATTTATACCGAGAAGGTAAACTGTATACTCAAGAGATAATTAAAGTTAAAGACCATGATTTTCCTTCTTACGCAGAGGGAAAAATTGTCCCCCATGGGCTGTATGATATAAACCTAAATATTGGTTATATTACCATAGGGACAAGTGCTGATACCAGTGAATTTGCTTGTGAATCTATCAAAAATTGGTGGTTAAATTATGGATATATTGAATATCAAGGACATGATAAACTGCTACTACTGTGCGATGGTGGGGGCAGTAATAGCTCTCGTCACTATATTTTTAAAGAAGATTTACAGAAGTTATCAGAGGAATTACAAATTGAAATTCGTATTGCTCATTATCCTCCTTATACATCAAAGTATAATCCTATAGAACATCGCCTATTCCCTCATATCACAAGAGCTTTACAAGGAGTCATTTTTACAAGTGTAGAGTTAGTAAATACCCTTATTGCACAAACTAAAACGACTACAGGATTGAAAGTTTTTAGTTCTATTCTTGATAAGGTATTTCATACAAAAAGAAAATATGCAGAGGGCTTTAAAGAGAATATGAAAATTATCTTTGATATACATTTACCACTTTGGAATTATGTTGCTATTCCTAAAAAGTACTAGTAATTTGGTTTTATTTATGTTTTAGTCCTAAATACCCTTATTGCACAAACTAAAACGACTACAGGATTGAAAGTTTTTAGTTCTATTCTTGATAAGGTATTTCATACAAAAGAAAATATGCAGAGGGCTTTAAAGAGAATATGAAAATTATCTTTGATATACATTTACCACTTTGGAATTATGTTGCTATTCCTAAAAAGTACTAGTAATTTGGTTTTATTTATGTTTTAGTCCTTAGCTAGTAGTGGAGAGATGACTCCACCCTGTGGCGTTCCTCTATCTCTTTGTAGTAGTCCGTCTTTGGTTTGGACTGGAGCAACCAACCATCGTTTGATATAGAGCATTTCCCACTTGGTATCAATGTGTAATTCCAAAGCTTTTATCATCAACTCGTGGTCAATATTGTCAAAGAACCCTTTTATATCTAAATCTAGTACAAATGGATATTGCCAACATCTCTTGCGTGTTGCTGTTAGTGCTTGGTGTGCTGATTTCTTTGGTCTATAGCCATAAGAGTCACTATGAAAAATCTTCTCTAGCTTAGATTCCAAATAATCTTTGACTACCATTTGAGCTACTCTATCGGCTATGGTTGGTATTCCCAACGCTCTTATACCTCCATCACTTTTGGGTATCTCTACTCTAAGTACTGCTGGTGGCATATAGCTACCTGAACTCAATCTATTCCAAAGTTTGTACAGGTTGTTTTCTAAGTTTGACTCAAATTTCTCAAAGTCAATCCCATCAACTCCTGCACTCCCTTTATTTCGTTTCACCTTTTTATAGGCTTCCCAAACTTGTTGTTTGGTAATATCTTGTGATTTTATCTGAATCATTTTCATATCCTCCTATACAGTTGTATGATAATCTCAAACTAAACAATGTTATCCCTTTGCTCCATCTCCATTACAGAGACTTCATCGCTACTACGGATAACTCCGCCATTGTGCAACGCATCAGTACTTTCACTCTAATGGGGCTTCCACTTGAGTTTTTCCCTTAACATCGTTACGACAACTTCCCAAGTTCCATAAAGAAGCCTGTATTATATTCTTGCCATCTCCACCCCGTATGCTCCCACAACAGTAAACAAGTATCCTTGTAGGTTATCCCAAGGAAGACAGTTAGCCTTGGTTTTAACATAATCATTAAAGTTTCGAGACTTCATCAATGGTTCATTTTCATTCAACTCTATAATACACACCTGAAAGAGTCAGGCTCTCCCTTTTCCTTAACGCTCAATACCGAGACTCTTAATCTAAGCACCTTAAGGTGGTTTGCAACCTCTACTTGCATAGCGATTACGGTAGACCTACTACCATCTTCTTTATAGCATAGCTAATGCAATCCTCCTAAATTACTTTAGTTGTTACGCCTTCTTGGCACACCCTGTCCCCTATTATCCATTATTTTGGTTGTATACTAAAACCATATTTTGCAGCCCTGTTGGCTCTTGATATTCTAATATAATATTTTCCTACAGACCCAATAGTGAAATCACTTATATATTGCTGTCCTGCTTTATGTATTTTACTATAAAAGTGGAATAATGCTTTATTATTGGTCATTGTAATTGATGGTGCTATTATAGCAAAATCAAATCAAATTATTTTACGATTAATTTACAAGTATCTTTTTTACTCTTTCCCCGAACAGATAAATCCTGCCCAATAAAAAGGGTGGAAGTAAGGGGGTCAAAGTAAGGGGGTCAGGTGATGCTAATCCTACCTTTATTCCTAGGAATAATCTCCATCTCAACACGCACCAAATATTTAAATATAAAAAGAGTTTATTGGGTTTGTGGTGCGTTGGGAAACGCACCCTATAGATTATCTCCATACAGTTCCCACTAAAAACGCAGTGGGAATATATAAATAAGAACAGTCTAAAGACTACTCAACCATCGCAACAAGTTCTTCTTTAGATACTTTGTGGAAGTTTAAGTATTTGTAAATCTCATCTGTCATTTCTGGTTTGATTTTGTTTTTGACAATTTCAAGATACTCAGATGCTAGTGGTATTTTGCCCTTAAGTGCAACGACTGCTGCTAGTTCTGCACTCCCTAGATACACTTGTGAACCTTTACCAAGTCTGTTATCAAAGTTTCTGGTACTTGTTGAGAATACCCAAGCATTTTGCTTAACAGCTGCTTGATTACCCATACAAAGTGAACATCCTGGAGGCTCAATTCTAGCTCCTGCCATTCCCCATACGGAGTAGTACCCTTCTTCTTGAAGTGTCTTCTCATCCATTTTAGTAGGAGGACAAACCCATAGTTTAGTCTCCACTGGACCTTCACCTCTAAGTACTTCTGCATTTGCACGGAAAAGACCAATGTTTGTCATACAAGAACCGATAAAGACTTCGTCCATTTCTATTCTAAGACCTGCTTCGTGTACTTCAGTAAGTGTTTTCACATCATCTGGATCATTTGGACAAGCTACGATTGGCTCTTTGATCTCAGACATGTTTATCTCGATCACTGCTGCGTATTCTGCATCAGCGTCAGCTTCAAGAAGCACAGGATTAGCAACCCAGTCTCTCATTTTTTGCGCACGTCTTTCAAGTGTAGCTTTGTCTTCATACCCTTGAGCGATAAGCTCTTCAATCAATGCAATGTTTGACAACAAATACTCAATTACAGGTTCTTTATCAAGCTTCACTGTACATGCAGCAGCAGAACGCTCTGCAGATGCATCTGAAAGTTCAAATGCTTGTTCACATTTAAGTTGTTCAAGACCTTCTATCTCTAAAATACGTCCTGCAAAGATGTTTTTCTTACCTGCTTTTTCAACAGTCAAAAGACCATCTTTAATCGCTTGATGAGGAATAGCATTAACCATATCACGCAAAGTTAATCCTGGTTGCATTTCTCCAGAAAATTTCACAAGTACAGACTCAGGCATAGTAAGAGGCATCATACCTGTCACTGCTGCAAAAGCAACAAGACCAGAACCAGCAGGGAAAGACATACCTATAGGGAATCTTGTATGGCTATCAGCTCCAGTTCCGATAGTATCTGGAAGACACATTCTGTTTAACCATGAGTGGATAACACCATCACCTGGTCTTAGTGTAAACCCTTTTCTATCTGTCATAAAGTCAGGAAGTGTATGCTGAAGTATCACATCTGCAGGTTTTGGATAAGCAGAGGTATGACAAAATGACTGAAGTACAAAGTCTGCACCAAAGCTAAGAGCAGCCAAATCTTTGACTTCATCTCTTGTCATCGCTCCCGTTGTATCTTGTGAACCAATGGTTGAACATACTGGTTCAGAATAAACACCTGGTTTAACACCATCCATACCAGCAGCTTTACCTACCATTTTCTGTGCGAGTGTAAAACCTTTACCATTGTCAGTAGGCACTGAAGGTATCATAAAGATATCTCCAGCATCCATACCCAATGCTTCTCTAGCTTTAACAGTCAGACCTTTACCGATGATAAGTGGTACACGTCCCCCTGCTCTCATCTCATCTGGAAGTGTGTTAGGCTCTATAGTAAACTCAGAGACTACTTTTCCTTCACATTCGATAACGCCATCATAAGGTTTAAGTGTAATCACGTCACCTGTATTGAGCTTCCCTGTGGGTGCTTGGATAGGTATACATCCACCATCTTCTGCTGTATTGAAGAAAATAGGAGCGATAATATCACCAATAACCACACCACCTGTTCTTTTACCAGGAATGAAAGGAATATCGTCACCCATGTGCCATTGAAGTGAGTTTATACCAGATTTTCTTGAAGATCCAGTTCCTACAACATCACCGACATATACAAGTGGATTCCCTTTTTCTTTGAGTTCTTTCATAGTATCGAGTGGATTATCCATTCTATTTACTAGAAATGAATTGGCATGAAGAGGCACATCGGCTCTTGTAAATGCTTCAGATGCTGGAGATAAATCATCTGTATTTGTCTCACCAGGGATTTTATATACTGTCAGCGTAATCTCTTTTTTCATCTCTGGTTTGTTGTAGAACCATTCAGCCTTTGCCCAAGATTCTATGATCTCTTTTGCCAATGGATTACCCTCATCCATAAGTGCTTTTACATCATTAAATGAATCATATACAAGCAAAGTATTTTTCAATTGTCCTGCTGCAGATTCAGCGACAGTCATATCAGATGAAGAAAGTGCAGCCACAAGAGGTGCTACGTTAAATCCACCTAGCATGGTTCCGAGTACCACTGTTGCAAAAACACGATCAATAGCTGTACAAGATGCATTACCCTCTATGATGTCATTTAAAAATGCTGCTTTAATATATGCTGCATCATCTACACCTGCTGGGATTTTGTTTTTAAACAAGTCCATCGCATATTCGCCATCAACGATGGGATTGGCTTTGAGTAATTCTACAAGCTCTGATGTTTGCTCTGCTGTAAGAGAAAGTGAGGGTACACCTAATTCTGCACGCTGGGCTGTGTGTGCTTTATATTCTTCTAATAAGGCCATATTGGTCTCCTGTTTATATAGTATTTGTAAGCTGATATTAGCAGAAATATGGTTTATTTTTCATAGGAAAGAGTGAGGGCATAGTTGAGAGTTTCGGTATGTATCGGATGGTTACAAATTATTAGAAGATTAACCATAAAAATTGTGTAGGGTCACAATAAAGACCCTACTTTTAGATTTAGTTTTGTAATAATTCAGCCATTTCAAGCATACGTATAAACTCTGCCCTATAGCCCTCTGAGTCTTCACCTTTTGAATCTTTAGCAATATCTATAAGTGTTTTATAGATTAATCCATTGGTATATTTAGACTCACGTAAGAGCATCCCAAACCCTGCTACAGTCTGTGCAAAGTTATAGTCATTACTTTGTATATCATCACTATTTATTTTAATCACTTTACTCATAAGTATAGACGTGTTTCCATCTGCGTTTTTGTAGCGTATTTTCACGGTGGCTAATTCATCACTTTTAGTAGCCGTTGCCTGTTGATATTTCAGATTATCTACCTTAGACACCAACCCTTCTTTTTGTAAAACCACTTCATAGAGTGCTGTCACACGATGCCCCATACCTATCTCGCCTGCATCTTTTTTGTCATTGTTAAAATCTTCATTTACCATGACTCTATTTTCATATCCAATGAGTCTATACGAATGTACGTAACTTGGGTTAAACTCAACTTGGATTTTCACATCTTTTGCTACAGTGTAGAGTGTACCACTCATTTGAGTAACTAAGACTTTTTTGGCTTCTAAAAGCGTATCAATATAGGCATAGTTCCCATTACCATGGTTGGCTAGTTGTTCCATAGTATTGTGTCTCGTATTTCCCCTACCAAAGCCCAATACGGAGAGAAATATACCACTTTTACGTTTTTCTTCAATCAACGCTATCAGACCATCATGAGAAGAAAGACCCACATTAAAATCGCCATCAGTTGCTAAGATAATACGATTATTACCTCCCTCTATAAAGGACTTTTGGGCTATATTGTATGCCAATTGTATACCTCTACCACCTGCTGTTGAACCCCCTGCTCTTAGAGCATCCAGTGCTTGATAGATTTTCTGTTTTTCATCACCACTTGCTCTATCTAGTACAAGTCCAGTATTTCCAGCATACACCACGATGGAAACCTTATCTTTTTTACGTAACTCTCTTGTCAGAAGTTTGAGAGACTTCGTAAGTAATGGCAAAGATTCAGGTCTGTGCATAGAGCCAGAAACATCCAATAAAAAGACCAAATTACTTGCAGGAAGTGCTTCTATATCTACCTTTTTTGTTTGTAGTCCTATCTGTATAATCTGTGTTTCTTTATTCCAAATACTTTGACCTACTCTGGTGTTAATCGCAAAAGGTTTAGCATCGCTAGGTTCGGCATAGTCATAATTAAAATAATTTATCATCTCTTCGCTACGTACAGCATCTTTGGATGGTTTTGCTTTTCTATCCATAATATACGAACGTACATTACTATAACTTGCAGTATCTACATCCGTAGAAAAAGTAGAAAGAGGAGAACTTTTTACTTCTTTAAATGTATTTTCATTAAAGCTCGTATAGCGTTCTCTCTCTACTTTAGGTATAGGTCTTGCAATTTTTTGAGGAGCAACATAGGATGTGCTACTATAATTTCTTGCAGATACCTTGGATTTTCTTGCATAAGGAGCAGGTGCAGAACCACAAGAACCACCACAACCACCGATAGAAACATCAATTTCTTTCTTATGAGAATAAAGCTTGCCATCTTTACCCTCAACAATAACAGTCAGATAGGCTGTTTGACGCATCTTTATCCTGACACTATAGCTAGGCTTTGGGTTGTCATTGACTGAAAATACGATGGTCAATGCCCGTGAATTTGCATCTTGAAATACAGCAATACTCTTTGCAGGTATGGTTGTGGTAATGCTAATAGGTATAGAACCACCATTCTCAGCTAACCTTGGTGCTATGACTATCGTGCGATTGTCTTCATACGTGACATTGGTACCATAGAGTGCTTTTATAGCATCGACTGTTTTCTCTTCTTGCCACGCATCAGGCTTTGTAAGTCTATAATTCTCTGCCTGTGCTACTAAACTCACTATAAAAAATATTATTATCATACGAAACTGTCTCATTCTGTTTTCCTTTATATCGGTTTTTGACCTCATATCTAAAAGGGATAAATTAGTATAGCATACTATTTTATAATTATAATCGTTAAATATACACCCTTATATTATTTCTCTATTTCCCTTAGCATTTGGAGGAGATAAAACCCCTTTTGCTTCAAGTTGTTCTATGATGTTTGCAGAACGGTTATAGCCTATTTGAAGTTTACGTTGTAAGTAAGAGATAGATGTTTTGTTATCTCCCAAAACCACAGCCTTGGCTTCTTCATACAGTGCATCTAACTCGATAGGGGCATCTCCTCCATTGGCTACTGCTGCTGCACCACCTGCTACCAGATAAGTTTCATCATACTCAGGCACACGCTGAGCTTTGATGTAGTCTACTACTTTTTCTATCTCTTCTTCTGTATTCCATGGTGCATGTATACGTACGAGTCCTGTAGATCCAGGAGGTGTAAAGAGTCCATCTCCACGTCCAAGCAAACTATCAGCACCCATCGCATCTAAGATGACTTTAGAGTCTATACGTGATCCCACTCTGTAGCTTAGTCTTGATGGCAGGTTAGCTTTGATCATACCTGTGACTACATCTACAGATGGTCTTTGTGTTGCTACGACAAGGTGTATACCACAAGCACGTGATTTTTGTGCCAGTCTTGCTATAGAATGTTCCACCTCTTTACCACCACTCATCATCAAGTCAGCCAACTCATCGATAACAACCACTATAAATGGAAATGTTTCTTCTCCTGTTCTTCTTCATCTTTCTCATTATAGTTTTCTATGTTTTTTGTACGTGCATCTGCCATCAGCTTATAACGTCTTTCCATCTCTCCTACCATGTTAGCTAGGGCAGCTATGGCTTTAGCAGGCTCAGTGATGACAGGAGTGATAAGATGAGGGATGTCTTCATACGCAGCAAACTCCAACATCTTAGGGTCTATAAGCATCAGCTTTAACTGATCGGGATCATTACGGTAAAGTAAAGAAAGGATCATCGCATTAATACCCACTGATTTACCAGAACCTGTTGTTCCTGCTATAAGTAAGTGAGGTAACTTTTTTATATCTGTGATAAACGGATTACCTACGATGTCCTTACCCAAAGCCACAGTGAGAGGAGAAGATGCTTCTTGAAAGATCTTAGATTCTAGTATTTCACGCAGGTAAATCGTATCAATATTTGAATTTGGTATCTCTATCCCCACCACATCACGCCCAGGTATCGGTGCTTGTATACGTATAGTCTCAGCGCTTAGTGCCATAGCAAGATCATCTTGAAGCCCAAGAATTTTAGAGACTTTTACATTTGGTGCGGGCTTAAATTCAAAGGTTGTCACCAAAGGACCACTATAAGTACGTATGACATCACCATCTACTCTAAACTGTGCAAGTTTGGAAAGTAAATCTTCAATCTTTTTATCTATTTCATCTTCATTTATTTTTTTACTGGCTTTAGGTGCTTTTTGTAAAAAATCAAGTTTAGGTAATTTGAAATTCTTCGGAGCAGCAATAGCACCTTTGTCTATCGCATCCATAAGTTTTGAGTTCTCTTCCAACTCTTCTACTATCTCGACATCTGAACTGGTCTTAACTACTACTTCTTCTTCTTTTGCTAAACTATTTTGCATTACATGTTCTAGTTCAAGGATCTCATTAATTACAGGATCCTCTATTTTATCAATACTTCGGACTTTTTCTTTCACTGGTTTAGCCAATATTTTTTTAGTAAGAGTTTTTTTGATTATTTTCTTTGTGGTAGTAGGTAGCCGTGTTGGTTTCTCTTCTTTTTTGTACTGTGCCGGCATCATCTCATCTTCAAGTGAGGGGAAAGAAAAGGGGTTTGTAAATATTTTTTTAAGAATACTTTTCAATAGACTTACACCCTCCATCATCCAATCCAAAGATATATTGGATGTATTGGGTGTGATACTAGAAATATGAAAGTCATCATCTAGTATAAATACCATAGAAAGTGCCATACTCATAAGCCAAAGTAACCACAGCCCTGCTTTACCAATGTATGGGATCAAAAACTCAATAATCTGCGTCCCCAAAAAACCCACATCCTCAACGTCTAGTATCAATGCTTCTAAAATGATAATGGCAATAAAAAGCAATATCCAACCCAAATAAAAATCAATATCTCTACGTGCCTCTTTGTCTCTATAAAGTTTATAAAGGGGATAGAACAAAATAAATATATTGACATAAGCCAACATTCCAAAAAGATGCATATTGGTGTTACCCACTACTTTCCCAATGTTCCCTACCAAACCTGTCTCATAAAAAATGGTTGAGAATGCCCCATATATAAATAGTATTACTGTGATGATAATCGTGATTTTCAAAAATGTGACCTTCATATTAATTAATGGGAATATTATAACAAATTAACATAAGGCAACTATGAAAAACTTTCATATTGACATAAAATCATCTTTTAGAGGCATTCTAAACGATATTTAAGTACTTAGTCTGTAAAATCTCATTTACGTTATTTAGAACTTTTTCTAAACGTACGTGCCACAGTGATGGAACTGGTAGACTTGGTAGACTCAAAATCTTCTGCTTTAGGGCGTGTCGGTTCGAATCCGACCTGTGGTACCACATATAAATACAATCCCAAATACATAGAAATACAAAAATACTGCTACATATACTATCTACCATTCCCAAATATAATTTGGGAATGAGAAAAAATTTAATGTTTGATACAGCGTACGGGTGCACCCATAGCACGAGGAAAAGTTCCAGAACCTGTACCACCAATTGTACCGAAGCTTACAAGACTTGCACCAGAAGACAATAAGTAACCTTTAGTATCTTTCTCAAAGATAATACCATCAGTAGATTTACGGATACCCGTGGATGGTAATTTTAAGAAAGTCTTAAAAGCGACAAAATTTTGTAGAGGTGTCATTTCTGCTGCAAGTTCATCATATGTTGGCACTCTATATCCTATAGGACATATAGAAGTTCCATCTGTTTTAGACCAATTAGCACTTCTTTGGCTTCCATTTAAATCTACTGAAGCCCAATCACCCGTACTAGTGATAAACTCATTTCCTGCATTGTTAATATCTGTTGCTTGTGTAACCGTAGTACCACTTATGATATCTTGATGTCCATCAAAATTTCTTCCCCACTGATAGTAGTCACCATAACAAGCAGTATCATCAACTGTTTCGCATACTTGTGCAGCACCAAGGTTTCTATCTAGCCATACTTTGCCTGTATTTGGTGAAGTGACAGGACAATATTCTTCTCCATTATGTACCATAGCGTTGCAAGCTTCACTTACAATTACTATTCTTTTCACTTCTGTTGCCTGATTACTTGCTTTGTCAGTGACATTATAAGTAATAGTATATGTACCTATTTTACTAGTATCTACGGTATCACCACCTTTTATTATCTTCGCTGTGATATCTCCATCTACAGTATCATTTGCTATAGCTCCTGCATCGTTATAAGTAACTCCTTTTGCTATATTTACTGTAGACTCACCTGTTAAAGTTATTATAGGTTTAGTTGTATCAGGAACACTATCATTATTTCCTGAGCTAGTACCTCCACATCCTGAGAGAGTAAGAAGTGTTAGGGTTGTAAATAGCAATAGTGCTATTTTGTTCGAAAAGTTTTTCATATATATCCTTTTGATAAAGTTTGTATTGTTTTGGCTGATTAAATATAAAAAGCTATTTTTATTGAAAAATTACTCTTATTGATAAGATTATCCCACCATATTACACAGCAACTCATTTATTCTATTTTGGAGTAGTTATAAAACTACTATACTCCTTCATGAATAAAGAAATTATACCAAACCAAAAAATCAAAGTAGTATCAAAGCAAAAATTCTTTTGCTACTACTTTGCCACTCTGATATGTTATGAAGGAGGTTAAATATTCTCTTGCATTAAGTGGTCGGTAAACCGACCCTACGCGTTCTAGGACATTCCCAACTTCAAGTTGGGAAACAATGCTAAAACTGTATAAAAAACCTTTTGATGATATAAGGTTTACTTAGTTCGTGGGGTATTAGCTTGTTAGGTGATATGCTTGAACAGAAAAACAGAACTTTTTTCAAAAGTATCTAATTTTGAAAATAATGTGTTTGATAATGCAAATACGGTTGATTAGTAGAACTCTATGCTAATAATATTTTAAGCGATAGTTTTATCGCTATTTATCAAGATTAGATATACTTAGAAGATAGTATGTAAAGGGCTAATGATGAAGAAAATAATATATGGTGAAAGTAATTTTCAAAAGATAAAGATTAATAATGATTATCTTTATGTGGATAAGACTGAATTTATAGAAACACTAGAAAATCTTAATGAAAGTTTTGTAATCTTTTTACGCCCACGACGTTTTGGAAAATCTCTTTTTCTTTCTACTTTACAATATTATTATGATGAAAATAGTAAAAATGAATTTGAAGTAATGTTTTGCGATACGTACATCGGTAAAAACCCTACACCTTTAAAAAATAGCTTTCGCATTTTGTTTTTTGAGTTTTCTGGTATCAATATTGATAATGGTGTAGATTTAATTTATAGAGAGTTTGGTAATAAAATTTTTGACAGTTGTAGCATATATTTAAAAAATTATGGCTATGCAAATAAACAAGTAGAAGAACTAAGAGAGTTAAAATCTCCCTCTTCTATGATTAACCGTTTTTTCAAAATTGTAAAAGAAGATAACATCTATCTACTCATAGACGAATACGACCAATTTGCCAATGCCATCTTAGCTTACAAGATGGAAGACTTTTTAGACATAGTTGGGAAAGGTGGTTTTGTAAGAAGCTTTTATGAAGTGCTTAAAAGTGCTACTGGGACAGGTGTGGTTCAAAAGATGTTCATTACAGGAGTAACGCCCATTACACTTGATAGTTTGAGTTCTGGGTTTAATATTGTGAGTAATATCTCAAATCATCAAGCATTTAATCTGATGGCAGGATTTAGTCAAAAAGAAGTAGAGCTTTCATTGGAAAATTCTATTTTTAAGACTTGTCCAAACATAGACAAGGAACAACTTTTAGCTAAGATAAAAGAGTGGTACAATGGTTATCTCTTTAATATAAAAGCTAAGGAAAGAGTCTATAATGCAACTTTAGTTAACTATTTTATTTCAAGGTTTGACTATACTGATTGTACGATGCCCACAAAGATGTTAGACTCCAATGTAGCAAGTGATTACAAAGCCATTATGAAACTCTTTAACATTGGAGACAGTGAGCGAAACTATAAAGTCTTAGAAGAACTCATAGAAAACAATAGCATTACAGGTGAAATCAAAGACCGATATGATTTAAATCAAGACTTTACACGAGATGACTTTATTACGCTTATTTATTCTATGGGGTTTATTACTATTAAAAATGAAGCTTTTGGAGAGATTTTAGAATTTAAAGTACCCAATTATGTCATTAAAATTCTCTATTTTAATTACTTTGCCATTGAGCTTAAAAACAGAAATAATCTTGCAGGACTCACTGATATTCAAGCTCTCTTAATTGATTTAGCACAAGGTAAGATTGACCCTTTTAACACGCAACTCAATGTTGTCATAAAAACACTCTCAAACAGAGACTATTACGGTTTTAGAGAAAAATATTTTCAAGTCATTACGCTTTCATTGCTTAGTTTTGCTTCTTTTTACTTCATCGACTCTCAACCAGAACTTGACAACAAGTATCCTGATATTTTACTCATAGGACGCGATGAAAAAGTACCTAACAACTATTTGTTTGAATTAAAATGGATGAAAAAAAGGTAACCCCCACAATAACCCCACCAACCAACCTCTAAGAAATCCTAACTATCCCATCAGCACTTACATTCCAAGGTAACAACGCCTCAATATCCCTACCATCTCTTTGATAATAAGGAAACTCAGTCATAAGATACTTCAAGTAGTGATAGGGTTCTAATCCATTAGCCTTAGCAGTCTCTATAATAGTGTACCAAGTAGCAATAGCCTCAGCACCTTTCACAGAAGTAGCAAATAACCAATTCTTTCTACCAAGTACCATAGGTCTTATATGGTTTTCTGCTCCATTATTATCAATATTGAGTCTTCCATCAGTAAGATAGACTTTTAGCTTAGGAAATTGATTATTGAGATACACAAATGCTTTAGCAATAGCACCACCAAGTTCTTGTGCTTTATAGAACTTTGTGTTAATCCATTCTCTTATAGTGTTGATGATAGGTTGAGATTTCTCTTTCTGATAATTAACTTTTTATCAGGAGGATCATCTTTTATCTCTTTTTCTATTTTATAGAGTTTCTGTATGAGTGTTATGGCTTCTTGTGCATAACTCTTACTTTGTGGGTCACTGACTCCTGATTTGACTATATCTGCAAACTTTCGTCTAGCGTGGTTCTCAGCAAGCTAGATGTGTCATATCATTTGTCTTGACCACATCATTATATCCAGCGTATCCATCTGTTTGTAGAAAACCACTAAAGCCCTCGAGGAGTGCGGTCGCTGCCACTGCACTCCTGTTATTGGCATAGTGCATATAGACAATTTTATATTTATCCATTCCTACACCTAGCCATATATAGGATTTTTTGTTGCTTTGCCTTTGTGTGCATTCACTACTTGAAGTGTCGTCTCATCTGCTTGTATATATTCATTCTCTAGGAGTCTCTCTTTGAGTTTTTCTTTAAAATGTTTTAGTTTTTCAGAAGCTTTTATCATCCAATTAGAGAGTGTCGTATCATTGAATGCAACCCCAAATCTATTTTTATAAATTTTAGCTTGTCTGTACAGTGGCAATGCATCTTCAAACTTTTGTACAGCAATAGTTGCTAAGAATGAAGCGGTTACTTGTGTCTTTGGGAGGATAAATGTATGCCAATGCTGTTGTGCTTGGTTTCTCTCCACATCTACAACCATATACGAATCTAACGTTTTGTATGACTTGAAATTTTGCAGGTACTATATCGTATTGTTCTGATACAAGTTCTTTAATCTTGTGCATTGTATCACCACAGCTACATATCTTCTCATCATCACTGATATCGTGCTCTACTCTTACTCTTGGTATATCAGTAGGTGGAGAAGTTCTTCCACCTCTCTTTCTTTTGAATGTTATTTCAATCTCTTCATCTTCTACTACTTCAATACTCTCTTCATTGTCTTCAAAGAGAGTTGGTTGGTTAGGGTTTAGTTTTTCACTTTTGGAGGTAAAGTGTTGACGTATGAGGTAATCTATCTTTTCTTTTAGGTGATTTATTTCAATTTGTTGGGTTTGTATTCTTTTTTCTTGAGTAGTAATTTGTTCTTTTTGAACACTGCTTTCTTGAGCTTGATTTATAATGATTTCTTGTAGTTTTTCTATATCAATAAGCTCTGTTTTCATAGTGCTATTATAGCTAAAACTACTACTATACTTGGTTAGTAAATGACTTTTTTATGTGATGTTTTTTGCTTATTTTAGCTGTGTGATGCTTTGCTTAATATTGGGTTGGTGGGGTTATTTAGGGGGTTACAAAAATAGCGATAATTATGAAAGTGTTAAAAAAGAAGGTTTAGAGCAAATAGAAGGCTATAAGACACTTGATAAAGTAAAAAGCATTCCTAAATTAAGAAGCTTTTTACTGCTTGGCTCTAAAAATGGAGTGGAGTTTTTAGAGGTTTTTTAATGACTAATAAAACCTTACCTCTAGTCTAGCTAGAAGCAAGGAAGGTAAAAAGGTAACCTAATTCAACAAATACATAAGTACCGCAGGATTCACCTTAGTAGAAGTACTTATATCTGCATCTCTTTCTTCTTGTGTGTTGTAAAAAAGAAGTTTGAGAATTATTTGCATCACTAGACACATTAAAATGCATCACAGTAACATTGTCATCTAAGTAGCTTAGGACAACAAGATAAACAAACCCAAAATAAGCTAAAATACTATTTATGAAAAAGTACCCAAAAGAAATAGAAGAGCAAATGCTAAATCTATATAAAAGTTTATCAGAGAAAGACAGAAGACGCTACGCAGGAATAGAAGCAACCAAATTAAGTCATGGAGGGATAAGCTATATATGCGAAATCTTTGAATGTGACTATAGTGGTGTGTCAAGAGGACAAAAAGAGTTAAGAACAGAATTAGATAAAGATAATAAAAGACAAAGAGAAGAGGGAGGAGGAAGAAAGTCTATATTGCTCACAAGAGAAGGCTTAGACGAAGCATTCCTAGAGGTTATCGCAGAGAGTACAGCAGGTTCACCGATGGATGAGACGATAAAGTGGACAAATTTATCACGGAAAGAGCTACAAACTAGATTGTCAGAGAAAGGTTTTGTAGTTGATGTGGATATAGTGAAACAACTCTTAAAAAACATCATTTTCGTAAGCGACAAGCATTTAAAACACTTTCAGGAAAAGTAGATGTTGCAAATAGAGATGAGCAATTTAAAAATATTGAAAAACTAAAAGAAGAATATAAGAAAGAGGGGAATCCTGTTTTGAGTATGGATGTAAAAAAAAGAGTTTTTAGGAAATTTATACCGAGAAGGTAAACTGTATACTCAAGAGATAATTAAAGTTAAAGACCATGATTTTCCTTCTTACGCAGAGGGAAAAATTGTCCCCTATGGGCTGTATGATATAAACCTAAATATTGGTTATATTACCATAGGGACAAGTGCTGATACCAGTGAATTTGCTTGTGAATCTATCAAAAATTGGTGGTTAAATTATGGATATATTGAATATCAAGGACATGATAAACTGCTACTACTGTGCGATGGTGGGGGCAGTAATAGCTCTCGTCACTATATTTTTAAAGAAGATTTACAGAAGTTATCAGAGGAATTACAAATTGAAATTCGTATTGCTCATTATCCTCCTTATACATCAAAGTATAATCCTATAGAACATCGCCTATTCCCTCATATCACAAGAGCTTTACAAGGAGTCATTTTTACAAGTGTAGAGTTAGTAAATACCCTTATTGCACAAACTAAAACGACTACAGGATTGAAAGTTTTTAGTTCTATTCTTGATAAGGTATTTCATACAAAAAGAAAATATGCAGAGGGCTTTAAAGAGAATATGAAAATTATCTTTGATATACATTTACCACTTTGGAATTATGTTGCTATTCCTAAAAAGTACTAGTAATTTGGTTTTATTTATGTTTTAGTCCTTAGTTCAGTGGTTAAAGAAGAAGGTGTGATTCTGTTAAGCGTCATGACCTTCGCTAAAATTTCATAAGTACCTGATATAGATGAAGTACTAGCACCTACTGTCAATTCTCCTGCATACGTACCATCTGTATCAAAAACCCTAACACCTAAGTCTCTTGTAGTAGAAAGGAAATACTTTGTATGGTCGCTTATAGCCAAAGAGAAAGTATTGCTACTAGGATCTTGTGGGTCTGAACCTACGTTATACTCTTCTATGTTGCTATATGTATCACTATCTGCATCTGTACTTGCATCAGCAGGATTAAGTGGGTCTAGGTTGTTTTCTATCTCATACGTATCAGGCATAGTATCGTTGTCATCATCTAAATCATCTTGATTTAAAATACCATCATTATCAAAATCAGCTAATGGTCCATCTAGGTTATTTGTATCAGCATTATCACCAATACCATCTCCATCAATATCTGAAGACTCATCAGGGTCAAGAGGAAAAGCATCATTTACATCTAGTACACCATCATTGTCATCATCCCTATCACTGCTATCTGGTATACCATCATTGTCTGTGTCTAAATCAATATTGATAGTAACGGTATACGCTAGTGTAGAGCTAGACTCACCATCATTGACTCTAAAGTCAAATGTTGTGTAGGGTGTGCCACTTTCATCTGCTACAGGGGTAAAGAGTAGATTGGCTATATCTGCAACAACTATCTCTTGGTTTCGTACGACTTCACTACCATTTAGTGTTAAGTTTCCTTTATCTACTAGGCTCGTAATGTAAATAGCCGTGAAAGTATCTTCATCTTCATCTGCAAAGGGAAAGTCACTTGATGCAAATGTTTTTGTCGTGTTGTTTAGTAGTGTGAAACTTATGTCATTGGATGTTGGTGCATGCTTCAAGATTTGTGTAGGTACATTTTTATTTGTAGTGCTACCATCTCCCAATTGACCATAATTATTGCGTCCCCAAGACCAAAGTGTACCATCACTTTTGAGGGCTAAGGAATGGAACCCCGCTGAGACCATACTCCAGTTCGTAGCAGAACCTACTTGGGTAACTGTAAACTTATCAGTCCATGTCCCATCTCCCAATTGACCAGTAGCATTATACCCCCAAGACCAAAGTGTAGCATCACTTTTGATGGCTAAAGAATGATAGGTTCCTGCTGAGACCATACTCCAATTCGTCGCTGAACCTACTTGGGTAGCTATAGGGTTATTCGTCGTTGTGCCATCTCCCAATTGACCATACTCATTACGTTCCCAAGACCAAAGTGTGCCATCACTTTTGATGGCTAGTGAATGATAGACCCCTCCTGAGACCATACGCCAATTCGTCGCAGAACCGATTTGTGTAGCTCTAAGCTTATCAGTCGTTGTGTCATCTCCTAATTGTCCATACTCATTTTGTCCCCAAGACCAAAGTGTACCATCATATTTAACAGCTAGAGTATGCAAAAATCCTGCACTAATTTGTGCATATCCCACTGCTAAGATTTGTGTACTCCTTGCATCTGTGGGGTATGAACCTGCTAAGATTTCATCTTTATTACTGACACCATCTCCATCACTATCAGTATCTCCACCATCACTAGCGTCTAAAGGATCAAAGCCCCATAAGAGTTCATCTGCATCAGAAATGCCATCATTATCATCGTCGGTATCTATGCTATCTGCTATGCCATCATTGTCTGCGTCTAAGTCAACATTGATAGTAACGGTATACATTAGTGTAGAGTTAAACTCACCATCATTGACTCTAAAGTCAAATGTTGTGTAGGGTATAGCATTTTCATCTGCTAGAGGTGTAAACTGAAGATTGGCTATATCTGCAACAACTATCTCTTGGTTTAGTGCGACTTCACTACCATTTAGTGTTAGATTTCCTTTATCTACTAGGTTCGTAATGTAAATAGCCGTTAAAGTATCTTCTGTGTTTTCATCTGCAAAGGGAAAGTCACTTGATGTAAATGTTTTTGTAGTATTTAATGCCAGTGTGAAACTTGCGTCATGGGATGTTGGTACAGGGTTCAAGATTTGTGTAGGTACATTTTTACCTATTATGCTTCCATCTCCCAATTGACCATCAGAATTATATCCCCAAGCCCAAAGTGTGCTATCACTTTTGATGGCTGAGGAATGATTGATGCGTGTAGAAACCATATTCCAATTCGTCGCAGAACCTACTTGGGTAACGGTATGCTTATCAGTCGTTGTGCCATCTCCCAATTGACCCTCATCATTTTGTCCCCAAGCCCAAAGTGTGCCATTATTTTTGATAGCTAGAGAATGATAAGTTCCTACAGAGACCATGCTCCAATCTGTAGCCAATCCTACTTGGGTAACGGTAGTGTTATTCGTCGTTGTACCATCACCTAATTGACCATAATCATTACGTCCCCAAGCCCAAAGTGTACCATCACTTTTGAGAGCTAGGGAATGAAAATCTCTTGCAGAAATCATGCTCCAATCTGTATCCAAGCCTATTTGGGTAGCTGTGGGATTAGAGGTCGTTGTACCATCTCCCAATTGACTAAAACCATTCCATCCCCAAGACCAAAGTGTACCATCACTTTTGATAGCTAGGGAATAATAAGATCCTGCAGAAACCATGTTCCAATTCGTAGATGAACCTACTTGGGTCACTATAGGGTTAGTGGTTGTCGAACCATCTCCCAATTGACCCTCATGATTACTTCCCCAAGACCAAAGTGTACCATCACTTTTGATGGCTAGAGAATAATAGCTTCCTCCTGAGACCATATTCCAATTCGTCGCTGAACCTACTTGGGTAACTGTAGGCTTATCAGTCGTTGTACCATCTCCCAATTGACCAACATTATTCCTTCCCCAAGCCCAAAGTGTACCATCACTTTTGATAGCTAGAGAATGATAAGTTCCTACAGAGACCATGCTCCAATCTGTAGCCAATCCTACTTGGGTAACTATGCTTCTGTGAGTCGTCGTACCATCTCCCAATTGACCATACTGATTGTTTCCCCAAGCCCAAAGTGTGCCATCACTTTTGATGGCTAGGGTATGATAAGCTCCTGCACTTGTTTGTGTATATGAGGCATAGAGTATCGTATTAGCAAAAAGCAGTATCAGCAAAAAGCAGTATCAGCAAATATGCCAATAGGTTTTTGAGTGTTGTGTTATGTTTCATTTTCTTTCCTTTATATTAATATTCTCAATATTATACCAAACCAAAAAATCAAAGTAGTATCAAAGCAAAAATTCTTTTGCTACTACTTTGCCACTCTGATATGTTATGATGTTAAAGCACAAAATAAATAAAAAATTAGGCTAAAAATGAATGAAGAAAAACTCAATATTTTAAAGAATTTTACACTCTTACTCGTAGATGATGAAGAAGCGTTACTAGATAAGCTTTATACGGTATTATCTCTATTGGCTTTTTTAAGGATGGGGGTGTGCCTAAGGTCACTTAGAAAGTGAGGAAAAATCTCACTTTCTATATATTTAAAACAGTTTAATTATCTTTTTGTGCTTTTTGAAGTGTAGTGTATGCTCGGTTGCTATTAATATCATCTGCTACCATCATATAATAATATTCTAATAGGGTTCCATTTTCATCTTCAAACTCTAACTCTTCTACATCAAGACTAAACTCTTTTTTCAAAGTTATAAGACCACTTTCCTGATTAAAAAAGATTTCATCTGTATTTATATCAAAATTTTGAGAGTAAAATTGTACCTTATCTCCTATTTTAAGACTACCTGCAGTTTTAGATAATAGTATAGTCTCTTTACCATTTGTATCAACTTCTATTGTATAAGGTTGAATTGTATTAGAAACCAAATTATTATTTTCATCTATCACTATCTCTAATCGGGCATAATCAAATTTATTACCTTCAATATAGTCACTGTAGTCTCCTTTGGAATTTACATAATCAATTTCTGTTACATAAATAACATTACCATTACTAAGTCTCTGTTTGAAGACAAGTGGTATCCATGCACTCTGTTTATTATCTTCGTAGGTGAAGGTGTACCATTTTTGGTTCCAAATAGGTGTAAAGTAAGTACCATTATTATCTGCTGTTGGTTTTGCTTGTAATATTGCTGTTGTCAAAAATTCACCATCTACTATATTTCCATAAACTGTTTTAACTTGATTGAGATTATCATCACTAAAAGTAGCAGTTGTTACATTCATTATTGGATTAGTACTTCTTAATTTACTTTTACTATTTTTATTGATAAATGCACTACCTTCACCTGCGAAAATTGTTGTACCATTACTTCTATATTTGGAATTTATTATTGGTTTAAGACCATGATAGGCTAAACAATCTTCTTCATAGCTACCATCAGGACGCCAAGCAAGTGAACATTCATCTCGATAAGAGGCTTCCAAATCATTTGTTGCAATAGTTGTTGAAAATCGTTGTCTTTTTATTACGGGTTTAGTTGTATCAGATTTTCCTAAATCTTGATATGATTTTACACCATTAAACCAAGCTATTGATACCTTAGAACCATCAATAGCTTGTAACCAACTTAATTGATTTCCATCATCATTGGGAGAGAAAATAGCAACTCCTGTTGAATTGTTTAGCTGTTCATCATGCTTATTATATACTACATAATCATTAACATTATTGATTATATCACTTGCCAATATATACGCATTATGCTCTTTCTTATCTGCATTAAAGAGATTAATTTTTAATAAAGCCATAAAATGCTGAACATCAACAGAAGCTTTTTTACTCTGGTCGTTATCAGATATATTATATCCTCTTGCATCTCTAATAGCAGGAATAAATGCATCTTTCAAATCACTATCTGTATCTATGGTTTTAAAAATATCTCCCATTTTATTGATATTATTCAAAAGTGCTTGATATTTAGATAAATCTACAAACGAAAGAGTTTTCCCAGTCGTACTTTGGTGTTCTTCTGAGTCAATAAAACTATCAACTAATGCTGTTCCTAAAACTTTTAAATCTGTTATTGTAGTATATTTCATTACTACATCTTTATAATTCCATCCATGTCCTGGTTCAGTCTCTTCTGAAGCAAGCATATAAGAGGCATAAGGTTGAATACTTTTTGCTACTTCCATAGAGGCATTGAGACAAGTATCAAATCCAATAATATCAAATGAGATATTTATATCTTTAAATACACCCTCTATATCGTTATTTGTTATGACACTATATGTATTATCTTCTTCATTATTTCCTCCAAAGTTATCATCTTTTCCAACAATAAAAACAGAACCTGCACCATGATCCCACATATCTAAAAATTTGACACTATGGTTGTTGTAGTTATTTTTTACATATTTTAAAAAAAGCTTAAAGCTATCTTTATATCCCATATTAGCTTCAGGTGCTACATATTGATAGTCATCACTATCTCCAAAGACATTATCATCTGAAGCATCATTAATAAGTTGGTCTATCGTAGCAATTTTCATCCCTCTCCAACCATCTTTATTAGTTCCACCAAAAGCTATGATAATATCAATTTTATCTTTTTGTTCTTGAGTAAGGGATTTATATCCTTCTATCATCTCCGTAAAATCGGTCGTTCCTGACGAAAATTTACGCTCTAAATCAGACCCAATCATATAGAAGGCAAAGAGCTTTTTATCTTCTCCTAAAATTGGTTCGTATATGCCATCATAAGCCATAAGTGTTCCTGTACCAGACATATCTCCTTTACCTTGAGAATTATTTGTCCTCATAGTGATTGTTGTGTTTGATTCTGGTGCCGTTGTGTTTGATTCTGGAGTCGTTGTGTTACTGCTACTTCCACAACTTACTAAAAATCCAGCAACAACTGCTGATAGTATCAATTTATTTGTACTTTTAATCATTTATTTAATTTCCTTAATATTTAATTAGAGAAAAGGAGTCAAGTGAATGTAATCGTATCATCTGCTCATCTTCTTAAACCATTTACCATGCCGTTGAATATACACTTTTTATAGTTTATACCCACCAAGTCCATAATCTCTTTTTCTCGTTCCCACGGATATTATCAACACTTATAAATTAAGTAAAATATCAAATTCTTCGGAAGCCGTCACTTCCAAAGAGCAGTAATTCTTAATTCATTGATATTGACGCAATTTATGGTTATCATTGAATGATTTAGCCCAATACTAAAATCTAAAAAAATTATACCAAACCAAAAAATCAAAGTAGTATCAAGCCAAAAATTCTTTTGCTACTACTTTGCTACTCTGATATGTTATGATGTTAAAGCACAAAATAAATCAAAAATTAGGCTAAAAATGAATGAAGAAAAACTCAATATTTTAAAGAATTTTACACTCTTACTCGTAGATGATGAAGAAGCGTTACTAGATAAGCTTCATACACTTTTATCGCTATTTTTCAATGATATTATCGTGGCAAAAGACGGGCAAGAAGCCCTTGATATTTATCATACTCAATCTATAGATATGGTAATTAGTGATTACTCTATGCCCGTGCTTGATGGTTATGGGCTGTGTAAAGCCATACGCCAAAAAGATAGATATATCCCTCTTGTGATTATGAGTAATTATTCTGACAAGGAAAAGCTACTTAGCGTTATCCCTCTTGCATTGGCTCAATATCTTATCAAACCTATAGATTATGCCTCACTTACGGCTACTTTACTCTCTATGATTGAGCAAATTGAAGTCAATGGTTTGGATATTATTGTGATTAATGATTGTATTTCCTATAATAGATTTAGTAAATCATTGATAGACAAAGGGGAAAAAGTGACTCTTTCTAATAGTGAAATTAGCCTACTGGAACTCTTTATTATGAAAAAAAATCAAATTGTTCTAATGGAAGAGATTAATCTTTGTCTTGACTCTGTTGAAGTCAAAAGCAAACAAGCCGTCAAGAGTATTATCTACCGTTTACGCAAAAAGGTAGGCAAAGATGTTATTTTAAATATCCCTGCTTATGGGTATATGTTTAAAGTTTAGGGGGAAGTTATGCGGCTGCTATTATTAATGAGTTTATTTTTTCATACTTTACTCTCTGCACAAGAAGAGGTTAAGAGTATATTGTCTTATATACAATTGGAAAATAGACCCTATGCATTTACTGAGATTAAAAAGAAAAGTGACGATGGGCTTTTTTTACCTTTAGAAAAAGAGCATTCAAACTTTGGTTTTGTTAATCAACTGTTTTGGGTTAAGGTTACGCTCAAAAATAAGACAAAAGAAGTAACAGAGCAGATACTTGAATTTAAATCTCCATCACTAGATGTTATTGATATTTATGAATTAGAAGGTCAAAGATTTACTCTCAAAAAAGAGTTAGGTGACCATAGACCTCATAACAAAAACTCCTTAATGCCTACTTCCAATTATGAGTTTACGCTACTTCCTCTACAAGAAAAGACATTTTTCATCAAGATTATTTCTGCCAGTTCCATGAATATAGGTATCACTATCCAAAATATATCTGATTATTATAAATCTAGTTTTAGGCAGATAAAATGGTTCGCTTTTTACTTTGGAGCTATTAGCATTATGCTTATGTATAATTTTATTACTTATCTTATGACCAAAAATAAAAGCTTCTTATATTATGTACTTTTTCATCTCTCACACATGATATTTGCCTTAGCATTATCAGGTATCGCTTTTCAACTGTTTTGGCCTGATACACCTGCTCTCAATAAATATGTTATCCCTATATTTATGTCAATTGCTGCTTCTTTTGGTCTTTTGTTTACCATTTATTTTTTAAATTTGAAGGTACTCATACCCAAACTCTATCTATTTTTATATACTTGGGTATGGCTCAATTTTGTACTAGCACTCACTCCATTTATTTTTGGCTATGGTATCAGTATAAAGATGGTTAGCATTAGCAACCTCTTTGAAGTCATTATGCTTTTTATTATTGTTTCTTATTTGGCTTTTTTCAAAAAAAATATTAATGCATTTTTTTATTTTATCGCTTGGAGTTTTTTTCTTGTAGGTGTTGCTACCTCACATTTTAGTAATATTGGGCTAGTTCCTTCAAGTATATTAACCACTTTTGGTTTTCAAATAGGCTCATTTTTTGAAGCACTCTTACTCTCAATAGCCTTAGCATACTACTATAGCCAATTGAGTGAAAAACACAATAAATCCAAAATAATGTTAATGGAACAGTCTCGTTTTGCTTCTATGGGACAAGCGATAGGACATATTACCCATCAATGGAAACATCCTCTTACACTACTTGGTGCTTCTGTTACACTTTTGGAAACCATCTTTAGGCACGACAAAGAGAATACACTCCAGCACCTTGAAAAAGAGTTGCCATGTATGACTCACTCTATAAAACACATGAAAAAGACGATGATAGAACTCTCTCACTATTATTCTGGGAAGATGGAAAGCATCGCTTTTTCACCTAAAGAAACTATAAACAACAGCATTTCACTATTGTCTGCTAAAAGCACACTAAAAAATGCCAAAATAACGATGGATATTCCCAAGAATTTAGAGATAATCAATTATGAACATATTTTCTCAAATATTATTATCGTACTGATTGATAACTCTTTAGATGCGTTTAAATCTCAAAATGACAATCAAATACAACTCTCTCTAATAAGTGATAAAAAGAAGCATATCCTTAGATATAGAGACAATGCAGGAGGGATTAAAATTAAACCTATTGAAAAAGTCTTTGATTATTTTGTGAGTTCCAAAGGAGATGCACAAGGACATGGCATTGGACTGGCTATGGTCAAGATGTTGGTAGAAGAGCGATTAGATGGGAAGATTAGAGTAGAGAATAGTGATGATGGGGTGGTATTTGAGATTTGTTTTGCTGATAGATAGTCTAAAAAAGGGTATATTGTCAAAAGAGAGAGCTAAAGATGGCAGTAAACTTATGGTATGGCTACAACCTCTTCACAAAACACCATCTCCCAACCATTAAAAATCAAAACGATTTTAAGATACCTCTCACCCATATCATATTGATTGAGTTGCTTTGTGGCTTGTGCGACTTGCTTTTGTAAAATTGTATCGTTAAATTCACTTCGTTTGATATATTTGAGTTCTATAATTACGCCATAAGGCACTTCATCAGATATAGGGTCTAGGAGTATATCTATGTAGCCTTTGTTTGACTCTATTTCACTTTTGAGTTCATAAAAGGTATTTAGGTTTAGATATGCTAGGAGATAGGCTTTGACAAAGTTCTCTCCGTCTATGTAGTCGCGTATGGAGGTGCTACTCTTGATTATCTCAGCTATGTAGTGAAATACGGATAGGTCTTTGGTAATAGCAAGTTCTGATAACTTTTCATCTAGTTTTTCAACTCTCATAGTGTAATCTTCAAAATCTCTATAAGCATAGTGGATAAACTCTGAAAGTAGTTTTTTGATAGTTTGGTTTGGTATTTTAAATTTGATTTTAAAACGCTCTTTTTCGATAGTTATAAAGCCCAAACTATACATAAATGATTTGAAGTTATCTTCATTGGCTAATTCAAATGCAGAAAAGCTGTCTTTTATATTGGTGGTAGTGACACTCTCACCCAAGATGAGTTTGTTGAGCATCTCAAAGTTGCCATTGAGCTTTTTGTTGGTATAAACTAGAAATTTGAGTTTGCTATAGTCTGTGCGGACATTTACATCTATCAAATCTCGTGGTTCTTGATGGTATTGTACTAGAGATTTCATATAGTAGAATATCATATCGCTATTGTAGATGGTATGTTGTACATTTTCATTGAATCTATAAGAGTTATACCACTCATCACATCTAGCCAATATATGCTCTTTTTGACCTTCTAGTCCATAAAAACTTATCATAGCTATAAGCTCTTCTTTGGTAACTCCTACCATATCGTTGAAACTCTCAGTGAGTGATATATTTACACCGATATTACTCCCACTCGTCACATCATAGAGAGCAAGCGGTGACACACCTGTAAAAAACATCTTTTTGATAGCCCCACTTGTGCCTACTTTGAGCATAGTAAAAAACTCTTTATAGATGGCATTTTTGCTTGTTACCATATCTTTGTAGGCATCCATATCGCTTATGAGAAGCTTAGTCACAAAGTTGTCATATTCATCTATGAGGATATAGATAGGGAGGTTGCTTCTATTGCAGTAGATGAATAGTCCTCTGAGGTTATCTATAGGATTGTCAAAATCTGTCTGAAAATCTATCTCATATTTACTCACAAATAGATCTATGGTCATATTGATATTATTTCTAAAGCTACTCTCATAGTCAGTAATATCCACAGCAGAGAAATCAAACCTAAGCACACTAAAGCTACTCTTCAAGGGTGTAAGATTATCCATCACATAAGTATCTTTGAATATCTCATCAAAGTGTTCAGAATAATAACTATCATAATAGGCTTCTAGCATAGAGATAGTGAGGGATTTGCCAAATCGTCTAGGACGGAGGAAAAATAGAAAATCTGCATCGCTTTCTATCTCTTTTATAAATTTAGTTTTATCTATATAGTAGTAGTTTTCTATTCTAATTCTTTTGAAGTCGCTTAGTCCATAAGGTAGTTTAGTGGGGTGCATCTCTCTCCTCTTTCTTTTTATCCATTATCATATTTATATACTTTTGGATGGATACAATATACAATTATACCAAAACAAATCCAGCCCAATAAAAGGGATGTTTATCTTCTATTATCATCTGCATCTTAGCTTCTTTGAGTGCCTTAGAGTAGTTGGGGTTGGTTTATTATATCAGAAGAAGTATACCACCCCAATTAGTCAAGACAACGCCTCATAATGCTTCCTCGCTCTTTCTACGCCTGCGTTCATGGCTTGTTCATAGAGTTTTTTGGCGTGGGATTTGTTCTTTTTTACGGTAATTCCATTTTTGTAAAAAAAGTGCCAAGTCGCATAAGGCTTCGGCATGCCCTCCTCTTGCTAAAGTTGAAAACATCCCAAAAGAGGCTGAGGGATTGGCTTCAAATAATAATCCCCTAAAGAGTTCTCTAGCTAAAATATAACAAGCGTTGTCGTGATGGGTAGCACAAGAGACGAGTATGAGTTGGGCTGATTCTTCATATTTTTCTTTTTTGATAAGCCTAAAATAATAAAGAATTATCTCTTTCATCATCTCTTCGCTAAACCCTTCAAGACGAATTTGTTTAAGCCATGCCTTGACAGAGGGATAATCATTTTCACTTTCATGTAAAGGCGGATAAAACTCTTCGAGTTCTACAAAGTTTTGTATAATATCGGGATTTGCAGGGCTAAACTGTATTTCTATAGGTTTCATTTTGGAGATTTTAGCAGATTAATACTTATGTATCTGATTTAATCAAGCCTACAAATCATAATTACAGCACTCTAATTTTCTTTTGCTATAATCTCTTTACTAAAAGACAAGGGTAACAAAGTGAAATTAGTCGTAGCAATTACTGGTGCAAGTGGTGTGCAACTTGGCAAGAAATTTGTCGACTATTTACCTGAGGACATAGAAGTTCATGTCGTGGTCTCTGATAATGCACTGACCGTGGAATCTTTTGAAAATAAAAATATGACACTACACAACTCTCAAAACATTGCAGCTTCAATTTCGAGTGGTTCATTTAGGGTGGATGCAACGGCTATTATTCCTTGTAGTATGAATACACTTGCAAAAGTAGCTTGTGGGATCTCTGACAACCTGCCTTCTCGTGTTGCAGCCGTGGCACTTAAAGAACAGAAAAAGTTACTACTTGCTCCTCGTGAGTTACCTTTTTCTGCTATAGCTTTAGAAAATATGCACAAATTAGCCTCTCTGGGTGTTATCATCGCACCACCTGTGATGGGATACTACTCTGAGTCCTCTAGTTTAGAAGACATGGAGAAGTTTATCATCGGGAAATGGTATGATGTTTTGGGCATAGAAAATAATCTTTACGAAAGATGGGGAGACGTATAAAAATGAGGCGTGCCATATATCCAGGGACATTTGATCCTATAACAGTAGGACATTTAGACATTATCAAACGGGCATCTTATATGTTTGATGAGATCATCGTGGCTGTTGCAGATTCTACTGCCAAACAACCTATGTTTAACTCTCGAACAACGTGTCTGCTATGACAAAAGCAGGCACAGAAGCTATGGAAAATATAAAAGTCATAGGCTTTAACAAACTTCTGGTTGACCTCTCCGATGAGTTAGATGCAAATATCATTATACGTGGTTTACGAGCCGTGAGTGACTTTGAGTATGAACTTCAGATGGGATATGCAAACTCTTCACTTAAAAAAGAGTTAGAGACTATCTTTCTTATGCCTAGTCTTGAGTATGGATATGTAAGTTCTACTGTCGTACGTTCCATCTTGCCTTTTAACGGTAGAGTAGAACATCTCCTCCACCCTACTGTACTTCAAAATGATAAAAGCGTATCAAAAGTAATGTATATACTCTTTGAAGGTATAGACACGTGTGGGAAAAGCACGCAGATACAACTCATAGCTAATCAACACCCTGAGGTCATAGTTACACATGAACCAGGGGGTACAAAGTTTGGTGTGAAAGCCAGAGAAATACTCCTTTCAGATTCAATTAAATCTAAACGTGCAGAACTTTTACTCTTTCTAGCTGACCGAGCAGAACATTATGAAGAAGTAGTAGAAGCCAAATAAAGATAAAGTTGTCATCTCTGACAGAGGTTTTCTCTCAGGCATCGGCTATGCTTTAGCCAATGGAGATTTTGATTTTGATGCACTTGTTGCACTGAACAAGTTTGCACTCAAAGAGCATTTTCCAGATAAAATCGTGTTGTTTTTAACTAGATATCGAAAACGTTAGAGCAACGTACTTCCCAAAAAGAACTAGATGGCATCGAGTTACGTGGTTTAAAATACCTACTAAATGTACAGCATAAAATGCATGAGAGCTTACAAAAACTAGACATAGACTACCTAGAAGTGGATGCGACAGATACGTATAGAAAACATTCATCAAAAGATATTGAGCTATTTAGAGCTATAATTGCGATAATTATTGGTGCGTTGAAAAACGCACCCTACAAGGAAACACACATGATAAACCCACTCAGAGGTATGAAAGACCTCACTTTTGATGATAGTCAACATTTTGTACACATCGTTACTACTGCTATAGGTGTAGCCAAACGTTATGGCTATGGCTACATAGAAACGCCTATACTCGAAGAGACGGCTCTATTTAAACGTTCCGTTGGTGAGAGTTCTGATATTGTAGGCAAAGAGATGTATCAGTTTGAAGACAAAGGGGGCAATGATGTGTGTATGCGTCCTGAAGGAACAGCAGGTGTGGTTCGTGCCTTTGTACATGCAAAACTAGACCGTCAGCCTATGAAGCAGAAATTTTACTACTATGGACCTATGTTTCGTTATGAAAGACCACAAAAAGGTCGTTTCAGAGAATTTCACCAGTTTGGATGTGAAAGTTTTGGTGAAGGTTCAGTCTATGAGGACTTTACGATTATCACGATGATTAGTCAAATCTTTAACGCATTAGGTATCGGTTTTGACCTTCAGATAAACTCCCTTGGATGTACTACCTGTATGCCTCCTTACAAAAAGAATCTAGTAAGCTTTTTGACAGAGATAAAAGATGAATTATGTGAAGACTGTAACAGACGTATAATTAGCAACCCTATCCGTGTGCTTGACTGCAAAAACAAAACATGTCAGTCATTGTTAGCAAACTCACCAAAACTCATAAGTAACCTTTGTGAAGTTTGTGACACCGATTTTAAAAAGCTCACAGAGTTACTGGACACTGCAGGTATCAAATATGAAGTAGACACAAACCTAGTACGTGGATTAGACTACTACAACAAAACAGCCTTTGAGTTCGTAAGTAATGAAATTGGTGCGCAATCTGCTATTGCAGGTGGGGGACGTTATGACAAACTGGTAGAATTTTTAGATGGGAAACCTACCCCTGCTGTTGGCTTTGCTATAGGTATAGAGCGTATTATGGAACTGGTGCAGATGCCAGAAATATCGCGTGATGGTATATATATGGGTGCGATGGTCGAAGAAGCAGTAGAAGCCCTCTTCCCACTTGCCACTACAAAACGTAAAGAGACAAAAGTGACTTTAGAATATAATTCTAAAGGTTTCAAAAGTCACATGAAAGGTGCAGACAAAATCAACGCACGTTATGCTGTACTTATCGGTGAAGATGAGCTTAGCAAACGGAACGGTTTGGGTGAAAGATTTGGAAAGTAAGGAAGAAACAACTGTTTTAGTAGCTGCGTTTTAACGCAACCACCTCAAGCAAATCTCCACTCAACTTACGCATAATGACATTTGTAGCAGAGGCATAGCCTTTAGCATCAGTGCTTTGTGTAGGTTCTTGATAGCTAAACCTCTTGCTTTTAACCAGTTTTCCCGTGTCTGCATTGATCAGGGTGAACTGTATGGAGATGATGGCATGAGACTGTCTGTCTCTTACTCTATGTTCAAAGGCAAAAATATTACTTTCTAGGCGATAGTTTTCTTTCAGTGTTGTCGTGTCTGAGAGTACTACTTTGAAGAGTTTTGCACTGTCTAACACTTCTATAAAGGTACCTTGTAAAAGTTTAGACATATCGTTTGACCATTCAGAATTTTGATAGGTACCACGGTCACTGTTACTATAGGAAAAGTTCATTTTTTGAGACATTTGTTCTCTTAGGCTCTGAGGATAGGGTTAGTTTTATACTTTTACTAGAGTAGATACTGCTCTGTGTAGTTCCTACGCTAGGTACATTTAAACTATATACTTTGAGTACTGGTGCTTTTGTACACCCAATGAATCCGACACAGATACTCATCAATACAAACTTTTTTCTAAGACTTATCATTCTCCCGGTCCTCTTCTTGATTTTCTTGATTTAAATAATATATCACTAGGATTTTGCCCAAGTTCTCTGGACATGCTATTGAGTTGATTGGAAAGTATTTGTATCTCTACCAAGATCGGTTCAAGCATCTTTTTAAAATTGTAATCGCCTCTGTCTAAACTTTTTTCAAACTTCAAGACTACACGATTAAAGTTCTTACTGGTTTCAAACAGTTTATCTACCGTAGGAACAGTGACATCTTTGATCTGGGTAAAATCTTTTTGCATCTGTTTAAAGTCTGTACTTGCTTCTTCAAGGGAAATAATGGCTTTATCTTCCAGTATTTCACCTTTGGCTGTCAGCTTTTGCGTATTGTCAAGGATCTTTCCTAGCGTTTCTATATGTTTGTCTGAAAGTAGGTTTTCAAGTTTATCACTCAAACTATCAAGATTGTTTGTCAGTTTTGAAAGCAGTGAAGGTTTAGATGGAATCAAAGGAATGTATGATTTTGTGGGAATTAAGGTTTTAGCCCCATTGGTTCCCCCCTCTATTTCTATAGATAAAAGACCTGTGATACCCAACATTTGTGTAGATGCTAGCATGTCTTCTTTGATAGGAATGTTCTCTTTTATTTCTAAGAGTATTTCAATACTTTCTATATTTTCAGGGTTGATGCGTATGGCAGAGACACGACCTATGTTTACCCCTCGTAGCTTTACATTTGAATCTTTTGAAAGTCCAGAAACAGATTCTTTCATCTCCAGTTTATACAGACTGAAGTTTTCTTGCAAACCCACTTTAGCAAGCCAAAAGCCAAACCACAGCAGACCCGCAGAAAAAAGCAATACAAACAAACCGACTACAGTATAATTTACTTTGCTATACATCTTTTACCTTGTCCTTAAAACGCTCTTTTGTGTACTCATTTCTAAAAAATGCTTCCACAAAAGGATGTTTAGATTGTAGCACATTTTCCAATGTACCTTCTGCTACGACATGTTTATCTGCCAAAACTGCCATACGATCAACGATGGAAAATATACTGTCTAAGTCATGCGTGATCATCACAACGGTAATACCCAGTAAATCACGTAACTCAACGATAAGTGCATCAAAATTACGCGCTCCGATGGGGTCAAGTCCTGAAGTAGGTTCATCTAAAAAAAGTAATTTTGGCTCCATGGCTAAAGCACGAGCCAGTGCTGCACGTTTTACCATACCACCACTTAACTCTGAAGGATACAATGCTCCAACATAAGGCTCTAGCCCTACCAAAGCCAATTTGGAAGCCACCAATTTATTTCTCATCATTTGAGATATATTGCTAAATTCTTTGAGTTGTACTTCTATATTTTCTGCGATACTCAAAGAAGAGTAAAGTGCTCCAAATTGGAAAAGTACTCCCCAATCACTTCGCAATGCTTGTGCATCTTTAAAACTAATATTATTTAACATCTTACCCAATACACTTACTTTTCCCCCACTAGGCTCTAAAAGCATAATCATCTCTTTCATCAGTACAGATTTACCTGAACCACTTTCACCCAAAATAGCATAGATTTCGTTTTTATCTATATGAAGATTCACACCATCGTGTATGGTTCTTTCACCAAACCTTGTCACTATGCCATCTACTTTTATGACTGTATTCATAGTCCTAACTCCGTATAAAGTACTGAAAAAAGTGCATCAAAAGCGATGACTAAGAAAATAGAATTTACCACAGATTGTGTCGTATGAAGCCCTATGCTCTCCGTGTTATTTGAAACCTGAAATCCTCTAAAACAGCCTATAGAAGCGATAATCAAAGCAAATACAGGGCCTTTAATCATCCCCAATATATAGTGCTTTACTTCCAATACTTCATAGAGTCTATTGGTAAATTGTACCATAGAAATATCTAGTGCCATCATAGCTGCAACCATACCACCCAATATACCCATTATATTTGCAAAAAAGATAAGTAAAGGCAATGCAATCATAAGTGCAATGATCCGTGGCAATACCAAGAAAGTATAAGGGTCAAAGCCCATAGTTCTCATAGCCGAAATTTCTTCTGTGATTTTCATAGCGCCTATTTCAGCTGTATACGCAGAACCACTACGCCCTGCTATGACTATAGCTGTTATCATAGGCCCTAATTCTCGTGTAATAGAAATAGCTACTGTATCTACAATGAAAATATCCGCACCAAATTTGGCCAATTGTACAGACCCCTGATAAGAGATGACCATCCCCACTAAAAATGAGGTCAATCCTATAATGATAAGTGCATTAAATCCTGATTGGTGTATATGATAGACTATTTCTTTAAGGCGTATCTCTTTGGGGTTTAAAATTGTATGTATAAAGGCGTGTATAACATGTCCCGTAAAAGTAATAAACTCTTTAATATCTTTATAGATTTCAAAACTACTCTCACCTATCTTTTCTAAAATATTTTTCTTTTTAGGGCGTTGAATCTTATGAATATTTTTATGCAGAAGTACATACATCTCTTTTTGATTATGGCTATACCCTATAACCTCTACATGGGTCTGATCTTGAAAACGTTCTAAATATTCTATAAAAAGTAAAATACCCGCAGAATCAAAATCATTGATCCCTGAGAGATCCCAAATGATCTTTTGATCACAAGGCGTTTTACGCAGTTCTTTCTCTATTTGAAGTACAGTATCAAGCATCCATTTTCCTGTTGCCAAAAGCTTAAGATGATCAGGATTATTTTCATATATTAGGAACAGTTGCTTCATAATAACCATTATAGTTAAGATTAGATTAAAACTTTAGATATAATTCCAAAAATATAAGGGAATCTATGAGACATATAAAACGTAGAATTGTGATGCTACTACTGTTGGGTACTGTTATATGGTCTTGTACCCGTGATAAAAGAGGTGAACTTTTACTGATCACTCCTTCATACTTACCTCATGAAAGTAATGCACATAAAAAAACATGGATCGCTTTTCACACAGATGAAATAAAACACAACCTTATACTTGTTATCACAGCCATTGCACAGTATGAACCTGTATCCATCTTGGTTAAAAAGGCAGATCATAAAGAACTTCTAGCACTCCTTGGAAGTTTGGATACACATCATTATCCTATAGAAGTTATTGAATCAGAGATGAATACGCCATGGATGAGAGAGGAAGGACCTACTTTCGTTTGGGATGAAAAAGACCATAAGTCTGCTATAAACTTTAACTTCCCTAGGGTAGAAGAAGAGGATGACAAAAAAGACAAGACAAGTCCTAAAATGGCAAATGTTGTTATCGCTCAAGCAGACGTAAAGAGCATTCACTCCAACCTCACAGTCAATGCCAGTTGTTTTACAGTAGATGGTGCAGGTACTGCTATTATGATAGAGAATTGTATCATCAATGATGATTCTAATCCTTATTGGAAGAAAGAAGAGATCGAAATAGAGTTAAAACTATTGCTTGGACTTCAAAAGATCATTTGGCTTAAAGGCAATGAAGAAAAAACAAATACGCAAAGAGAGATACAAGCACGTTTTGTCAAAGAGGGTCTTGTACTTGTACATAGAAACAATAATAAAAATACCGAAGCATATACACGCACAAGAGAAAACATACAAACCTTACAATCAGCAATGGATGCAAAGGGAAAGCCACTTGAAGTAGTCATCATTGATGCCATGAGGGTTGGGAACAAAAGCTATTTAGGTTATTATCTTTCTAATCGTGCTGTTATCATCCAGTCTTTTGGAGATGCAGAAGCTGACTATAATGCCCAACATAGCCCTGCAACTTGCCTTTCCTAAAAGAAGCATAGAAGAAGTTCAAATTGATGCTATCTCTTCTCTTGGAGGCAATATACACCGCATCACACAAGAAGAACCAACAGATTATAAAAAAGTAGGTATATAATGAAAGATTTCGGGTTAGATATTTGGGCTGACGATAACTTTGTTATCCATAACGACACTGTCAATATTAACCATGCCTCTAAACCTTCTTTGCTCCAAATCACACAAGACATTCGGAACAAAGGGTATAAGGGCCCGCTTCTTCTTCGTTTTCCACACCTGATAGAAAAACAGATCTCTACACTTTTCAACACCTTTGAAAAAGCAAAACAGGAATTTAACTATAGCGGTAGTTTCCATGCTGTTTTCCCACTCAAAGTCAATCAGTTTCCAAACTTCATCACTTCCTTGATGGACGTATCATCTGCATACAATTACGGTTTGGAAGCAGGAAGTAAAGCAGAACTTATCATTGCTATGACCAAAACCCCGCTAGGCGCACCTATCACAGTCAATGGGTTTAAAGACAAGGAGATGATTTCTCTTTGTTTTATTGCTGTCAAAATGGGACATAATCTTACTATTACTATAGAAGGTCTAGGAGAGTTAGAAACGATTATACAAGTCAATCGTGAGTTTAACACTACAGCCAGTACGCCTATGACACCTAAAATTGGTGTGCGTATCCGTCTGCATAGTTCGGGTATAGGTATCTGGGCAAAAAGTGGTGGATATAGTTCCAAATTTGGTCTGACATCAACCGAACTTCTTGAAGCCTATGAGATGCTCAAAAAAAATAATCTCTTAGGGCATTTATGGATGATTCATTTTCACATCGGTTCACAAATGGGAGAGATTGCCCCACTCAAAAAAGCTTTACGTGAAGCAGGTAACATCTACGCAGAACTCAAAAAACGTGGTGCAGATGCTCTAGGAGCCATCAATATAGGGGGTGGTTTGGCAGTAGAGTATAGCCAACACGAAGGGAAAACGGAACGCAACTATTCCTTACAAGAGTTCGCCAATGATGTGGTCTATCTTATGCAAGAAATCGCCAGAAGCAAAGGGGTAGATGAGCCTGACATATTTACGGAGTCTGGACGCTACATTGCTGCATCACACTCTGTACTTATTGCACCTGTATTAGAGCTATTTTCTCAAGAGTACAATGAAAAAGGTTTACGTCTTAAAGACACAAACCCCCCACTCATAGAAGAGTTACATGATCTCTATAAATCAATCTCACGTAAACACGCCAGAGAATACCTGCATGATGCACTCGATCACATGGAATCTTTGCTCACACTCTTTGATTTAGGATATATAGATCTCGAAGACCGTTCCAATACAGAGATACTTGTCAATCTTATCATCAAAAAATCTATTGCTTTGCTTAAATCTGAAGATACAGATGAACTCAAAAAGCTACAAGACCGTATACAAGAAAAGTATCTTGTAAATTTTTCTGCTTTCCAATCACTTCCAGATTTTTGGGGTTTGGCACAACAGTTTCCTATCATGCCACTCGATAGACTCGATACCAAACCAAGCAATCCTGCAAGTATTTGGGATATCACCTGTGATAGCGATGGTGAGATAGGTTTTAACCGTGAATTACCACTTTACCTCCATGACATCGACGTAAGCAAAGAAGAATACTTTTTGGCTTTTTTCCTTACGGGAGCATATCAAGAAGTACTTGGCATGAAACATAACCTCTTTACTCATCCTACAGAAGCCGTCATCCATTTTGATACAGAGGGTAAATACTACGTTGAACACCTTATAGAAGCACAAAATCTTATGGATGTACTTGATGACTTAGACTATGATACTAATATTATAGATAAGACACTCAAATATCGTATTGAAGCATCCACGCATATTACACAAGAAGAAAAAAGAGAACTTTTAGGTAAACTATATCTTTATTTAAGTGAAAACAGTTATCTTAAAACCATACAAGCCCACAATACAAACAATACAAACAAGGACAATACATAGTGAATATATTTAGACTCATTAAAGAAGATTTCACCAATGTCAAGAAAAATGACCCTGCCCTGCATTCTACTTTTGAATTATTTTTTAACTATCCTGGTCTATGGGCACTTTTTTTCCATCGTTTTGCGCATGCCTTACACAAAAAAGGCTTACGCTTCATCCCTAGGTTTATTTCTGCTTTTGGCATGTTCTTCACGATGATAGACATACATCCAGCAGCGACTATAGGACGTAGAGTATTTATAGATCATGGTGTGGGTGTGGTGATAGGTGAGACGACGATTATCGGTAATGATGTGATCATCTACCAACAAGTAACCCTTGGTGGTGTCAAGACTTCCAAAGGTAAACGCCACCCTACTATAGGTAACAATGTAGTTATAGGTGCTGGTGCAAAAGTATTGGGCAACATCTATATAGGAGATGATGCAAAAATAGGTGCCAATTCAGTGGTCGTTAAAAATGTGCCTTTTTCTGCTACAGCTATAGGTATACCTGCCCGTGTCATACAATGCCAAAGAGAACGCTCTCATCTAGACCATGCCATCATGCCCGATGTCAATAAGGAAATTTTTGAGTACCTAATAAAACGTATTGAAGTACTAGAAGCTGCTTTACCCAAAGCCAAACAAGATGCTATTAAGCAAAAAGAAAATGATTTAGATGAAGAGTATGACAACTTTATTCACAGTATGGATTAAAAATACCCCCTCTTAGTACCTAAATAAGATGATATAACCCTCTTTAAGATATAATCTAAGTTGTTTAAATTAATTTCATTAAAGGGTTTTCATGCTATCTGATCGCATCCAAACACTCTCTCCGTCACTTACCATCGCTATCTCTTCACTTGCCCGTGATTTAAAAGCACAAGGCAAAGATATTCTCTCTTTTTCAGCAGGTGAGCCAGACTTTTCTACGCCACAACCTATCAAAGATGCAGCTATCAAAGCTATCAATGAAGGGTTTACAAAGTACACCGCTGTAGCTGGCATACCAGAACTTCTTGAAGCCATCGCCACCAAACTCAAAAGAGACAATGGACTAGACTATGCTCCCTCTGACATCATCGTAAGCAATGGTGCCAAACAAGCACTTTTTAACCTCTTCCAAACTGTACTTAATCCCGAAGATGAAGTCATCATCCCCGCACCTTATTGGGTGACATACCCTGAATTGGTCAAATACACAGGTGCTATACCTATGATTATAGAGACCAATGAAATAGCAGGTTTTAAAATTACTGCGGATCAGCTAAGAAATACTATTACGCCTCAAACAAAAATGCTCATACTCACTTCACCTTCCAACCCTACAGGCTCGGTATACTCCAAACAAGAACTTGAAGCTTTGGCTGAAGTCTTAAAGGGAACCAATATCCTTGTTGTGTCTGATGAAATGTATGAAAAACTTGTCTATGGCATCAAATTTGTAGCCACAGCAAGCATCTCTGAAGACATGTACCAACGTACCGTCACGGTTAATGGTCTTAGCAAATCTGTAGCCATGACGGGATGGCGTTTTGGGTATTTGGCAACACCAAACAAAACACTGATTGCTGCGATGAACAAACTACAAAGTCAAAGTACTTCAAATATCAATTCTATTACTCAAAAAGCTGCTATCCCTGCACTTCTAGGTGAAGTAGATGATGATATAGAGACTATGAGAAGGGCTTTTGAAGCTAGAGCAGATGAAGCCGTACAACTTTTCAATGCTATAGAGGGTTTATCTGTCTTGAAACCAGAGGGAGCATTCTACCTCTTTGTAAATATCAAAGATGTATCCAATGACTCCATTGAGTTCTGCAAAGACTTACTTCAAGCTACAGGTGTTGCCGTGATTCCTGGTATAGGATTTGGATCGCAAGGGTATTTTAGGTTTTCTTTTGCAACAGATATTATAACTATACGCGAGGGAATCAGACGTATCGAAAAGTTTATCAAGCACACGAGAGGGTAATGTATCCCTACCCTCTTTAAGACTCTCTATCTCAAAAGGTCACTCCTATGAAAATCTTTTTTAAACTCTCTCTCCTGTTCTGTATTTTTACACTCACCCTTCATGCCGAACGTCAAAAACTAAATTTTTCCATGGTCATTTCAGGAGGGGTAAGTCTGGGTGCCTATGAAGCAGGTTACAACTGGGCTATGATAAAAATGCTAAAAAAAGCAAAAAGTGTAGAACCAGAACTACATTCTGTAGCTGGTGCTTCCGCAGGTTCTATCAATGCACTATTATCTGCTA
>JAUZSE010000005.1 GCA_030949725.1 Sulfurovum sp. | reverse complement strand
ACCTTCCAAATGTTTTGCAAAAGGTTCGGGTGAGATGAAACCCGTCAAAGATTTTTCTGGTATATACTTGTTATCTTTGTCAAAAAATATGATGTTTGGTGTACCAAAAAGTTCAAACTTTTTGAGTAAGGCTTTGTCCTCATCATTATTTGCTGTGAGGTCTACCTTAATGAAAGTAAAGTTTTTTAACTGTTCTTGCACCAAAGGATGAGGAAAAGTGATCTCTTCGAGTTCTGTACATGCTGTACATGAATCTTTCCCAAAATCTACCACAACCATTTTATCGGATGCTTTGACCTCTTTCATAAGACGCTCTACAGAATAGCCCAAATGTTCTTTTTTGGATTCAACCGTATGAGAAGCAGTCACTGCAACACCCGTTGTAAACCTTTCAAATGGTCTTATGAACGATGTTGAACCACTTACTGCACCCACAAATAACGAAGCACCATATAACAAGAATGTCAGAGCAAGCAATCTAAAGAGTTTCTTAGCACCCTCATTTTCTTTATGCCCAAAGACATCCATATAGATAGCTGTCCCCATAAATAGAAGTGCCCAAAGTGTCATAGTCACCCCTGATGGCAGTATACGTGAAAGCATAAAGATAGCAAGAGCGAGCATCATCACACCAAAGACTTGTGAAATTCGTGTCATCCAACCACCAGGTTTTGGCATAAATTTACCTGCACCTAATCCCACAAGAAGCAGAGGCATACCCATACCCATACTCATCACAAAAAGTGCTGCCCCACCTAAAAGTGCATCACCAGTATGAGAGATAAAGATCACTGCACCAGAGATAGGTGCCGCAGTACAAGGTCCTACTATCAGTGCCGATAAAGCACCCATGATGACTGTTCCAGCTATACCTTTACCTTGTGCATTGTCACTGGCTTTATTGAGTTTTGATTGCCATGAAGAAGGAAGACCTATCTCATAATATCCAAACAATGAAAGTGCCAATGCAATAAAGACTCCAGAAAATATGGTCAAGACCCAAGGGTTTTGCATCGCTGCTTGCAAGTCAGCCCCAAGTAAGCCTGCAACAAGACCTACAAATGTATAGGTAAGTGCCATAGCCAGTACATAGATCAATGAAGTAAAAAATGCCTGTGCCATATTTGGTTTTTCATCTCCAGACTGCTGAGAAACAATAATCGAAGATAAGATAGGAATCATAGGGAAAATACACGGTGTGAGTGATAAAAGTAACCCAAATATAAAAAAGAGAAATAAGACAAAAAATGAACTTTCATTGACCAATACATCTACAATCTTTGCGGCATTACCCTCTTTGACCAATTTTGAAATTTTGTCAAATACACCTAAGGGTGCACCTTTAAAATGAAAAGATTTGATAATAGGCTGATAACAGATACCTGCATCAGAACATCCTAGAAACTCTAGTTCAAGTATGTAGTCACCTGCAACTTTCTCACTTATATCAGATACGGGTATACTAACCACAAGTTCTTTTTCATACACCATATCACCGTCAAACTCATGGGATGTAGGTTTGTTTACCGTCAATTCTACCAACTCAGGGGAGACAATACGGTAGTGGAGTGTATGGTCATCATATAGGTGTATTTTATCTCCGATAATGATTTTTGTTTCGATCATTCCATCTTTGAGCACAGCTGAAACTTGAAATGCTTCATCTGGTGATAAAAACTTATGCTTTTTTAAGGCACTTTCAAAGCTACCAAACACAAAGCTAGAGAGGACAAGCCCTAAAAGGAGTAACTTTTTGATGTTATTTTTCATTTTTCTTCACTTGTATTGAATTTTTACAGCATTCTATAGTAAGATACGTGTATAAGTTGTGTAATAGTAACTAAAAAAACGTTAGCATATTGTTAAAAGTAAAAAAGGCACCCCAATGGCAAACCATCTTGAAAATGAATATTCTCCCTATTTGCAGCAACATGCTGACAATCCCGTAAACTGGTATCCTTGGGGAGAGCTAGCATTTGAAAAAGCACGCAAAGAAAATAAAGCTATCTTTCTTTCTATCGGGTACAGTTCCTGCCACTGGTGTCATGTCATGGAACATGAATCTTTTGAAGATCAAGCCACAGCGAAAATACTCAATGAACATTTTATTGCAATCAAGGTAGATAAAGAAGAACGCCCTGATATAGATAAACATTTTCAAGAAGTCTATCAACTGATGAACCAGCGACCTGGAGGTTGGCCCACCTCCATCTTTTTAACACAAGAACAAAAACCTTTTTATTCCGCCACCTACATCCCCGATGAACCACGTTACGGGATGATGAGTTTTAGCTCTCTACTCGAAGTCATCGCTGACAAATATACCAAAGAGAAAGACCTACTTACCGAAAAAGCAGATGAAATACTCCGTTTTCTCAATCCTAAAGAAGACAAAATACAAGCCACCAAACTAGATATGAGTATCATACAAAGAGTTTCAGACCAAGCCAAACAGCTTTTTGATCATCAAAATGGTGGATTTAACAAAGCCCCCAAATTTCCACAGGCTTCAACCCTTGACTTACTTTTGGATGTTTACCGTATTACAGATGATAAAGAAACACTCAATATGGCACTGCTTTCACTCTCGTCCATGGCAAAAGGTGGCTTGCGTGACTTAGTAGATGGTGGTTTTTGTCGTTATTCTACAGACAACGAATGGCTTGTGCCCCACTTTGAAAAAATGACTTACGACAATGCTTTACTTTCAGCAGTCTATCTCAAAGCTTATTCTGTCACAGGACATGAATTTTACAAATCTGTCGCTTTTGAAACCATAGATTTTATGCAAGACACTATGAACAAAGATGGACTTTTCTACTCCGCATCTGATGCAGACACTGAAGGAATAGAAGGTAAATACTTTGTCTTTACCTACGATAAAGCACTCAAATCTTTTGATAAAGCAGGCATTCCTCCTAAAGCACATGCTTCACTTGCTAAAGCACTGCATATCACCAAAGAAGGTAATTTTGAAGGCAAAAACATTGTACGGGTAGATGACCCTGCACGTATTGACATCCCCTACTACAAAGAAGGCATTGCGGCATTGAAGAAAAGACGTGATGAAAAGCGTACCTATCCATTTATCGATAAAAAAGTACTGGTATCTTGGAATGCCATGATGATCACTTCTCTCTTTAAGGCATCAAGAGTCGATACAAAGTATCTCAAACCTGCCATCAACTCTCTTGCTTCCTTATTAGAGTCTATGTATATCAATTCTGAACTCTACCACTCCACGCTCATCGGGAAAAAGCCTAAGATAAAAGCATTTTTAGAAGACTATGCTTACCTCTGCGAAACACTCATAGAAGCTTATGAAAGTACACTAGATGAAACTTACCTCATCACTGCTACCAAACTAAGCAATGCCGCCATAGAAAAGTATTTTGATAAGGGTAAATGGAAGTTTTCACGTGGAGAGTTTGAAACCAATGCAGACATTTTTGACAGTTCTTATCCTTCTTCTGTTGCCACTATGATTTCCGTACTCTATAGTATCTCATCTTTGGTCGATACTGTGTATAAGAAGTTTGTCTTTAAAACCCTTGAGATTTACTCTTATGATGTCATGCGACAACCTATCTCTAGCCCTCGTATGAGTAAAATGGTCATACGTTATCTCAAAGATGATGTCATCATTAAAGCAAAAGAAAAAAAATTAAAAGAGCATATCAAAGAGCTAGATGCACTTCCCCATCCATTTTCCCTATTTAAAAATGACAATAATGATGGCTATATGATTTGTAACTCTAACTCATGTTTTGGACATGAAAAAGATTTTAGCGGTGTGGTAGAGGTATTGGAAAAAAGATAGTGAGGTATCTCTTATTACTTTTACTTACACCTGGAAGTATTCAGTCAAAAGATATGCTAACACGTACACAAGTACTCATGGGGACATTTGTACACATCACTTTACACAAAAAAAACAATGATGCACTTACAAAATCATTTGAACTTATCAAAAAAATAGAAAACGCACTCTCTACCTATGACCCCTCTGCCTCACTCGCCATACTCAATAAAACCCACAATATAAAGTATGATCCTTATTTGGCAGAAGCGATTAAGTTCTCAAAGTCTTATTATAAAGATACAGATGGTTATTTTGACATCTCCATAGGGTCTATATCCAAAGACCTATACCATTTTGGAGAAGAAAAAACCTACGCTCCATCTAAAAAAGAGTTAGAAAATGCACATCTTGATATTCAAGGTATTTCTATAGATAATCATCATATCTCAACAGATGAAAACATTAGCATAGATTTGGGTGGTATGGGTAAGGGTTATGCTACAGACAAGGTAGCTAAGTATCTTCAAGAACAAAATATCACCGAAGGTATCATTGCACTCAGTGGAGACATACGATGTTTAGATCATTGTGAGATATATCTGCAATCGCCCTATTCTGAACAGACCTTTGCCAAAATAACAAGTAAACACTCCCAACTCTCCATCTCTACAAGTGGCACTTACAGAAGATTTGCAAACACCAAAGAGGCACATCACCTCATCAATCCAAAAACTGCTTCACAAGGTCGTGAATTTGTCTCTGTATCACTTTTTAGCAGAGCCAACAATGCCAAGATAGATGCGTATGCTACAGCCATTTCTGTGATGCCAAAAGATAAGGCATTGGCATTTCTAAAAAACATGAAAGATATTGCTTTTGTAATTGTTGATAAACAGGGGGAAATACTTTTTGGAAATATAGAGACACTCATTGACATAGAGTGGTTAAGTTACAAGGAAAAAGTAACCAGCCCTAGCATTACTAGAAATAGCAGTACAAACAGTGACATTGACAAAAGTTTAATCCACCCAGACACCAAAAATCCAAAAACAATCACAAGGTAAGAAAAGATATTTAACAAGCTAAAAACAAAAAGAAGCATGGCGACTATCAGTGATACCTTTTGTGAAACCTTAGTGCTAAACAGCATGAAATGTGTTACAATAAAGACAAGTGTAGTTATGGCAAAAAAGGTGTGGTGTCACAACTTCCATCAATCCATGTATACTCTTTTCTACTGGAACAGTAAGAATATTTCTTAGGGTATCCATCACACCTTCACTGTTAGCTAATCCTTGTGAAAGTAAAAAGAGCCACAGACCACTGAGTAAAATGAGTATCGTATACATAAGCATGTATCGTATAGGAATGCTATAAAGTGCTAAATATTTCATCTAAATAAAAGTTTCTTTAAAATCATACTGCCAACTATCAGTGCTAAAAGGTGCCAGAACATAAAGCTAATAACCCAAACATAAGCAAATAGTATATTTGTAAAATAAGCAGTCATCAGCATCAAAGGAGCTAAGAGACCCAAAATAAACATAAGATGGACTATCCATTTAGTTCCAATTCTTTCTGCATACAGACGAATATAAATAGAAGAGAGTATAAGAAGTGCAAAAAGTGACATAAACAAATCAATATGTACTTGAAGTAAAAGCGAATCTATGAGTACAGGCTCAACAAAATCTTCTGCATCACCAAAAAAGTGTAAGTCCAATACTTTGTATATCTAAACCTATAACATAAGCATGAAGTAGCATATCAAAAGCAACATACAAAAGTATGCCAAACACTACACTTGCTACCAAATAGTTCAAAAGTTTAGAGTGTAGCAAATCTTTTGTCACTAAAAATTTCATTTATTTTCTACTTTAATACAATTTCATAAATGGCTCTAGCAACTCTTGCACTTTGGGTAATAGCCCTAGCAGAGAGTGTAGACCCACTGATTGTAGGCATATCTTTTCCTATAGTAAGGATAGTTGCTGCATCTCTATTTTGAAGTTGACCCATCCATGTTTTGTTTGGTATGTACTCTGGTGGTTCACCAAATGCTAAAATTTCTGTAAACCTCAAGGTACCCGAGGTGTCAAATGCATACAAAACCGTAGCTTTTTTAGTTCTCATGACTCTTGAAATAAGTATAGCGTACCCTAGTCTTTTTGTCTTATTTTTTATATCGTAGTATCGATATATTTTAGTTTTTACTGCTGTTTTTGCTCTAGACTTCACTTGAGAAAATTGTTTGTTAGTCAAAATAATATTCTTAGGTTCAATACTATTCACCCTAGTAAATGAAGACTTGATAGCATTATCAACAACGCTGTTATTTTTAGCTACACTGCTTTGAGATAAAAGTATCCCAAAGAGTAATGTCATAAATATTTTGTGCATAATGTTTATCCGATATTAGAATATAAAACCAAGCCCAAAAGAAAGGGTATTGGTATCTACAGTACCAACTTTATCCATCTCATAATCAAGTTTTAATACGGTTTGACTTGTTGGGAAAAAGTTCATTCCTATTGTAACAGTTTCTGTATCAAATGCGTCTTCATTGACCCCACTAAGTGTCTTTTCTACAGGATTCCAATTCTCATATTGTGCAAAAATAGGCATTTTATAATCAATTCCTATTACAGCACCCAAATCATAAGAAGCATTCATATAATATCCACTAGCTTTTTCTACAGCATCAGGTGTACCAAAGTTTTCTACTCCACTTAAATTTGTTTGCGTATAAAGTCCATAGGCTGCAAATGGTCCATTTTCATATCTTGTATGCACGTCAAACATCGTTGTTGTAAGTCCTGAAGTTTTAGTATCAGCACCATTTGAACCAGTACCATAATACATAGAAGCACCTGTAACCAAACCATTGATACCCGTATAATCTATACGTCCAACAAAAGCAGGTTGATAAGAACCATTCTTCTGTGTACCTATTCTTCCTGATCTAATCCAACCAGACTTTCCTTCTTTTGCTTTATCGTTATCAACATTCAAACCATTAATCAAACCAGCCGTGTACTCAATACCAATATCATCAAACCTACCATAAGCTACTACTCCCGTCTCATGCCATGTTGAGGGAATCAGTTGTCTTTCTATCTCTGGTCTTTGCACCGTATTAAATAAAGTTGGTTCATGTCTAAGGTTAACCATCCCCATAGGAACCAGTTGATTCCCTACTCTAAGTGAAAATTCCTTAGAAAGCAAAAAGTCTAAGTATAAAAATTCAACAACAACGGATCCACCTTTTTGAGATGTTGCACCATGTTCATACTCTATTTCTGCATTCAAAATAAGCCAATCATTAAACCTATATCCAAAATAAGTAATAAATCTATACACATCTGTAAAATCATCACCATCATCAGGGTTTGCATAAAACATCTCTCCATACCCACCAATAGAAAGTGGACTTTCTGAATAATACACTTTAGATGCTGCTGCACCCATACCGTTGTATGACTTTTCTGTATCTATACGTGTAAACCCAGCAGATTGTGAAGCAAGTACTTCTTCTGTGAGTACTGTATTTTGTTCTTCAAGTGCCTTTACACGATCTTCTAGTGATACTGCCTGAACACCTGTTGCCAATATCGCTACTAGGCTTAATGCCGTTGTCATTTTGTTCATAATTTTCCTTGTTTTATTTTATATATATTTGATAGTTATTATCGAAATCGTAATTTATCGAAAGTTTTCTTAATAGTTTATTAAATTGATAATTATTACTAATATATATTATTGATTTTTCTCTTTATTGTTCATCTTCACCGAAGAGACAACAGAGGTTAGAATCTTAAATTTAAACTTAATAGGTAAAAAATAATTTACCTATTAAATGATTTGAGTAAAGGACTAAAGGCTTTGGTACTTATGCTTACTTTTTGCCCTATGGTTAAGTTTTGTATCTCATCATGACTGACTACAATTTCTGTTAATTGTTGTCCAATGGCGATAATGGCGATATAGATAATATCAACTTGAATAATATCAATAAGTTCTCCTTCAAAAGCAAACTTGGCACTTCCACTGGTTTTAAGAAGCACGTCTTTGGGGTTACCATCGTCTATCACTTTACCTGCATCCAATACAATAACACGCTTTGCCATATGGTATATTTCGCTTGGGTCATGACTTACCATAATGGTAGTTGTATTGAACAACTTATGTAAAGAGAGTATCTCGTTTTGTAATTTCATTCTCATCTTTACATCAAGTGCAGATAAAGGTTCATCCATAAGAAGCAATTTAGGACGTCTCATCATAGCCCTACATAAATTCACCCTTTGTTGCTGACCTCCGCTTAATGTAGAGGGGAGTCTTTTGGCTAAGGAAGTAAGTTGGGTAATTTCCAATAATTCTTTGGCAAGTTTTTTATCTTTTTGCACAAACAGTAAATGCTCTTCTACTGTCATATTTGGAAAGAGTGCATACTCTTGAAAGACAAAACCAATTTCTCTTTGCTGTGTAGGTTTGATGGTCTTGGCATCTAGCCAAACTTCATCATCTACTTTAATCCTACCTTCCGCTTTTTCAAGACCAGCAAGGATACGCAAAAAGGTAGTTTTCCCACTACCACTAGATCCGCTTAGTGCGACAAAACTTCCTGTTTCAATATTTACTTTCATTTCTAGGACCATAGCACCCTGAGTCCCATGAAGGTTTTTGCTTATATCTATATGTATCATGAGTGAAAGATACCTATTCTTTTAGCTTGTTTAGCATTAAATATATACACAATAAGAAGAACTGAAAAACTCATAAATACCATAATGCCACTATAGATATGTGCCGCTGTGTAATCCATGATTTCAACCATTTCATAGATGGCAACAGACGCGACTTTGGTTTCTCCTGGAATGCTACCTCCCACCATTAAAATGACACCAAATTCTCCTACAGTATGGGCAAAAGTAATAATGAGTGCCGTAAGCAACGCGGGCTTGATATTAGGCAACGCAACTCTGAATATAGTCTCAACTGTGCCTTTGCCTGCGATATAAGACGCTTCAAGTATGTTCTTAGGGAGTGACTCAAACCCTCCTTGTAGTGGCTGCACCATAAAAGGCAAGGAGTAGATACATGAAGCCACAACCAAACCCGTAAAATTAAAGATAAGCTTTATGTCAAAAACATCTTCAAAAAATCCTCCTATAGGAGAATTAGTAGAAAGCATCACTAAAATATAAAAACCCAATACAGAAGGAGGAAGCACTAAAGGCAGTGCTGTGATAGATTCAAAAAATGGTTTATATTTTGACTGCATTTGAGAGAGATACCATGCCAAAGGAAGACTAATAATAAACAATATAACTGTAGTCAATAATGCAAGCTTGAAAGAAAGTATAAAAGGTAAAAAATCTAAGTTTTGCAAAGTTTCAATCATCTAAAATCTCACAAATAGCTATTTCACTGGCTTTTATAAAAACAGTTATATGGTCACCACTGGTTAAAGACATTTTTTCTGAAGCATCCCGTGTGATAATAGATTCTATAAACATATCAAAAAACTCAAGTGTCACACTACAAAGTAGTTTCCCTTTGTTAATAGAGTGAACAGTCATTGCTAATTGATTGGCATAACTCACAAGACCGGTAAACTCCTTGGCTATAGCTACATGAGATGACTTTACAACGAGTTTAACTTTTTTGTCAATTTGCACATCTTTATCTAATTCCAAACTTATCATAGAGAGGTTTTGCTTATGACAGGTGAATGTAACATAATGTAAACTTTCAACATTTTTTATTTCTGACACTGTTGCGATAATATAACTCATGGGATTTTATATCCAAAACTCTCTAATATTTTTTTTGCTTCTGTACTGAATATAAAATGATAAAAAGATTCTACTTCTTTGTTGCCTTGTCCATTTTTAAGTATTACAATGCCTTGATCTATGGGAGTATAGAGATTAGAGCTTAACTCCATCCAATGTTTTCCTTCTTTGAATTGTTTCATATTAGGACTGAAAAGTGAAGATTTTGCAACAAAGCCAATATCTGCAACATGCACAGTATATGAAATCGTCTGTCCTATAGACTCACCATACACTAATTTGGAAACAATTTTACTATATAGTTTGGCATTTTTTAGAGCCTGAACACTTGCTTTTCCATAGGGAGCAGTTTTTGGATTGGCTATAACAATGCTCTGTATATCAGAATTTTCAATAATCTGTATTCCTTTAGTATAGTCTTGCTTATTACGACTAAACAGTACCAAAGAACCTTCTGCATAGACAAGAGGCTTTGTCACAGCGATACCTCCATCATATAAAGTTTGAGGGTATGCCATATCAGCAGACATAAAGATCTGATAAGGAGCTCCATGATTAATTTGTGCAGCCATTTTACCGCTGCTGCCAAGTGAAAGTATTACTTTTGTATTGGGATAGTGAGCATGAAATACTTGTTTCAAACTTTTCATGGCATCATTTATATTGGCTGCAATGGCAACATGAATGGTTCCTGCAGAAGCAGTACCAATAAGTAATAAAATCCCTAGTATATATTTATAAATCATTGGTGTAAATATCTTTATATTTTTTCTTTATTATAGCAAAGATACATCAATCCACAGTAATCTTGACAAAAAGTACTTGCTTAAAAAATAAGATTATTATTGTTGCCTTATTTAAATCTGTTATTTAAAAAGCGGGTTGCTAAATCATATCACTTTTTCATCTATATACTGATATACATAAGGTGTATCTCCTTGTTTTAAAGCATTTAATAACTTCTTGAACAACTCTTTATCGTCTATTTGATGAATGATAAGACTTTCTTTTTTTACTTGTCTTTTTTCTTTGAGGGCGTAGAGTAGCAATATAAAATATTTATCGTTAGATTGAAGATGTGTTTCATCTATATAATCATTGATTACATAATTAAATGCCGTTTCTCTATGAATTTTCTCTAGTAAATAATCAAAATTATTGTTATATTCCCCATAATCAAGATACCTAGCCAAAATCAATTTGGTGTAATGCTCCCCAATCAATAGACTTTGTTTATGTTCCCACAAATACAAAACAACCAACCTAACCATGATTTTGTATTGGCTATGTCGAATAGTTTTATAATACACTATCCCATCCCAAAGCCCTGTACCTAGAGATGCGATATAGGGAGTGTATAGCCTAAATGAAGAACGCGTAAATACTTTTTTGGCTATAAACTTGAGGATAAAGTTAGTCATAATTACTTTGACTTTATAGACAAAAGCCCATAGCACAAGTGCTTTTTCTTTTCTCTCTTTGTGATTGATATTATATTTTACTATCTCAGGTTCAGACAATTCCATGACTGTTCTCACAAGCATTGCCAAAAATTCTTTCTCTTTAATCGTGCCAATGTTATGCTGTTTATAAATATCAATGATATGATAGACATAATAGGACAAAAGATAAAATCCCAACAAAAACAATAAATAAAACTCCAAAAAGACGAAGAGTATAAAGAGCGATACATAAGCAAACACCAAACTCAAAGTAACTTCTTTAGCATCAAATATATGATATTGAAGCTCAACATAAATAATAGGCAAAGTCATTAACACACCCACCAAAAATGCCAATGCAGAAAAAAGATATATCTTTTTGGCATCAAATAAGGCATGAACACTATCATAATGATAGGTACTTTTCTGATGTAGCTTAAAAAAATACATCAATTTAGCCACACCCCAATCTTCAAAAAATTTCAATTTAAAATGTCTTTTGGATTTGATCTCTATCAATATTTTTTTAAAACATCATTGATTTGAATATAAGCCTCTATAGGTGTGGCTTCAAAATAATAGATATTGTGCTTTTGTGCAAATCTTTTCGTTATTTTTTTTACTTTCAAGAGATGAAAGCGAGGTGCTTTGGGAAAAAGGTGGTGTTCTATTTGGGTATTTAGTCCACCAAAAAACCAATGGCTAAATGCTCCACCACTCAGTGAACGGGATGTTCTCATCTGTAACTCCATCCAACTAAGAGACTTGCTCTCTTCTTCCTCAAAGACTTCACATCCAAAATGATTTGGAACAAATCCAAGTCCAAGCCAAAGTGAAAGAGTAAAATTGAGTGTTAAATATACTGTCAAAGCATCTGTTGGCGGTAAAAAATAGAATATCGGCCCCCAAATCAATGGCCAATGAAGAAGCATCAAACCGAACTCGCCCCATTTTTTATGGCTGATAACAAAACCATAAGAACGCCATATAAAAGCAATATGCATAAAAAACATTGCACCCCAAAAGACAAAGTATTTGATAGCTCTAAGCCATGCTCTGTTACCCTTTTGATGTATGGTAAAGGCACCATCCATCTCTAAGATATCTTCATCTTTTTGAGGGATGTTGCACCAAGTATGATGGTTTATGTTATGTTTGATATCCCACCAAGAAGATGAGTAAGAGAGTATAAGCACAGAAAATGGATAACTTAGATAAAACGAAAGTGATTTTTTCTTGAAGTATTGCAGATGTAAAATATCATGTGAGATAAAAACAGCACGAGTAAAGATAATAGCCATAAAAAAACCCAGTGCATAGGGAGTCCAAGTATTTGAAGTAAAATGACTCCAGTTAAACGCTAGGACATCCACGATTATCATCGACAGGATGACTCCTGCCATCTCCACACTCCCACGAATAGGAACTCTCTGAAGTAAACCAGCCTCTTTTACTTCAGCCTTTAATGCATCAAAAACATCAGGGTATTTTGCTATGGACATAAAAAACTCCTATTTAAATTTCATTTGCTATTATTTTACTCTTCCTAAAAGAGTAAAATAGAGAAAGCAAAATTATACAAATTATGGCTACTAGAGGATAATAGGGTGGAGAAGCATCTGTATGACTTCTCATATAGAGTACGGTATACAATAGACTAAAAGCTACAAGCAGACTCAATACTCCTACTGTATATTTTGCCCAAATGACTCCTTGCTTAAAAGGAATATGTAAGATAATAGCAATAGCACTAGAAACGATAAATAGCAGTGAACCAACAATGTGGATACCTACTAAGATGAGAATTTTGAAATTTGATGGTACTTCACTCCAAGTCGTATGCACGGCTATAGAATGATAGGGCATAAATTCACTCCTGCTCATATAGACAAAAGAGAATACAAAAAAGAAAAATAGTACAATATTATAAAGATAAAAAGAGATTTTTAGATTTTTACTCATTGGGTATATGCTCTAATGCAATAATACCCACTCCAAGACCAGAGCCAAAACCTGCAAGTATTATTTTCTCGCCATTGAGTTTTTTATTTTTCTCAATTTTTTCATCTATAGCTTGTGAAAGTGTAAACGGAAGTGATACAGAAGCCATATTACCATAATTTACAATTGTGAAATGTATATTTTTCATTTTGATACCAAACTTTTTAGCACCTTCTTCTATGGCTCTTTTACTTGCTTGATGTGGTATATACATATCTATCTCTTTGATAACCCAATTGCATTCTTTGGCTACTTCTATTAGCATTGGTGGATATTTTTGCAATGCTATGTCAAAAAGTTCTTTTGCATTTATGCTCATTGGTGTATGAATATCTTTTATGACACAAAGATTGGCGTACTGACCAAAAGTTTCTCTTATGCCATATTTGAAAGATAAAAGTCCATTTGTGCTTGGCTGAAATGAAGAGATAATCATAGCAACAGACCCATCACCTAGTGTAAGTGCTGGAAAATGTTGTCTAACATCCTCTCCTTCTAAGATGCTTTCTAATGCCATATTACCCATATGTGACCCTATCTCAGAGGAGACAAGCAGTGCATTTTTGTACCTCCCCGTTGCTATCAGAGAATCGGCAACAAACATAGCATCTATCATACCTAAGCAGGCGTTGGTAATATCGAATGCCGTAGCACCCTCTAAGTCCATCTCTTTATGAAAAAAAACAGCCGTTGCAGGCTCCAGATTTTCACGAGAAACTCCACAATATATAACGAGATCTATATCAGACTTTTTAAAAGTAGGAATGTTCTTTTTTGTATCCTTTAGTGCTTTGGCAATAGCTTTCATACCCATATCAACTAAGCTAGTATCTTTGTCAACAAAACGAATATTTTCTATGCCAACTAGTTTTTTTAAATTTAACTTTGTGCCAATTTGTTTTTCAATTTGTTTTTCTATCCCCATAATACTAAGTGAAGCAGGAGGTGCCCATCTACCTAAGCCTAAAATATAAGAATTCCCACTAAAAGAATCTTTCTTTTTTGCTATGTTGCTACTTTTGTCACTTGATATTGGCTTATTGTTATTTTTAGATTGTAATACTTTTTTTTATTGTCGAAAGCATATTAAGTAGGATTCCTTGTGCCGAAAATTTAACTAAATTAAGTTTTTTATACTTTTATTAATGTTCTTTCTTTATGTGTATCAATATGATACAAAATATAATTGTAATTATAACATTTTACAAGTAAAGAAGTATAGAGATAAAGTTTTAATGGTTAAATTTTAAAAATATAAAGGAAGATTGAGGCATTTTCTCTATGTTTTTAATAGCATCGTGCAAGTAAGTCGTAGGAGCAAATCGAAAATTACCCTTTGAAATATTTACCTCTCTTATCTTTCCTGAAAACGCATAGATTTCACTAAGGCGTTCTTCTATTTTGCCAACTCTATTTCACTTTCTGAGTGTTTTTATTCTTCTATCCAAAACCAAGTGATACAAAGTTTGGCATTTCTACACCTTATGACTTCTTTCAAAATATGATATTAATTATGGTAAGGCACTTATCAGTTTATTTAAGTCTGTTATATTATACCATTTTAGACTATCAAAAGCATTGAAACAGTTGGTTTATGATTTTTGATTATGATATAATAATAAAAACATCTAAGAGTATAAAATGAAAAAATTACCCATAGGCATAAGTACATTCTCCAATATAATTGAACAAAATTATCTCTATATTGATAAGACAAATATGGCTTTTGAATTGATAGATAACCATAAATATGCCTTTCTCTCTCGCCCTAGACGCTTTGGAAAGTCTCTACTTATTAGCACTCTCAAAGAGATATTTGAGGGAAACAAAAAACTTTTTGAGGGGCTTTATATCTATAATAAGTGGGATTGGGAAGATAAATATCCTGTTATTAAAATATCTTGGGGTGGAGATTTAAGAAGTATAAAAGGGCTTAAACAGACAGCCTATGATATTTTTAAAGAAAATCAAAAAAGATTAGGTATAGAGTGTGAGATGGATAGAAATCCATCAAGCTATTTTAGAGAACTTATCATCGCTAGTTATGAAAAATACAAAAAGCCAGTAGTAATTTTGATAGATGAATATGATAAACCTATTCTTGATAATCTTGACCAAATGGAAGTGGCTATTGCGTGTAGAGAGCTGATAAAGAGTATATATACACAGATAAAAGAGAATGACCAATATATCAAATTTGCATTTTTGACAGGGGTTAGTAAATTTAGCAAAGCTAGTATATTTTCGGGACTTAATAATCTTGAAGATATTAGCCTCACTCCTAGATTTGGAACACTTTGTGGATATACTCAAAATGATATAGAGACCACATTTTTGCCTTATCTCAAAGGTGTGGATTTAGAGAGGCTAAAAAAGTGGTACAACGGCTATAACTTTTTAAATGATACAGTCTATAACCCTTTTGATATTTTACTTTTTATTAAAAATGATTTTTTATTTGATAACTATTGGTTCAACACAGGTACACCAAGCTTTTTGATTAAACTCTTTAAACAAAATAACTATAATCTAGCAGAGTTTGAAAATCTATTAATAGGGAAAGAACTCATAGATAGTTTTGATATAGAAAATCTTAGTTTAGAGACAGTAATGTTTCAAGCAGGGTATTTGACCATCAAAGAGGTAGTACAAAAAAGAAATAAAATAAAATATATCTTAACCTATCCAAATTTTGAGACCAAAATGAGCTTCAATGACTATCTCGTTGGATATTTTATAGATAATAATCATATCAAAAAGAGTGAGATACAAAATGGATTGATAGATACACTAGAAATCGCAGATATGTCAAATCTCGAACTCACTCTAAAATCTCTTTTTTCTTCAATCGCCTATAATAATTTTACCAAAAATCAGATACAAAATTATGAAGGTTTTTATGCGTCAGTCATCTATGCCTATTTCGCAGGAGCAGGATTTGACAAGATAATAGCAGAAGATGCTACATCAGTTGGGAGGATTGATTTATCTGTATTTATTGATGATAAAGTATATATTTTTGAGTTTAAAGTAGATGGTACATCAGCTTTGCAACAGATAAAAGACAAAAAGTATCATCATAAATATATGCGTAGCTATAAAGATATTTATATTATTGGCGTGGAGTTTGATAGTGACAAAAGAGCTATTGAGAAGTTTGAGTGGGAGATGGTGGAGGGGGGTAAGTACCATCTCCTAACTCTTTGACGATATACATCTAATCTAATTTCTTCTCAAAGGCATCAAAATCAAAAACCTTTATATCACCTTTTTCTATATCTTTTTTTGAAATACTCTAAAAGCCATAAAACACTACACTACACACACTACACAAACACATGCTACACTCCCACCAAATACACACAAGGAAACTACCTATGAAAACGATACTTATACTTATAGCCCTTTCACTCTCTTTGTTTGCAAAGACACAAACCATTGTCTTTGGGGCAGGATGCTTTTGGGGAGTTGAAAAACACTTTGAAAACCTTGAGGGTGTCACAAGTGCTAAGTCTGGATATGCAGGAGGGAACTACGCAAACCCGACCTACAAAACCGTACTCAAATACAGAAATGACAATACAAGCGTCATCAACCACACCGAAGTCGTTGAAGTGGTGTATGATGATAGTAAGATTTCTACCCAAACACTCATAAAGTCTTTTTGGGAACTGCACAACCCTACCCAAGGTGATAGACAGGGAAATGACAAAGGAAACAACTATAGATCTGCCTTATATTATACCAATGAGAAGCAAAAAAATTTGGCACTTTCTAGTAAAGATGTGTATCAAAAGCTTTTAAGCAAAGCTGGATTTGGTACGATTAGCACAGAGATAAAACCTTTAAAAAAATTCTACTCGGCAGAAGAGTATCACCAAAATTACTTAGAGAAAAATCCATTGGGATACTGCCCCAATCATGCTACCCATGTGAAGTTTGGAAATGAGAAAATAATTACAGATACCATAAGTCCACTAGGTGGTAAAGAGATTGTAGTAATCGACTCAGAACATTGTAGATTTTGTGAGAAATTTAAATCCAAAGTTACAGACCATTACAAAGGGTCTATCCCTCTTAGAACTGCCCATCAAGAAGTACTCAAAGGCTTTAAACTAAAGACTAAAATACAAGGTACTCCTACGATTATTTTTATCAAAGATGGCAAAGAAGTAGAAGCCTATACAGGATATATGGATGAAAAAACATTCTATAAAGCAGTAGGTGCATTTAAACTCGGAGTTGATAGTGAAGGTTATGATGTTGCTTTCAAGAAAAGAACAGATGGAAGATTTTGTAAACAGTATGATGCGTTTAAAAACACAGGTGATGGTGTCTTTGTAGATAAAGTATCTGGGGATATTCTTTTTGATACACGTGACAGATTTAACTCAGGCACTGGATGGTTGAGCTTTTTTAAGGCTGTAGAGGGTTCTACAGTTGAAAAAGCAGACAATGCCTATGGTATGAGACGTATAGAAATACTCGCCAAAAAATCAGGTGCTCATTTGGGTCATGTATTTAATGATGCACCTGGAGGTAAACAACGCTTTTGCATCAATGCGACTGTACTTGAATTTGTTCCAAGAGCAAAACTAAAGAAAACGTACCCAAATTAGTAAACTAATTTGGGTCACTCACTTCCCCAACAGATTTTAAAAATTATAAGAAATATCGGTAAATATCATGTCGTTGTCTTTGATGGCATCAAAAGTAAATGAACCTCCGATATAATCAACAATACCGATATTGGTATTGATCCCCTCGCCTAGTTCATACTTGATCCATGCTCTTTGAAAACCACCACAATACCATCATCATTAGAAAACTCTGAACGAAACTTACTATCTCTAAGTGTTTCAAATTTAAAGCAAGTGCAAATACCATAAGAGGCACAGCAATAACAATAAACCATTTAAATTTAAATAAGAAGTGTATGTATTTGTTCATTAGGTTTTACACGCTTACAAATTATAAAACGTATCTACAAACCCTAAAATCTTTTCTAAAATTCTAGGTACAATTTTTCGTCTTTCCAATAATTTTGGCTTAATCTGAAGCGTATTGGCTATCTCATCATTTAACGGTTTTCTTTCGTCATACAAATACGTTTCAACAACCTCTTTTACTTTTTCTTTATGTAGTTTTTCATCTTCACATATCTGATCAAAGGCTTTTATTTTTTCTGCATCCCAAAATGTTTCAAATGCATCGTCTATAAGGTTGCTATCTTTAATACCCATAAGATTTTCGTTGATAAACTTTTCTATCAACTCACGCTTACTTCTAAGCGAGGCATCCCCATTGATGACATTCATAATATTTTGTTTTTGTTTCTCTTGTTCTTCTTTACTAGCATCTTTATATCTAGCTAGGAGTTTCAAGATATAGGCTACGTTTATCTCATCTTTATGAATCAACTCTAACTCAAAATCAACATCTTCAAGGATAGAAACTTTCTCCGATCCTTTTCCTCTCTCGTGCTTTACTTTTTCATACATGTCAAGATACTTAGATTTATAATCCTCAAACATTTGTGCACTCATAGACAAGTCAGACCATTTAAAATCACTAAAACCATTGAGTATATTTTTAAATCGCATCAACGCTCTAAACGCTGTGATAAATTTCAACTTATCATCTTCACTACTAAGTTCATCCACTTTATTTACGCTAGGAGCTATGTGTATTAGTTCCACAAAAGCATCATTAAATTTTTCAACATACTCTTCATACGGCTTCATCAAGATGACTTCTTTGGCCTCTTTATTTGAAAACAAAGCTATCGCATCATCAGTATTAGATTTCAGGTTTCTAAAACAGATGATATTACCTTGCGATTTCTGTTCATTGAGTATTCTATTTGTTCGTGAAAATGCTTGTATAAGTCCGTGGTACTTTAGGTTTTTATCAACATACAGCGTATTGAGTCTAGGACTGTCAAACCCTGTCAAAAACATATTTACCACAAGTAAAATATCTATCTCTTTATTTTTCACTTTCTTCGATATATCGTTATAGTAGTTGTAAAAGCTCTTAGAGTCTTTGGTACTAAAAGCAGTGCCAAACATCTTGTTATAGTCTTCTATATACGCATCTAACTTCTCACGTGAATGGGTATTGGTATGCTCTTCATCCATATCAGAACCATCACCATCAATCACTATAATCCCATTCGCATCTTTATCCTCTTCATTCGTGCCATAAGAAAATATAGTTGCTATTTTCAGGTTATGATCTTTAGATTTAAAAGATTCATAATACTTAATAAGCATCTCAATCCCACCCACACAAAACATAGCCGTAAACTCTTTCGCATGAGTCTTACGAGAGTGATTGGCTATGATGTAGTCCCTAATCTTATCTATCCTGTCAGGACTTTCTAGTAGCTCTTTCGTGTTGATGGCTTCAACATCTATATCAATGTTTGTTTTACTCTCAGCTTTCTCTTTATAACGTCCTATATATTCTACTGAAAACTTCAATACATTTTCATCATTAATCGCATCCGTAATCACATACTTATGAAGTGACTCATCAAACAGTTCTTTAGTGGTACGTTTACCCAAAAGGTTTTTTGTAGCATTTTTGTCAAAGATAGGTGTACCTGTAAACCCTATCATCTGATTGTTAGTAAAAAACTTAGTGATACTTAGATGCGTATCTCCAAACTGTGAACGGTGACACTCATCAAATATAAAGACGATGTGTTTATCTTTCATCTCTTGCATCTGAGATAGATACTTCTTTTTAGAGATAGCCGCATTTAATTTCTGAATAGTCGTAACGATAAGTTTAGTATCATCAGCAAACTGCCGTACAAGTGCCTTAGTATTGTCTGTACCATCTACAGAACCATCAGAAAAACTGTTAAACTCTTTGGTCGTTTGAAAGTCTAAGTCTTTTCTATCTACCACAAAGACTACCTTATGAACAGAAGGAATCTTCATAAGGATTTGGGAAGCTTTAAAAGAAGTCAGATGTCTTTCCACTTCCTGTCGTATGCCAAATATAACCATTTTTATTGCTATTCTCAACTCTATCTATGATGGCTTCTACAGCGTGATACTGATACGGTCTAAGTACCATCAAAATCTTAGGAACCTCAGCCAGAACAATATACTTACATATCATCTTAGAGATATGACATTTCTCTAAAAATACCTTTGTAAACTCTTCTAAGTTTGTGATGTTTTTGTTTTCTTTATCTGCCCAAAAGAAGGTCTGTTTAAAAGACTGTTTTTTGTTGTTAGAGTAGTACTTGGTGTTCACACCATTAGAGATGACAAATATTTGCACATAGTTAAACAAAGCAGAGTTAAAACCATAAGAGTGTCTTTGATAACGGTTTATCTGATTAAAGGCTTCTTTGAGTTCTAAGCCTCTACGCTTAAGTTCTATCTGCACTAAAGGCAAACCATTAATCAGTAGCGTCACATCATAACGGTTTTTATAAGCACCTTTTATCGTGACTTGACTCGTTACTTGAAACAGATTTTTACACCAATGCTCACTATCTATAAACTCTATATACTTTGTAGTACCATCATCGCATACTAGTCCAAACTTATCCCGTAATACTTTTGCCTTTTCAAAAACCGAACCTTTGTTTAGGTGGTTTAGTACCTTTTTAAACTCTGCTTCACTAAATGTAATATTATTGTGTTTTTCTAGTTGAGACTTGAGGTTTATTAAAAGACTATCTTCATTATTTATAGTTACTTTTACAAACTCTTGTGATTCAAGTTGTTTGATGAGATTTTCTTCTAAAACGGCTTCGCTTTGGTAGCTCATTTTATCTTTCCATTCACTATTTTACACAAACATCTGCTGAAGCAGTGCTTTTTTAAACGCTTTCACTGCATCTAATTGCTGTGTTACAAGTTCTATCTTTTTATCTATGGATGATAGGAAGTTGGCAATTTTTGTTTGTTCTTTTAGGGGTGGGAGGTTTATTTTAATATTTCTTACATTGTTGTTATATAATCTAGCTATAGTTGTATTTTCTGTATTCCAATTAATGTTCTTATAGCAAACAAATAAAAAGTTATTTTTTATAATTTTTTCATTATTATCAATCCAAATAATATTTGAATCTTGGAAATATGCAGGACTACCATTATAAATTACTGTTCTACCAATTGTTCCTGATGCCGAAATTAAAATATCTCCTTTTTTGGGAAATGAATATTTACGTTTATAACTTTCATAAAGTGCCATACTGATAAAAGCATCTGCTTTTTTAGCAAATGTACCTATTTTATAAAATGGTATTTCTCCATTAATAGTTGTTTGGTCTTTCATTATTCTTTTACACATAGAAACCTTACCAATTTCTCCTAACTTTTTCTCTTCCCACTCCCCAAACACCCCACCATCATCATCCCTCAAATCTAATATCTTGATTAAATATCTTTTGCATCACACCTTTTTTATAAGTTGAAAGCAATTTTTCTTTTTTTGTTAGTTGTTCTATTTTTGTATCAATGGAGGTTAAAAAAGAGGCAATTTTTTGTTGTTCTTTAGTTAAAGGATATGAAATAGTATAAATAGAAATTTGTGGTGCTGTTAATTGTGGAACACCTGTACTTTCTATAAAAATATTTATTTGATTTATTTGATATTCAAAAAAATCAATATCAACTTCCTTGTTAGGCTTAAGTACCAGTAATCTTACTATTGGATAAAACTTTTGTTTTCTTATATGTGCTATTCCAATATTTACTCCTCTACCTGCTACTGTGATTACATTTTCATCAATTTTATATATATTTGAGTATCCGTAAAAACCTTTATTTTTTTTTGCATTTGCATATATTGGAAACTTAAATTCATTAGTTTTAATATTATTGACATTTTCTATTTTTATATCTCCACCAGCTGATATTTTAAAAATATCTCCTAATTTCTTTTCTTCCCAATCCCCACTAAATTCTTTAAATCTTAATAGAGGGACTTTCATAATATCACTCATCTTAAAACGGCTTTTTTATACCAAGTTCATCACAAAAACCAGCGATAACTTTATCATTTTCTAGCATCTCAATGTCCAGTCGTTGAAGCTCTGCTGATACGGTTTCCAAATCTATAAGCTCTTCTTCTTCAAAAGTATCCACATATCGAGGTATATTTAAATTATAATCATTTTCTTTTATCTCTTTTATACTTGCAACATAAGAGTATTTATCTTCTGTCATTCTTTTTTGAAAAGTATTTAGTATCTTTTCTATGTCTTCATCTCTTAGATAATTTTGTGCTTTTACTTTCTCAAAATATTTTGAACTATCTATAAACAAAACATTATCACTATGCTCACGACACTTTTTAAAGACCAATATACAAGTAGGTATTGAAGTTCCATAAAAGATGTTTGCAGGTAATCCTATCACTGCATCCAAATAGTTTCTATCTTCAATTAAATATTTTCTTATATGCCCTTCCGATGAACCACGAAATAAAACGCCATGAGGTAAAACGATAGCCATAGTACCATTATCATCAAGATGATGAATCATATGTTGAACAAAAGCAAAATCTGCCTTTGATTTGGGTGCAAGTTTTCCATACTGCGAAAACCTATCATCATTCATATGTAAAGGATTAGCCGACCATTGTGCTGAGAAAGGAGGATTTGCAACGATAGCTTCAAACCTCTTATCTAAGTGCTGTGGATGCTCTAGTGTGTCTTCTTGCTTGATGTCAAACTTACGGTAATGCACATCATGCATAATCATATTCATTCGGGCTAGGTTATAAGTAGTACGGTTTAGTTCTTGACCAAAGAAATTAGAAACATCTTCTACCTCTTTTTGTACACGCAAAAGCAGTGAGCCTGAACCACAAGTAGGATCATACACTGATTTGAGTTTTGTTTTGCCATTGGTGACTATCTTAGCCAACACTTTTGAGACTTCTTGCGGTGTATAAAATTCACCTGCTTTTTTCCCTGCACCCGCTGCAAACTTAGAGATAAGATACTCATAAGCATCACCCAAGACATCTCTATCGTGATTTTTAAGTTCAAAGTTAATTTGGTCTAGGTGAAACAACACTTTAGCTATAAGCCTGTTCTTTGCATCTTCTGTGCGTCCAAGCTTTGTAGAGGTTAAGTCTAAGTCTTCAAAGAGGTGTTCAAAGTCATCTTCACTCTCGTGCCCCATTGTACTTTGTTCTATATTGCTAAGGATGGTAGAAAGGTCTTCTAAGATAAAGTTATTGCTCTCACCGTTACCACGTCGTGCTATAGAGCTAAACAGCTCAGAAGGCTTTAAAAAATACCCAAGCTTTTCAATCGCCTCTTCTTCAATCGCATCAAGAAGTTCTTTCCCCTCTTTGCTAGCCTCATCAAGGCTAACAAACCTAATGCCATCTTCTTTTAAAATATCATCAGCATAGCTTTCTATCTTCTCACTCAAGTACTTGTAAAAGATAAATCCAAGGATATAATCACGAAATTCATCCGCATCCATCTTACCCCTAAGTGTATTGGCTATATTCCACAACTGTTGTTCTAATAATTTTTTGTTTTCTTCACCCATAGAGTTTTATCCATTACTTAATTTATTTCTAGTCAGCCATTTTATAAAGTTCAATCGCAACTGTTTTTTTGATCCCTGGAAGTGTAATACCGATAGGCTTACCATATTTTGTTACAAACACAGAACTTCCTTCATCAAGCCAATTCATATTTAAACCCTAAAATCTATTTACATCTTGAGCCACTTCTTCTTCCAGTTGACTAAAGGCACTATCCATCGCTTCCACTATGCTTGAAGCATCACTGCCTGTGGGTACTGTGGTAGAAAAAAAGTCTTGCTTTTCGTCTGTGTGTCGATAAGTGTACGACTTCCCAGTTTGCATCGAGATATACTTTATCTCCTTGGGCTATAAAACGGGTGATTTGTATACCTACTTTTATATGGGGTTGTCTCTCTACATCCCATGGGTACGCATACACATTGGGTTGTTTAAACTTGTTTTGCAAAAAGCTTATGAGTCTTTGTGTCAGTCCTGCATCCAAATCTTCACCCCATAAAGCATCGCCTAGAAGCGTAATCTGATTTGCTGATTTAGCCACTGCTATCTCTCTTTTATAGAGATAGCCAGGTACTGTAATTTTTTCAACACCTATAATAGTATTTTTCTTTGTATAGACAACAGAAGAATGTGAAGCCATGGAGAGTACATAGTAATTACTAGAAGAGGACAGGCATCCATGGAGGCCTAGTAATGCGATAAGGGGTAAAATTATTTTTATTTTATTCATTAGTTATCTCCAAAGATAAGTGAATTTGGTTTACGGTTTAACATTTTTAAGAACACTTGCATCTCTTGTGATGTTTTGGTCAGTACTTTAAGTGTCTGTGCCAGTTGTTGTTTGACCAAAGAGTCACTATCGTAACCTTTTACAACTTTTGAAGTGTTTTTGAGTGTCTTAGTCATTTCTCTTAATGCTTTATTGAGTTCATCCGGTAAAACTTCAAATGACTTTTTAGATGTAAATTTATTGATATTTTTCACAGTTGTACGCAAATCATCTAACAAGACATTGGCATTTTGGATTGGTTTACTGGTTTCTTCAACTACTTTTTGCACGGAAGCTAACAATGCTTCCAAAGGTAGATTATTGAGTTTGTCCAGTATCTGCGTCATACTGTTCATAATACCATCAGAACTTTGACCCACCATAGGGAGTTGTGCATATTTATTCCCTTGAATGATGTTTGCATTTCCCTCTTGATGCTTAAAGGTAAGGTCTATAAAGAGCATACCCGTAATGGGATCAAGTGCTGCTATTTTTGCACGTAAGCCCTCTTCTACTGCTTCATATAGGTTAGATACTCCGGAAGAATTACTCTCGTCTTTGTCTTCAAAAACAGACGTGTCAATCTCAACTAAAACCTGACCTAACATCTTATGTGATTTTTTGTTATAGGAGAGTGCTATATCCTCTACCCTTCCAATATCAAATCCATCAAACCGTACAGGTGCATTGATCCTTAAATTGGCGATAGTATCTTGCGTTAGCAACATAAATTTTTGCATACTTCTATTTGAAGAACCTACCCTTATATTTCTTGCCTGTGTTTTACTTTCATACAGAGGAAAAATTCGTCCTTTTGAGACAGGATTTCTTTTACCTTTTTCCAGAGAAGAAAAAACAATGCCCCCTTGTAACATAAAATTAAGAGGAGCAATATTGATATCAAGATTACCCTTAGAAAGATCGACATTTATCATACTTTTAGTCCAAAACTTAGAACTATCATGCACATAAGAAGCATATTGTTTGTCGATAAATATAATAATCTCTATACGTGTATCATCCAAAGCAAGATAGACATGCTCCACCTGCCCCACTTTGATATTTTTATAATAAATAGGCATTCCCACTGCAACATTCTCTGCATTTTCTGAGAGAAGATGGAAATATTCTCCTTGCATACTATCACGGTACGCTTGGGTCAGTCCCATAAAATTTTCTTTAATAGTCTTCCCTCCTGATTTAGAATGTATATTTATATATGTACCTGAAATCAACGTATCTAGTCCGCTAATACCCGATATACCGACCTCAGGTTTGACAATCCAAAACTTCGCAAGTTCTGTCATATACGGTCTGGATGCTTTTGTATTCATACGAACCACAACAATCACACCTTCTATTTCTTCTTCCACATAAATTTTTGTCACTTTTCCTACAGGAACATTTCTAAACTTCACTACACTTTGCCCTGCTACAAGACCTTCATTTTTAGGGAAGATAATTCTAATCTCAGGTCCTCTTTCTGCAAAATGCTGATACGCCAACCATCCTGCAATAGTAAGTGCAATAATAGGTACAATCCAAATAGAAGTCATAAGATTAAATTTGGTAGATTCTGTTATCTCTGGTATTTTTTTAGACATTTATTTATTTTCCTTAATCAACGTTTCATCAAAAGCATGTGCTGCTAAGAGGGTAAAAAAGACAGAAATCGCAAACGCTGTTGCTGCTGTACCTGCCAACACTTCTATATTTACCAAATGTATCAGTGCTGCAAGTATGGCGACTACAAACACATCTATCATAGACCATGGTCCAATGACTTCAGTCATAGTGTATAGTTTATGTTTATCTACTTTTTTATCTTTACCAATGGGGTATTTTACACTAATTAACAGATAAAGCAAAATAAGAAATTTCATAACAGGTATCACGATAGATGCAAAGAAAATAATCGCCGCTACAGGATATGAGCCATGTTCCCACAACATCACCACACCTCCTAGAATAGTACTCTCATCTTTTGTGCCAAATGCCGAAGTTACCAACATGGGATAAAGGTTTGCAGGGATATAAGCCACCATAGCAGTAATCAAAAATGCCCAAGACTTTTCTGTAGAAAAACTTCTATGATGATAGATAGGAGAAGCACAACGTCTACACACATTCTTCTTCCCCTTGTCTATATTTACTGCCGCACATATAGGACAGAGTATGAGTTTATCTTCATCTATTTCTATCATTTAGGCTCACCACTTAGTAAAATTCTTTTTCGTAACATCCATATTTCGGAGATATGAATACTTTTTGTAATATATATATCAATACATCACAAATACCATAAGTGTCCAAAAAGCAATACCTATATGAATCTGTCCAAAAGCCACCAGCTTAACGAGTGCTACGAGCAAACTAATGAAAAAAATGTCTGCCATACTCCAAGGCTTTATGTGTGCAAGTAAGATAAGTAGTTCCTTTGTTGTTTTCTCACCACGTTTAAACTTTAGAAGTGTAAAAAGAAGGATGTTGATGAGAAATATCATCAAGGGAAAAATAAAGATAAGAAAACCCACAAGAAAACCCACAAGATAAAAACCATTCTCAAACAAAGACAATATCGTTTTAGGAATAGTAATAAACTGTTTAGTCCCCAATATATCCATTTGAATTAACGAAAATGAATTCGCTAAGACAAAAAATATCAATCCTGTGATACTCAATGCCAAGCCATGATCTACAAGCTTAGTATCATATCTATAAAGTATACCACCACATTCAGAACAACATGCTTTACTTCCATCTTTTATGGGTACTTCTTCATGTAAGGTATAGCACTGGTAACAGATAATAAGGTTATCAAGTGCAGCTTCATTTTCAAGTTTCATGGCTATAATTATAGCTAATATTGAGGAGTTTTTGGTTAAACTTATACTTCTTCTATAAGGATTAAAATGCGTATACTTTCCATAGGTAAGACTTTAGAACATGCATCACTAGAAATTATTTCCATAGAACTTTGGGAACTTAATACTCAAACAGAGTTAAGCACCTATGATTATATTATCATCTCTGGAGGAGATGGGAGCATAAGAAGGGTACTAAAACAAATACACCACTTAGCACTACCTCCATTCATACTCAACCCTACAGGTTCATTTAATGTCATAGCCAAAATACACCACGTCCCAAAACTAGAAACAGTACTAGCACTACTCGCTTCCAAACAAAAACTTCACACACAAAGACAAAAAGTCTACACACTCAACGATGAAGTATTTTTATTCTCAGCAGGTAACATGGGCGATTTACAGCATATCTTTCTCTCAGAGACCCTTCGTTTTGGCATTTTAAAAAAAGGAATATTAAAATATATACTTGCATTTCTCTTCCTACTCCCCCTACACCTCATCATGACACCTTTTATGCTTTTAAGTAAAAATAGATTTTTCATCTTTACCCCTGCATCATTCATCAAAAAGTTTGGATCTTTTTATGGAAAAGTTGAAGAAATGACATTGGAACTATCAAACAATTACAACCATATACAATTAGATGGGGACATTGTAACTCTTGAAGAACGTATCTTGCATATAGCTGTTGCAAAGAGTATAAAGATAGTTGTAGAAGATGGCAGGACTATTACTTATTTTGCTTTACATAAATCTTCAATAATCCCTACAATAGAAGGATCTTCAAGTGTAGAAGTATCTTGAGTAATCTTTTCACCTTTAGCAATGGCTCTTAGGATCCTTCTCATGATCTTTCCAGATCTTGTCTTAGGAAGATCTGGGACAAATACCATATCATCACACAAAGCGATGTTACCAATCTCAATTTTAATAATCTTATTGATCTCTTTCATGGTCTCAAGCTCATCAGCTATATCATCTTTATGTTCCATAGGTACAGACTTGAGTACGATATAGGCAAAAATTCCTTCTCCCTTAAGCTCATGAGGTTTACCTACTACTGCCACTGCAGCGACATTGCTATGCTTTTTAATAGCAGCTTCAACTTCAGCTGTTCCCATTCTGTGTCCAGAAACATTGATAACATCATCAGTCCGACCAGTAATCGTAATATAACCATCTTCATCATATTTAGCACCATCACCTGTAAAATACACAGCTTTACCATCTTTTTTCACATCAGCAAAGTATGACTTTATGTATCTATCTTCATCTCCCCATACAGCACGGATTTGTGAAGGCCAAGGTCTTGTAATACACATATAACCAGTCTCACCAACTTCAGCAATCTCACCAGTAGCGGGGTCTAACACTTCAGCTATAATTCCTGGCAAGGGTAGTGTCGCACAACCTGCTTTGATAGGAGTAGCCCCAGGAAGTGGAGATACAATATGTCCACCCGTCTCTGTTTGCCAATAGGTATCTACGATGGCACATTTAGAGTTTCCGACTTCTTCGTAGTACCATTTCCATGCCGTGGGATCGATAGGCTCACCCACTGTTCCCAGTACTTTTAGAGAAGAAAGATCATACTTAGCTGGCTCATCTTCACCCATCTTATGTAACACTCTAATGGCCGTTGGTGCGGTATAAAATTGGTTGATTCTATGGTTTTCTACCATCGCCCAAGGTCGTCCAGCATCTGGATAAGTGATGACACCTTCAAACATCATTGTTGTTGCACCCATAGCAAGAGGTCCATAAACAATGTATGTATGCCCTGTGATCCAACCCACATCAGCTGTACACCAGTAAGTATCATTTTCTTTCACATCAAAGACCCATTCCATAGTCATTTGAGCCCAAAGAATGTACCCAGCAGAATTATGCTGCACACCTTTTGGTTTGCCTGTGGAACCAGAAGTATAAAGTAAAAAAAGTGGGTCTTCAGAGTCCATTACTTCTGCTTCACAATGTGTTGATTTATTTTTTATAAGTTCATTGTATGAATAATCACGACCTGCTAGCCAAGTCACTTCTTCGTTGTTTCGTTCAACAACTAACACTTTTTCAACAGGGCTACCTTCTGTAATAGCAGCATCAACAACTGGTTTTAGCATGTAAGGCTTGGTTTTTCTAAACGCACCATCCGCAGTGATAACGACTTTAGCTTCAGCATCTTCAATCCTATCTTTAAGCGCTTCACTTGAAAAGCCACCAAACACGATAGAGTGAATAGCCCCTATCCTAGCACATGCCAACATCGCATAAGCCGCTTCAGGAATCATAGGCATATAGATAACAACTCTATCCCCTTTTTTAACGCCAAAGTCTTCTTTTAAAAGGTTTGCAAATTTATTTACATTTTTATAAAGGTCAAGATACGTGATGGTCTGAACATCCCCTCTGTCACCCTCAAATATGATGGCAGCTTTATTTTTACGCGTATCTAAATGACGGTCAATACACTGGTGAGATACATTTAACTTACCCCCTTTAAACCACGCTACAAAGGGTGCATTACTTTCATCCAAAACTGTATCAAAGGGCTTGAACCAATCTATTTTTTCTTTTGCATAATCTCCCCAAAAACCTTCATAGTCATCTGTAGCTTTTTTTGTCAAAGCGTAGTACTCATCCATACTTTTTATCGTTGCAGTTTTTGCGAACTCAGGGTTTGGTTGGTAAATATCTTGTAACATTTTTATTCCTTTTTTTATAACTTTATTTGTTTTAATTTAATATACATCATTGCTGTCATTACGGCATCATTAAGTGCATCATGTGCTTGTAGTACTGGTAAGTCTAAATCTTGTAATATTGTATCAAATCTCAAATCTATATTTCCTTGGGGGATGGTGCCAATCTTTTTATCATAATAAATTTCTGACACTTCCTCTTTTTTATTGGGTAAAGTGATACCGAACATCGGTTTCACATATTTGTTTATCATGGCTACATCAAATTCAAGATAATAACCAACAAGTGGTCAGGAGATTGATATCTGCTTCACCATCTCCAACAACAGACCAGAAATCTTTTGCAGGTATGTGAAGTTTGTAGTTTTTAGAACCATCGCAGGAGTATTGACCGTTGCTAGATAAAAGTAAAGTGTTCGTACATCTATATTTCTTCCACTGTTACCATCAACATTGAGCCATCTATTATCATTTCCAATAAAACTGTTAAACTATTGTCTATCTTTGAAAAAATACGCACTTTTATCACGAGGTGCAAAAGCAATCGTTCTAGCCGTTGCATTGGCAATTTTCATAGCATTGGTCAAAACCTTTATCATTCTTTCATCTGGATTAAACTCTTGACCTTTGATAATACCAATAGAAGCTGCTTGACCACGGAGCTCTGGGTCGATAAAGCTAATTAGAAAAGTTTATATGTTCCCTCTTAGGTGTGTTTTTGGCTTTTGTTAGTGGATAAATTTTTAATCCATCTTTCTCTACGCCACCTACCATCACTTTCACAGATGAGTTGTCTTTATTCCCTGTTAAAAAAATCGGGTTTGAGTCCATCAGTGTATCTACAATCATCACTTTATTTGAACTATCCACACCGATACTCGCCATACCAGACCTCATGGCTTCAACAGAACCTGCAGGAATGAAGTTTAAAAATACATCTACACCACGTATGGTATCTAGGTTGTCATAAATTTTACTAACCGTTACACTGCTTGGTCTACCATCCGTGAAATTTAATTCCCCGATGCTTGTTTCTACCTTGTCAGGTGTCATGATAGATTCAGGGATTTTATTGTTAAATCCTAAGGTTGGAGCTTCTTTTGCAGTAAGACTCGAAAAAAGGCTTAATATAAGTGCCAATGCGACACTAAGTGTAACTAGTTTATTCATGAAATATCCTTATTATTTAATTCTAAGTAGTGAGTCTAACCAAATAATATTAACTTGTCTATCTGAAAAGCGAAAAATAATGATTTTAGAAGTATATACTCTCCAAAAAATACCATATAAAATATATAATTTTATAATTTTTTGGTTATGTTGAAAATAGTGTAGATTATATAAATGAAATTACGTAATTCAGAGGAACAAATCCTCTTTAAATTACAGGTGCAACGATAAGCCGGGTTTTGTCGTGGGTAGTTATTTATCTAGGCGCATGGTTGCCCATACGCTCAAGCGAAGTATGTGTGCTGATCTAACAGCTTGTGAGACTTGTACCATATACTTCTTGCTGCAAACAGGGTTTACCTAGCTACCTATGTTACCATAAGCACTGGTGGGCTCTTACCCCACCCTTTCACATTGACCAACTCTCAAAAAGAGTTGGACTACTTTCTCTCTGTTGCACTTGCCCTCAGATTACTCTGGCCATCCGTTAGATGGAGTCCCGTCTCACTTGCAGCCCGGACTTTCCTCTCGTGGTTTACACCACCAGCAACTACCTATTGCACCTAAACAAATTATAGCATAAATTAGCCAAGTAGCTCTTTTACTGCTTTGCCGATTTCTGCTGGAGAAACGACTACTTTAACACCCACTGCTTCAAGAGCATCCATCTTCTCTTTAGCAGTTCCTGCACTTCCAGAAACAATAGCACCTGCATGACCCATAGTTTTACCTTTAGGAGCAGTTTGACCTGCGATAAATGCAACGACAGGCTTAGTGATTTGTTCTTTTATAAGCTTTGCTGCTTGAATCTCAAGGTCTCCACCAATTTCACCGATCATCACGATACATTTAGTATCTGGATCTGCTTCAAACATTGGAAGAAGTTGATTGTAAGAAAGACCGATAATTGGGTCTCCACCGATACCAACTGCCGTAGAGATACCATAACCAGCTTTAACCACTTGATTTGTACCTTCATACGTCAATGTACCAGACTTAGAAATAAGTCCAACATTACCTTTCTTGAAAATCATACCAGGCATGATTCCGATTTTACATTCATCAGCCGTGATAATACCAGGACAGTTTGGCCCAAGTGTTTTCATACCATGTTTTGTAGCATGTGCTTTAGCCATTTGCATGTCTTTAACTGGTGCACCTTCAGTGATGATTACAGCTAGTTCAATCCCAGCTTCAGCAGCTTCCATTACAGCGTCACCCACAAATGCAGGAGGCACAAAAATCATAGAAACAGTAGCACCTGTTGTTTTTACAGCCTCTGAAACTGTATTAAATACAGGTTGACCAAGATGTGTTTGACCACCCTTGTTTGGTGTTACACCACCAACAATCTTAGTTCCATAAGCAAGACATTGCTCAGCATGGAAAGAACCCTCTTTACCTGTAAAACCTTGAACGATTACTTTTGTATCTTTATTTACTAATATTGACATTAATTATTCCCTTTTGCCGCAGCAACTGATTTAGCAGCACCGTCACCTAAGTCAGTAGCAACAATCAAGTTAGCGATGTTTGCATTTTTTAAAATCTCAGATGCTTCTGGAGCATTTGTTCCATCAAGACGAACGATCACTGGTACATTAATATCAGTAATTTTAGTTGCTTCGATAATACCATTTGCGATACGATCACAACGTACAATCCCACCAAATATATTGACAAAAATGGCTTTAACCTTTGGATTTTTAAGAATAATCTCAAAACCTTTAGCCACAGTCTCAGCATTTGCTGAACCACCCACATCAAGGAAGTTCGCAGGTGTTCCACCCATGTAGTTAATCGTATCCATCGTACCCATGGCAAGTCCTGCACCATTTACCATACAACCAATTTCACCATCAAGTGCTACATAAGAAAGACCATATTTAGCAGCTTCCACTTCATCTGCATCTTCTTCTGTTAAGTCTCTCATAGCTAAAATTTCTGGTTGACGACCAAGCGCAGAATTATCAAAGCCCATTTTTCCATCTAATGCTAAAAAGTCACCTGAACCTGTTCTTACTAAAGGATTGATTTCAATCATCTCTGCATCAAGTTCCATATATAAAGTGAAAAGTTTTTGAGCAAAAGAAATAATCTTTTTTTGCTCAGCTTTATCAGTAATTCCTAAACCAAAAGCAAGTTCACGTCCGTGGAAACCTTGAAAACCAATAGCAGGATCTACAGGAATCGTAATGATTTTTTCAGGCGTATTTTCAGCAACATCTTCAATGTTCATACCACCCTCAGTAGAAGCCATGATTAAAGGCATTTCTAATTTTCTATCTAAAACAACAGAAAGATAAAATTCATCTTGAATATCCGCTCCATCTTCGATATAAAGCTTTTGAACCAATTTACCTGCAGCATCTGTTTGATGCGTTACAAGAGTCATTCCAAGAATTTCATTTGAAAGTGCTTCCACTTCTTCTAGAGATTTAGCCAGTTTAACACCACCACCTAAACCACGACCACCTGCATGTATCTGTGCTTTCACAACCCAAACTGGACCACCTAACTCTTGAGCAGCCTCTACAGCAGCCTCTACACTCTCAACCATTATACCTTTTGGTGTTGGCACACCATACTTAGCAAAAATTTGTTTTGCCTGATACTCATGAATATTCAATTTGTACTCCTTGATTTATAATGCGTAATTATACAATTTTTGTAGATAAAATATGATTAATTTGAAAGATTTTTAGGGGAGTTTTAGGTGTATGTACTATATATTTACACAACACATAGTGAAGAAGCAATCAACAATACACGCTAATTCTTCTTGAAAAAAGAGTTTAGTCGCTAAGTAATATATTATTTCTTAGCTACTCTACCTTTCACCCTTTTAGATTTCGTCTCACCATTAATAGTACTATACGAGAAATTGATATACTCACCTTGTTCCATAGTTCCAACCTCCATCTTAATCAATGGGTCT
>JAUZSE010000004.1 GCA_030949725.1 Sulfurovum sp. | reverse complement strand
TTACCTTCACTTCCAGGTTCACTTACTGAGACAAGCACAAACTTTTTACCTTTGAGGTCTACTATCTTTATATTGCCATGTTTATCTATCACTTCAAACTTTGTAATACTCAATGGAGTAATGCTCTTAGCCTGATGTTTAAACTTAGAAACAATCACTTGCTTTTTATCATTTGCTTGTACTAAAGTACCCATAAGCACCAATGCTATCATTAAATTATGTATTTTTAACATGTATAATTCCTTTTCATGAATTGTTATTTACCCTTGCACTGCAGCTCGGCCGTCTTCCCAACCAAATTTATAACTTTCATTGTCATTAAACAATGTATGGTCTTTTGTATAGTAGCCATCAGAAGTACGACAGGCATCCTGCACACCTTTTTTAAAGCTTGCATCTCGGTCAGATCCAAAGTTAATACCATTATAGATGTAATCATTATATGAAACAGGTGATGAAGATGTACATGCAGTTAAAAATATGCTCCCAGTTAATGCAACAGGTAGAAGCATTTTTTTTAGTTTTATCATAGAGTTATCCTTGTATTGAAATGGGGTATTCTTTTTTAGTCGCTAAAGTGAAGCACCTAAAGAAAAATACTTTTTATACAGGAGAGAAACTCTCTCCTACTAAATACTTATCTTCTATTTCTATATCGGTAATACCCATCGTGAATATTTCCTCTACGGTCAAAACTACAATTGTAATTTAAGTCTCTTTTCCCACCTCTTGCGAACTCAACATATCCTGTTCCTGTAAGTTTTCGGTTGTGAAGGTGTGCAGAATCCAATGCAATGCGATTGATATTTCCATGATCTCGTTTGAGATGATAACGAATATTTTTCTTACATTGACGCTTAAGATATTTCATGTCTGAAAATGCACTTCCTCCTGTATCATAGTCCTTGTGCCGATCATTTGTATGATGTTTGTCACTCTTATTTACCGCAGAAGCAACTGCAAGAGCAAGGATTCCTACTCCAATGGCTGCGGCAGTATTGTTTTTGTGTGCTGTGCTTGATTTCACATTCCAATTTACCACTTCTTTATGACGTATTTGACATGAAAAGTGATGTGTCTGCTTATCTCTACTTGACTTTACATTTCCCGTTATGCCGTAAGAGTGATGTCCTTTATCTGATATATGTATATTTGAAGCCCCATGATATTGGCTGGAACCATGCTGTGTTACTTTGTTGATACACGCATTTTTAGCACTATTTTGGTTGTAAGCATATGCCGATGTTGTTAGGAGTAATGCAAGTACTACTCCCGCCTTTTTAATTGTTGTATAATTCATCTTTTTCCTTTTATTCTTGATACACTTTATATTATAGTGTTTGATTATCTACAACGTCTGTGACCAGCTTTCCAACCCTCTTTATAGTTGTTGTCATGTCTAAATCTATCATGGTCTTTACTCCATCTTCCTTTAGCAGAATCACATCCGTCTCTTACACCTCTACGGTAACTATAGTTTCTGTTTTCACCATAGTTATGATCGTGATGATAATAGTCGCCTGTATGAGAACCGTCAGAGTTTGATGCCACTACAACTGCTGCACCTACGACTGCTGTTGCTGCTACAAGGTTTTCCTGATCTTGTGTACAACCAGTAAATGTCAAAGTAGCAGCGATCAATACTGATACTCCTATATGTTTTGAAAATTTCATATCTTACCTTTTATTATGAGATACATTAGTGTATCTTTTAAATCTCTGTGAAATCTAATATTTTTATAGAAATTTATAATTTTTAGAGTCTCCCTTAAGAATAGCAAGTAATTCGATAGCCTAAGGTATAACTGTTTTCTATCAGTTGCGTACCCTTGTTTGTCACTCCATTTATCTTTTTATTTAGGCGGTAAACGAGTTGATGCAGTTTGTTATCGTGTGATGCATCGGGTATTTCATCATCCCATATCTGTAGGATGAGTCTATCATGCGTAAAATACTCACCTATGGAATTGATCAAAAGTATCATGAGCTTATGCTCTTTTTTAGTAAGCTTAACATTCTCATCTTCATAGAATAAATTAGAATTTTCTTTATTCCATAGAAGCTTTTTTTTAAGAGAAATACTGCCTCTATTTTGTATCTCACTTATGACCATTATCATTGTTTCTCTTAATTTTCTGTCATCTATGGGTTTAAGAAGATATTCGGAGAGACCAAGGGGGATGGCTGTAAGAAGTTTTTTTTGATCAGCATGGGCGGTCAGTATGATGATAGGTATATCTTTATCTCTCTTACGCACAGTTTCTGTAACCTCTAAGCCATCTATAAAAGGCATCGTGATATCTAAAAGTAGTACATCAGGTTTTTTCTCATGGTAGAGATCGAGTGCCTCTCTCCCATCTTTTGCTGTGTAGACTCTAAAAAAGTACTCTTCAAGTACAAAAGCATAATTCTTCCTACTCTGCGGATCATCTTCGGCATATAACAGTGTCAAATTATTCATTTATTTTTTCCTTGAAGGGGTGATGATTTCAAAACAGGCACCACCATTTTTATTTTGTACCAATAGTTTCCCATGCATACTGCTCTTTATCATCATTCTTGCCACATAGAGTCCAAGTCCTGTACCCTCATGCACAAACTTAGTGGTAAAATAAGGATCAAATATCTTATCAATATCTTTTTCTCCTACGCCGCCGCCATTATCACAAATAGTGAGAGTTGCCATATCCTCATTCTCTTGCATAGTGATCTCTATCTTTGCTCCCTTGGTTGCTTTTGATTCAAAGTTATCTATGGCGTTATTCAAAATAATCAAGAGTACTTGCAAAAACTCTTTTTCAAAAGAAAAGAGTTCTATCTCTTTATTTGATACGATGAGTATCTCCACATTTTTAGTACGCTGATTTATCAGTCCTAATGCTTGGTCTATGACATCTTGGAGCAAAAACTCTGTCTCTGTTTTATCAGGGTGAAAGAAATTACTAAAGTCTGCTATCGTATCAGACATATATTTGGTATTTGTTTCGATCATCTCTGTTTGGGAGAGTAGCATTTTATAGTCTATAGGGTCACGTCTAAGCACAGATCTAAGTACAGATACATTTGAATTTACCCTGTTAAGAGGCTGTCTCCACTGGTGTGCGATACTACTGAGCATCTCTCCCATACTTGCCAGTTTTGATTGCTGTGCCATAAATATATATCGACGTTCCAGCTCTTCTACCTGCTCTTTTACCTATAGTTCCAAAGTTTTATTCAGTTGGCTAAGCTCCTTGGATAAATTGATCTCTGTTGTAAGGTCTGTATGTGTACCTATCATCCGTATAGCTTTACCATCTATATCTCGCTGCACCTTCCCCCGATCATAGATCCATACCCAGTGTCCATCTTTATGTCGGAGACGGTGTTTATTTTCAAATACAACCTCTTCATTATTGATACTTAATTCTATATTTTCCAGTGCTTCTTCAAGATCATCAGGATGCACACGTGACTTCCAAGTCTCAAAACTGTCTTCAATCTCATCATCCATATACCCCAACATCTCTTTCCATCGAGGTGAAAAATAAAGAGTGTTATCTATGAGATCCCAGTCCCAAAGACCATCGTGGCTACCATCAAATGCCAGTTTGATTCGTTCTGAAAGATAGAGGTTTTCCTGTTCCGTTTGCTTTAGTTTAGTCAAGTCAATAATGGTTGATATTCGTGTCTTACCATCTGATAGATTAACCCCTTTTAGCAAGGCGGGAATCAGGGTTCCATCTTTTCTTTTTATAAAAGCTTCATAGGGTACAGTACTTAATTTAATTTGCTTTTTAAGTAGGTTTTTTGATTCATAAGACACAAAGTCCAACATATGCTTTCCTTTTATTTCATCCATACTACTGTAACCTAAAATTTCAAGAGCCGTAAGATTCGCTGTCTGACATATACCCTTTTGAGAGACCAATACGCCCTCAATAGTCGAATCCAATAATTCACTTAATCTTCTATTGCTTCTTTTTAAAAGATACACAAAAATGAGACCGATCAAAAAGAGAATTAAAACTACAAATAAAATCTGCCACAGGAAAGTATAATCAATAATAGTCTCAATTTTATTCTTTCTCCATTTTGATATGATTTGATGCTGCCTATTTTCGGAGATTGTTTTCATACTTTTATTGAGTATAGAGTACAGGAGTGGTTTATTCTTATCTACAAAAAGGCTTACACTCATTACTATATCTGTTTGTCCTGCAATTTTTATATCTTCTATCCCCATGCTAACGATAGTGTATTCAACCATAGCCAATGAACCTATAAAGGCATCATATTTACCGGTTTTTACTCCAAGTAATCCCAACTGTATGGTATCACACGCTATAAATTTTATATCTGGATATTTTTTTACAATATCGGCACTATAACCATACCCAGAAACGAATGCTATTTTTTTATCTTTTATTTGATTTAGATCTAAAATATATTCATGACCTTTATCTGTGACTATCACTAAAGGGTTTTCGATGTAGGTGTCAATCGGTTTATAATTTTGATTTAAAATAACATCTGTAGCATCACCTGAAACAACATCAACTTTTTTCCTCTTTGAAAGTTCTAGAGTCTCTTGCCAATTTTTTGTGATCACTTTCTCAAATTTGATATGGAGTCTGTTTTCTATGATTCCCATATATTCAGCAATAATACCTATGTAATTACCACTGTCATCAAATGCTTGAAAAGGTAGCAAGTTCGGATCACCTGTAATAGGTGATATTGTTCTTTTGTAAATACTCTTTTTCCTCTTTCGTTAGATCAATACTTACTGTATCTCCATGTATCAAAAACCATTTGTCTTGTAGGCTTAATAACTTATTTGTCCCTATGTGTTTTAAAGCTTTATCTATAATGCTTACAGCCAAAGGAAACTTTTTATTGACAGCAAATACAAGATCGAGTTTAGAATCTAAAGGTACAGCAAGTTTAAGATACGGAGAACCTAACATTTTACTTGTATATAGAAGTGAGCTTCTTCCAAACATTGCATCCGCTTTACCAGTGATAATGCTATGTATTACCTCTGCTGCATTGTCGTATTCTAAAATAGTTGCGTTCTTAAATGCATGTGCAGCTTTTTTATGACTTACAACATGTTTGGAAATGGCTATTTTCTTTCCATCCAGATCTTCCAGTGTTTTTATGGACTCATTGTCGATATGTGTCATAACCAGAATTTGTACAGAAGTATAGACATCAGAAAATTTAAGATATTCACCTCTTCCCTTGGTTACTATTCCTGTACTTAGACCATCAATAACAGCACTTTTAGCCTCATCTTGCATCTGCTTCCAGTTCCCGACTTTCAAAGAAAAGTTCATCCCTGTTAAACGATTGATCTCTCT
>JAUZSE010000002.1 GCA_030949725.1 Sulfurovum sp. | reverse complement strand
AGGTCATTTTCATACAATATAAACCCAACTATGTAACTAATCTACCCAGAAAGTGAGGGTTGTTCCCACAACTTTTAAAAATACCCGACATATTGAGGCTTTTATTGTCGGTTTATGCTTGTTTAGGTGAAGTTGTATGCAATTAATGACAAAACTCCTAAGAATAGCTAATCCAAAAGGATTGACTGATATTTTACAATCGTCCTCTTTGGTTAATCTGTCTTTATAATAATGGTAAGTTTCACAACGCCAATGGTCTTTGATACCTGCTTTAAAGTAGGTAGCACTTTCTAAAAAATTTGCAATTAAATATTGCTCTTTTACTTTTATTTTACCCTCATTGTCACTTATATATTTTACCTGCTTAATGATTGATTTTATATGACTAAAAGAGCTATTATCAATGAGTGATTCATCATTTTTTGAACTCAAAACGAAAGTCTCTCTTTTTACCCATTTATTCCCTTCAATAGACTCTCTTTTATCTTTCTCTTCCAAGATAGTATTATTCTCTTTGCAGATTCCTCTTCAAAGGCTTGATGCACCTGTTTAAGTAATGTTTTTTGGTTACCTTTGACTTTGGCTAAATACCTTTTTCCTTTAGCCTCAATCCCATTTAGGCTCTCTACTTGGGTATTAAGTGCATCAAAGGTATATAGAAATGGTTTATCTGAAAACTCCATCTCTAATACCTTTTGAAACTCGGGTATCTCGGACTTCTTAGCTCCTAACTCTCTATGGGCAATCACAATTTTAGATGCTGTTTCCACTACATTTAGCATACCTACATTCCGTTTAACAGTATATTTCCCCTTGCGTCCACTTCCATTCATTGTCTTTCCATCTACGGCTAATTGTGTCTTCTTATTAAATTCAACTTTAGGTATAAAATACGCTCTAAACATCTCTTCTAAGATAGTAGAATCTATGTTTATTATCATTCTTCTTATTGTTGAATATGAAGGTATTTTAAGCTCTTCATTTTCTTTCCCTATCATCCTTTTAAAGTACTTCTCATTGAAGTTTATCTCTAGCCAATTATGTTTATCTTTTATTTCTATATTTCCTACAAACATACTACATAAAACACCAAATAATACATCTCTTTGGTTATGTTCTATTTTCTCTTTTGTTACTCTATAATCTGGCAATTTTTCTAATATCTCTAGGGTCATTTCTATATTTATTAATTCTTTAATTTCTATTTTCATAGATTATTTTAAACATTTATTCGCTTTGTTCTTGCTTGGAATTGTATGAAAATGACCTATGAAGCAGGGTATAGTTTATTTGCTTCTTTTTAAACTTCTGCATCGTAGAAGTGAGTTCTTTAATATCATAAATATCATTACAACGAAGAGAGAGCTTGTCTGCCTCTTCTAAAATAGCACAATCAAAACCATCTATATTTAATAAATCTGCTTTTTTTGCATAATACTTCTGTAGTTAGAATCACCTTTGAGCAGTTCAAAGCTAAAGTGTATTTCCTTCTTTGCACAGAGAAGTGATAAATTACTTAAGAATAGTAAAAGATAGAGAGCGTACGCATAGTAGTCATCCTTATCATCCCCAATCATTATTTTTAATTTCTTAGAAAAAATTGGCTTCGGTAAAAGCGTATCATAAATAGCTAAATGTCCATATCCATAATCATAAAGCCCAATCGTCCCCTTTTCTAGTTGGACTGTACCCAGTGGCATATCTCCTGCCTTCATCATCCCTACATAATCTCTATAAGGTTGTAGTAAACTCTCTCTAGTAGGAAGTCTGCTTTGCAAAATATTGAGAGGAATGCGAATAGCATCATAACCAAATGTTTTGTTTTTATAAGGAAAAACCGTCAAGTTTGCATCTATCGAGATCCAGTCAGAGGGGAGCTTCAATGGTGTAAAAAGAGAATGATGGAGGAGCCACTCTCCATCTCTTGCAAGATCTCTCCATAATCCATCTGGATGTTCTTTTGCAAAAGCATCAAAGATATCAAAACGATAATAAGAGAGGTTAATTATAAGCTTACCTTTCTCTTGAAAGCCCTCTTTGCCAGGAAGTAGAAATAGTTTCTCTTTTTGTCGAACAATCAAATGTTTTTCAATTGCTTTTATAATAGAGATCACCTCTTCTTTAAGACTATCATCTCCTCTCTTTTTTTGCCATCAATAAGAGGTCGTAGGCTATCCATAAATCTCCATCTGTAGCATTATTACTATCAAGAACACGCCAAGTATCCTCTTCATCTTTGCCCCATTTCCAACTTATGAGTCCATGGCTATTTTTACTAAGGTTCTGCTTGTACCAGCCATAAACTTTGTCAAATGTTTCATCATCATCAAATTTATAAGCAAAATAAAGTGTATACCCTATCCCTTCTGAGTGTGTGATATTTCCATTTTTTTTGTCAATTACTCGTCCATCACTTTGGACAAAACGACTTTTGTACTCATCCCAATCAGCTTGGAGGGCAACAGTTAATAGCACAATTAGGAACTCCACAAGATTAATAATACCAAAATCAGATATAATAGTAATAGAATAACGATTTAAGAGAATTCAAAAAATAGTAAAAGATAAAAAGATGAATAGCGAAACAAAAAAATTAATTGATGAAGCAGTAAAAAGATTAAAAAGTTATGAGCGACGAGAGTATCAAGCATATATAGCAATAGAGTACTTTGAAGGAAATGCAAGAAAGACAGAAAGTGTAATGGGATGGGGAAGAGAAGCACTGAAACTAGGAATGAAAGAGATAGAGACAGGTATTAGATGCATACATAGATATAAAGATGCAGGTAGAAAACGAACAGAAGATAAAATAGAGACATTAAGTGAAGATATACGCCAGATAGTAGATCCTCAAACACAAGCAGACCCCTCAATGAAAAGTGGAACACTAACCTACACTAGAGCAACAGCAAAAGCAGTGAGAGAGGCATTAATTAAAGATAAAGGATACAGTGATAAAGAACTTCCTTGTGAAAATACAATAGGGAATATTCTAAATCGTTTAGGATATAACCTAAAACGAGTATTGAAAGCAAAACCAGCCAAAAAGATAAAAGAAGTAGATGAGATATTTGAAAATGTATGGAAAGTGAATAAAGCATCTGATGAGAATCCAAACTCATTGAGAATTTCTATTGATGCAAAAGCAAAATTAAATATTGGTAACTTCTCAAGAGGTGGTAAATCGCGTGATATGGAAGCCAAGAAAGCAGAAGACCACGATATGAACCCTACAGCAAAACTTGTTCCCTACGGTATTCTGAATGTTTTAACTGGATTTTTAACTTTTTTTTGGAACTTCACTTGAGACTAGTGACTTTATAGCTGACTGCATAGAGAGTTGGTGGAGAGAAAACCTTGGTGCGTATATGGGGATAGAAGAGCTTGTTATCAACTTGGATAACTAGTCCAAACAGTTCGGGAAGACGGACTCAATTTTTAAAAAGAATGACGGAGTTCTCAGATAAATACAATATCAAAGTTCGTCTCATCTATTATCCTCCATACCACAGTAAATACAATGCTATTGAAAGGTGTTGGGGAAGATTAGAAGAACATTGGAATGGAGAGATGCTAGACTCTATCACTAAAGCAATAGAATGGGCTAAGAGTATGACTTGGAAAGGTATAAATCCTATAGTTCATCTTTGTGAAAAAATATATGAAATTGGAGTTAAACTTACCCTCAAAGAGATGGAGCCTTATGAAGATAGAATTATTCGCTCTAAATTATTACTCAAATGGGATGTGACTATTGAACCTTTAGGTGGGTAGAATTATTTTTGGGAGATTCCTTATCAGAATTTTATTCAGCATCTTTATGGTGCTCCTCTTTAAATCTCAATAAAAAACTTCTCAGTATGTAGGTTGTTATAATGAGTATTAAAAATAGCATAGAGAGATAGAGCAGTGGATTAGCAGCAATCACAAGGCTGATCGTATCGAGCCAATTGAGATCTGAAATAATGTATTTATCTTTCACATTGAATGATTTTGCAATTTCGCTCTTGTAGTTATATATGAGCAAATCTCCTTTGATTTTACCTCTATTTTTATCTTGAAAAATTGAGAAGATACCATTTTCTAAGCATTTGTCATTATCAGCTATTGCCATCATAATGGTCTTCTGTGTATCATAGGGTGAGCGTATCATTTGCAAGACAAGGTTAGTATTCACTTCCTTTTTCTCAATTGTACTGTTTCGAGCCACTTGCAAATTCAATCCCAGTCACCAAAATAAATCTACCTTATCGAAATTTTCAAGATTTAAAAAAAATGTGAACAACTATTTTCATCATTTTAGAAAAATATCACCCAATTCTCTAAATATGTGAATAACTATTGCGTGCTTTATGCTTTCTCATCTATATTTTGAACTATTTCATCCCTTTTTTTAGTTTATGTTACTAACTTCAAACTTTGATGAATACAAACAGATAAAACACCAAATGCTAATACGGAAGCTACTTTATCTGCTCCTTGATAATATATTGTATTGCATCCAAAGTCATCTTTTAGATATTTATTGACTCTCTCAACCATACTTCTTTGGTTATAGTGGTGAATGTCTGATGATTGTTCCAAGTTCAACCATTTGAACTTTATTTTCTCTTCTTTGATTAGTAAGATTTTCTCTTTTAATGCTTTAGAGTTTTTGGATTAATATCTATAATCGGTCTATGCTTAAGTTTGATTGAAAACTCTCTGATAATGTCAGCATCATATCCTGCATCTTGAAGGTCAAATAGGTAGTTTATTCTATTGCTTGTCTCTAGCATTAGAGGTAAGGCTACTGAACTATCGTGTACATTTGCACTCGAGTAGAAAGCTGTTATTGGGATATCTCCATCTACTGCTGATATATGTAGTTTACCACCTATCCAAACCTCTCTATTGCCTTTGGAGTTCTGTTTTACTCCTACACCACAGTTCGTTGATACAAGAGTAAGCATCTCTTCTACTGTTTGCATCTCTTTTTGTTGTTCTAATATCTTAGGTTTGATTGCTTCTCTTACTTCACCTTTTTAGGTCTTCCAGGTTTGTGCTTGGGCTTCTCTTTCTCTTTTTCTACTTTGATAGGTTTTTCTCTCAGTGAGTACCTTTGTGGCATCTGTTGCGTTATATAGAAATATTACATCTGAGAGGTACTTCGCTACGAACTGCTCTTGAGTCTTTTGTGCTATTTGCAAATCAGTGAACTCTTTAAATACCCTAGAAAATTTAGCTTCACTTGGAATCTTATTGGAGTATTCCCAACCACATAACATTCTAAGAGTTCTATCAACACGAAGCCTATCTATTAAATCTCTTGTTGTTTGTATATTGTAAACTGACTTTGCTATAAATGCTCTTGCCATCTCTTCTCTATCTTTAGGAGTATTTGTGATAGTTACAACAGTGATATTTTGTTCTATTTCGGCGAAGTCTAATATACTAATGAGTTTTTGTTCTTTAGTACTTAGCTCTTCTAGTCTTAATTCCTCTTTGAGAGCGGGGAAGAGAGTTTTTCTAACTTCAAAACTTTATTCCACATTTTAGATAAACTTGGTATAATATTCTTCATCAAAAAGTCCTTTTGGTTTTATTTATTTTTAGTTTTTATGATAATGAATTATACAACAAATGAAGTTATTTGGGGCTTTTTGAAACTTTAATTTAGCTTTAATTGTGGGTTTTTGGGTAATCTGCAAGTGGCTCTTTCTAAAAGAATATTTTTGGGTTCTCTCTTCATCCAAAATATTCTTATATGCAACAAATTTTTCAATAAATGGATATGTTCTGCCTGCGATATCCTCATTGATTACAAGAGGGGCATCTTGACTTAAATCTTGCATTAGTTTATCTTTGACTGTTCCAAATGCTATGATATGAGATACCTTGGTCTTACTATTTACTTTATTAGTTATGTTAAGATAGTAAGGATATGAGTCAATCTGCTGTGTTAGATAAAAGATAAAATTCATCGAAGCTGCAATAGTCGAGAGTGATTTGTTTGTTAGTAAAATCGTCGTTTCTTGGAGATCTGGATAGATAGAATAAGGGTAAGATGAATTTGGAATCAATTGCAAGTAAGGAAGTTCAATCCATCTTTCAGCCTTAGGCAAGATAAGGTAAGAGTCATCTAGGAGTGTAGCTACAAGATTTTCAGTATTGAATACTTCACAAAAATTCTCTTTCTTAGGAATGAGTGAAAAATCAATAGAAAGCCTATTGTATCCTTGTCCAACAAGATACGCAGGCATATCCATAAGCGAATCCCAATCGAAAAGGTTTTCTATATCTATTTTGCTTTCACTTTCCTCAGCACTCCTTACGATATCAATCTGTTTTGCAAATTTTTGGTTGAGATAGATATTGACGACAGAATCATCACGCACAACAGTAGGGAAAACAGTATGAAGGCTTAATTTCATCTGATCACTACTATCAAAAAAATTATCAGGATAGACTTTGAAATCCAAAACTACTTTTGATGGATATTGTCCTTTGAGTAGTGTCGTGCTATAGCCAAGTTCTTTGAAGTAAATCTTTTGATCTAAGGGAAGAAACCTTTTTGCAGTATAGGGTTGTGCAGGCGGTGGGATGGTACTTTTGTTTATATCTAATCCTATTTGCTTATATAGTATGAGATCGGTTTTATAGAGTGCCGTGATGCACTGTTCTATTTTATCTGCGTTTTTTGGAGCTATTACAACAATAGCATTTTCTATATGAAAAGGATTTTGGATAATATTGATATCATGCGAAATTTTTTCATCAATAAAAAGCGTTCCACTCATTCTTTTTTTACGATGTAAAGATGCAGTCCTATAGAGTTTTTGAGCAAAGCTATTAGTTAAAAGATTATTAAAATGATACAAGTGATTTATGTCACCATGAAAAGCTTGAGTATCATCATTGGAGCGTGATGCTATATAGAAATATGTCTCTAACTCCGTATCTACTTCAGTAGTCAGCCCTCTTAACTGTTCAAGTTGTAACTCTTGACCATCTACAAATAATGTATTGCTATTGAGACCATTTTTGGAGAAGGTAGCTACAAGATAGTGCCACTTATTATCTTCTAACGCAATATTTGTACCAAAAAGGTTATCTGTAGCACTAGAGAATCCTATGCTACTTTCTGAGAGCATAAGTGCATAGTCTTTTGTACCAAAAAGGAACTTCTCTCCCTCTTGAATATCAGAACGAATCCACATTGCAATAGTATTTTTTTCTACTGTACTATTCTTGGGAATCTTAATAAATCCTCCATTGAAATGGGCATAAGAGCTTGAACTGTTCTCATCTTTTTTGAGAGAGAAATTATCTGTAGATTTATTGCAAGATTCTGAATTAAAATGAAGAGCATAAGAAGGCTTCTGGTCAAAAAGATAGTATCCATCCAATGCTTTGAGTACTTTTCTTGCTTCCTTTTTGGGTGCGATGATAATATTGTGCATCGTTTTGCTTATATCAGAAGATACAGCGATGCGTTCTATTTTATATTTCAAATGCGTAGATGCAACAGCTGTAAAGAGTGAATAATTTTTGAGTACTGTATCGTCTGTATTGTTTATCACATAGTTCATGGGTAGGTCATTTTCATACAATTCCAAGCAAGAACAAAGCGAATAAATGTTTAAAATAATCTATGAAAATAGAAATTAAAGAATTAATAAATATAGAAATGACCCTAGAGATATTAGAAAAATTGCCAGATTATAGAGTAACAAAAGAGAAGATAGAATATGACCAAAGAGATGTATTATTTGGTGTTTTATGTAGTATGTTTGTAGGAAATATTGAAATAAAAGATAAACATAATTGGCTAGAGGTAAACTTCAATGAAAAGTACTTTAAAAGGCTGATTGGAAAAGAAAATGAAGAGCTTAAAATACCTTCATATTCAACAATAAGAAGAATGATAATAAACATAGATTCTACTATCTTAGAAGAGATGTTTAGAGCGTATTTCATACCTAAAGTTGAATTCAATGAGAAGACACAATTAGCCGTAGATGGAAAGACAATGAATGGAAGTGGACGCAAGGGGAAATATACTGTTAAACGGAATGTAGGTATGCTAAATGTAGTGGAAACAGCATCTAAAATTGTGATTGCCCATAGAGAGTTAGGAGCTAAGAAGTCCGAGATACCCGAGTTTCAAAGAGGTATTAGAGATGGAGTTTTCAGATAAACCATTTCTATATACCTTTGATGCACTTAATACCCAAGTAGAGAGCCTAAATGGGATTGAGGCTAAAGGAAAAAGGTATTTAGCCAAAGTCAAAGGTAACCAAAAAACATTACTTAAACAGGTGCGTCAAGCCTTTGAAGAGGAATCTGTAAAAGAGAATAATACTATCTTAGAAGAGAAAGATAAAAGAGAGTCTATTGAAGGGAATAAATGGGTAAAAAGAGAGACTTTCGTTTTGAGTTCAAAAAATGATGAATCACTGATAGATAATAGCTCTTTTAGGCATATAAAATCAATCATTAAACAGGTAAAATATATAAGTGACAATGAGGGTAAAATAAAAGTAAAAGAGCAATATTTAATTGCAAATTTTTAGAAAGTGCTACCTACTTTAAAGCAGGTATCAAAGACCATTGGCGTTGTGAAACTTACCATTATTATAAAGACAGATTAACCAAAGAGGACGATTGTAAAATATCAGTCAATCCTTTTGGATTAGCTATTCTTAGGAGTTTTGTCATTAATTGCATACAACTTCACCTAAACAAGCATAAACCTGACAATAAAAGCCTCAATATGTCGGGTATTTTTAAAAGTTGTGGGAATAACCCTCACTTTCTGGGTAGATTAGTTACATAGTTGGGTTTATATTGTATGAAAATGACCTAAGTTCATGGGGGTGGTTCTATACTGTTTCTTATCAAAAATTCTCGTATCAAAGGATGCCATCTTTTCATCTATGGGTTTGGGACGAACGAGAAAATCAATATAGCTCTCTTTGAGATCAATATCTGTCCAAAGTTGATTAGATGACGGGTCTTCACATTGTAATGTATAGTGCTGTATAGCTTGAAAAGTGAATTTATTGTATCTACCAAAAAGAAGCGGATCAACTTTAAAGATAATACCTGTTTTTATCCGTTCAAAAAGTTTGAACTGATCGATAACAATATCATTTAAAAGAATCGTAGCAGATGAGTGATCATCAAGCATTAACAAAGAAGAGGTATATTTGATATAGCCAGAGACATCCAGAAGCTCCCACTTGTCAGGGATAGGGAGGTTAATGTTGAACCGCCCATCATCACCACCTAGCCTTTTGGTATGGAGATGCTGATTGTTATAGTTCAAGTAGATTCTGATCCGTTCTGTACCATCACCGTTGTCAAATTTCTCAATTGCCTTATAGGTGGATGCCTCAAGTGTTATAATAATACTAAAAAATAGTATAAATTTGTGAGCCACTTGCAGATTACCCAAAAACCCACAATTAAAGCTAAATTAAAGTTTCAAAAAGCCCCAAATAACTTCATTTGTTGTATAATTCATTATCATAAAAACTAAAAATAAATAAAACCAAAAGGACTTTTTGATGAAGAATATTATACCAAGTTTATCTAAAATGTGGAATAAAGTTTTGAAGTTAGAAAAAACTCTCTTCCCTGCTATAAAAGAGGAATTAAGACTAGAAGAGCTAAGTACTAAAGAACAAAAACTCATTAGTATATTAGACTTCGCCGAAATAGAACAAAATATCACTGTTGTAACTATCACAAATACTCCTAAAGATAGAGAAGAGATGGCAAGAGCATTTATAGCAAAGTCAGTTTACAATATACAAACAACAAGAGATTTAATAGATAGGCTTCGTGTTGATAGAACTCTTAGAATGTTATGTGGTTGGGAATACTCCAATAAGATTCCAAGTGAAGCTAAATTTTCTAGGGTATTTAAAGAGTTCACTGATTTGCAAATAGCACAAAAGACTCAAGAGCAGTTCGTAGCGAAGTACCTCTCAGATGTAATATTTCTATATAACGCAACAGATGCCACAAAGGTACTCACTGAGAGAAAAACCTATCAAAGTAGAAAAAGAGAAAGAGAAGCCCAAGCACAAACCTGGAAGACCTAAAAAGGTGAAGTAAGAGAAGCAATCAAACCTAAGATATTAGAACAACAAAAGAGATGCAAACAGTAGAAGAGATGCTTACTCTTGTATCAACGAACTGTGGTGTAGGAGTAAAACAGAACTCCAAAGGCAATAGAGAGGTTTGGATAGGTGGTAAACTACATATATCAGCAGTAGATGGAGATATCCCAATAACAGCTTTCTACTCGGGTGCAAATGTACACGATAGTTCAGTAGCCTTACCTCTAATGCTAGAGACAAGCAATAGAATAAACTACCTATTTGACCTTCAAGATGCAGGATATGATGCTGACATTATCAGAGAGTTTTCAATCAAACTTAAGCATAGACCGATTATAGATATTAATCCAAAAAACTCTAAAGCATTAAAAGAGAAAATCTTACTAATCAAAGAAGAGAAAATAAAGTTCAAATGGTTGAACTTGGAACAATCATCAGACATTCACCACTATAACCAAAGAAGTATGGTTGAGAGAGTCAATAAATATCTAAAAGATGACTTTGGATGCAATACAATATATTATCAAGGAGCAGATAAAGTAGCTTCCGTATTAGCATTTGGTGTTTTATCTGTTTGTATTCATCAAAGTTTGAAGTTAGTAACATAAACTAAAAAAAGGGAGGAAATAGTTCAAAATATAGATGAGAAAGCATAAAGCACGCAATAGTTATTCACATATTTAGAGAATTGGGTGATATTTTTCTAAAATGATGAAAATAGTTGTTCACATTTTTTTAAATCTTGAAAATTTCGATAAGGTAGATTTATTTTGGTGACTGGGATTGAATTTGCAAGTGGCTCTTGTATATAAAATATTTCATTTCTAACCTTTTGATTTGATTTTGTGTTTGAAGAACTTATAAGTCAAAGCAAATGATTCTTTGAACATTGCATTTTGTATACTATGTTTTATTATATATATAAAACTCTACATGGGTCTCATAATGGGTTTTTGATCTTCATAGTGTTTCCAATTTGTTGTATTTCCATAGACAAGATGTATAAGTTGTTGGCGAATCTTTATATTATGATAAATATCTTGATAAATAAAAATATAATTGCTTCCAAAGCCAAATGATCGTAAAAAATCTGCAGCTACACTAAAAGGTTTCCCCTCAATATCATGTATCTCTATATCAATATGCCCAGACTCTTTCAAAAGCTTTTCTGTAAAATCATCATCTAAAGGTAAAATTCTGATACCATCTTCACTAATATCCATAACCGTCCCAGCAAATTGTATCCCATCGACGAAAACAGATACTTCTCTATCGAGTGGAATTCTAATATTGCCTCGTAACTCTTTTTTCTCGCTACTTACCCCTATCGCCGCCAAAATCAATATAAAATTCAAAAGATTCCATGCTGTTGTAGCTAAAATAATTTCATACTCAAATGGATAATATATAAGTCTATAGATTGCTGCTATAAATCCAAGCACAATCATACCACACACTACTACAAATACAATACCCAATTCAGAGACATAGTCTTCTGTAAGTTCTTCCCCTTTTGGTGTAACATTAAATGTAGGATGACGAGGGTTCCAAAGAGTAGAGACGATGGCAGGAAGTGTAAAAAAAGACAAAACACTCTCATAGAGTTCACTAAAAAATGGATTGCGTACTTTTCCATAAATAAAAAATGACATCAAGATAGCCATGTATATATGTGGTACGACATACGCAAGCATTTCCACCCCATTTGCAGTATAAATTCTTAAACCAAAGAAGAGAAAAAGGAGAGGTGCCAACAAAAATATGATACGAGAATAGGCAAAAAACCAGAAAAAGCTAGCACTTGTATAGCTGAGTTTTTGATACCATTTGAGGTTTTTAGAGAGAAAAGGGTTTTTGAGTAAAAATATTTGAACCATCCCCTGTGTCCAACGAACCCTTTGGATGACGAGAGATGCAAAACTTTCAGCTTGGAGCCCTCGAACCATGGGTTCATCGATATAAGCACTCTTATATCCCTTATCATGAAGCTTGATAGCAGTTTCAGCATCTTCTGTGATCGTCTCTCCAGCTATGCCACCAACTTCATCAATATACTTACGCCTCAATACCGCAGCTGAGCCACAAAAAAATGAACTCTCCCAAAAATCGTGACCCTTTTGAATATATTTGTAAAACATATCATTTTCAGATATAGAAACGCCTGTCATAGCAAGATTTTTCTCTATAGGGTCTGCATTATAAAAGGCATGGGGGGTCTGCACTAAAAACATCTTTTCATCTTTTAGAAACCATCCTACAGTTCGTTGTAAAAACTGTCTAGCTGGTATATGATCAGTATCAAGTATTAGTATTAGATCCCCAATAACATGGTCTAGTGCAGAATTTAGATTACCTGCTTTTGCATCTTCATTCCGTTCTCTAGTTAGATAAGTAGCACCGACTGCTTTACAAAACTTTTGTAAATCTTTGCGTCTCTGTTTTGCTTCTTCGGATTTTATTGGGTTTTTATCATTACATTTTTGATCTGTTCCCCCATCATCAAGAAGGTACACAGTATATTTATCCTTAGGATACTCTAAATCTAAAGCAGCCAATACAGTATTTTCTATAATCTTTTGTGGTTCATTATAGGTAGGTATCAAGACATCAACCGTTGGATATTTCTCTTCATCATACTCAGAGAGATCAATAGGTTTTCTATTTAGAAGTGAGAGTGAAGTAAATATACCTAGCAGATAAATCGTAACAGCAAATACTTCAGCAGAATAAAGTAATACAGCACCTATAAAATCGAAAAATCCATCATAGCTCAAGGAATAAAAAGTACGCCAATATAGATAGCGAAGCACAACAACTGTACCTAAAAGCTTAGTAAAAAGAGTAACAGCTGGGTGGATATTTTTAAATCGCATGACTATAAACATAAACAACATATATAATTTAAGCCCATGGTAGTGGGCTTTTAGGTCAAGAATACTCATCTCTTTCATAGTAGAGTTTTGGCGTAATCCATGAGAGAAATTGACCATAAAAGTAGAGAGATTTGCCCAATTATGGATAGGTGTTTTTTAATATTCATAAAATCCTCCATTCCCCAATATTGTTTGGCATCTCGGAAGACAAATTCAATCTGAAAACGAAGTGAATAGTAATCAACAATCTTTTTATAGTCTAATGTCAAATCTGTAGAGAAGAGATTTACATGAGCAATTTTACCTGTGCTTAAATTTATCTTTTGAATAATTACAACATTGAGCCTATCTGCAAACTTACGATGTAGCATTTCCATTTGATAAATTCTTGTTTGGATATTCTTATCTTCGTCTATGGTATCTGATTTTAGATAGGGTTCTGGAAGATTATCATAGTCAATAGCATCTCCATATTTCCTAGGAGATCCTCTTCCTGCATACTCTCCACTATAAGGAAATAGCAGTGCAGAGTTTTTTGAAGTTTAGAAATGATATGTAATCCACATTGCCTCACCATTTGTACAGCAGGATTATTTCCAAATGCTCCATCAAAGACAAAATAAACAATATCAATATGCTTGTCAATCCGTTTAAGTGCCTTATTTACGGACTCCTGGACAAATTTAAGATAGGGAGAAAGTTCAATATCTTTTTTATCTTGATTCCCACTGCCTACAGGTCTTCCAACTTTACCATGCTTCTTTTTCTTACTCTTCTTTACACTTTTGTCTTTGATACAACCTTCTTTTTTCTCTCGAACTATTTGTTGTGTACTTAGTGGATAAGCTTTTCTTGTTTCTACACTTATCAAGGAAAGATTGAGAAATGCCAAACTTTGTATCACTTGGTTTTGGATAGAAGAATAAAACCTATCTATCCCATAAGTATGCTTCCCACTTTTGCTTACTACTACTTCATCTCCACCCAAAAGATAGACTGAACCCTTTTTTGTTAAATGCGTTTTGATAAACATCCAATTGATTTCTTCCCAATTTATCTTTGAATGAAAGAAGCGTGTGATAGTTCGATAACTCCCTCCTTTTTCACTCCATCTACTTAATCCTAACATAGTAATCCGTCCTCGCATTGAGAGCAAGGCTTGGATGATGATTTGTAGTTGTTTATGCTTGTTTTTTGCAATTATAGGTGCGATACATCTTAAGAGTGTTATAATTTCTGTCATGGGATAACTTTATGTTTTTTTGGTTTAAAATTATAGTAGTTGTCTCATGGCTTTGGCTTATATTTTGTTTTTGTTTTTGGCTAAGGTGTTGCTATAAACATAAACAACATGGCACCATACCCAATAAAAAACTGCGTAGTTATTCTGTAGTGTGAGCTAATGAGTACATAGAGTGCTAAGAGTATAAAAAAGTAGATGAAATATCGTAATGTATCATTGTGATAGCTGAAATCTATAGCTCTTTTAATCATTTTCCATGATTGTCTTCTATGATTATTTTTTGATGCATAACGAAAAATTCCTTTAAAAATAATTATATATTATATCAAGAAATACTTATGCTGCGTTACTATTTTAGGGATATTTTGGCAGTTTTTGGATAAAATTTAGGTACGAAATTTAAGAAGGCGTATCGTTCGCTATTACTTTGAGAGAAATATGAATAATCAAGTCAAAAAAAGAGAGGTTTTTTATCTTTCTGGATATGATCCACGAGGTGCAAGGTATTATTATGGTTTATATAAAAGTGAAGCTCAATTACAATCTAAAATTAATGCTTTAAATGTAAAAGTTTCTTCTAAGATACGAACAGATAAACATATCCAAAGTTGGGAAATCAAAGCTTCTAGCACAGAAGGTGAAACAACAAGTAATTACCATTTTTTGGAGTGGGATGATCTCATTCGTGGAGAGTGGAAAAAGAATGTTTTTTCTTTGATACTTGATTTGATTTTTTATGTGAAAGTGTATCTATTGTCTGGTGCATTTCGTAGATATAGTAAAGACTTTCCCTATCAAATGGTGAGTCTTTTTTATCCCATTGTGTATATTTCTTTGATGCTGTTACTCTCATTGGTGAGTGGATGGTTTTTATTTGAGTACTTAGACAATACATACTCTTTATGGGTTAGTCTATTTTTTAGCTCCTTTTTGATCTATAGTATGATTTATCTATTGTTATTGCTAGCAGACAAGATGGCACTTTTTTGGCTTTTACGTATTTTAGTTTTTTCATCGAAGTATACGTATGATGAAAAACCTTTTCTCAATCAACGTATGGAGCATTTTTCCCAAAAAATTATTGAGAGTTTGGATAAAGTTAAGTCTAAAGAAGTAGATGAAGTACTGTTTGTTGCACATAGTATTGGAACGATATTAATGATTTCAATCTTGTCAAAGGTCTTAAAAGAGATAGACAGCACAGTAAATATTTCAGTTTTAACTTTAGGTGAATGTATACCTTTGGTAAGTGGACTGCCTAAGGCTACCTTATTTAGAAAAAAGATGAAATATATAGCAGCACAGCCAAATATTTATTTGTTGGATTATGCTTCATTGATTGATGGGGCATGTTTTCCTTCTTTAAATTATTTTAGTGATAGTGGTATTGATAGTTCTTGTCAAGAAAATTTTGAATTTAAATCCCCCCGTTTTCATACATTATTTTCAAAAAGAAGCTATAAAAAAATTCGTAGAAATAAATATTTCGCACATTTTTTATATTTGATGTCTTCAGAAATTGAAGGTGAATATGATTATTTTAAAATGACAGCAGGTCATGATTTTTTAAAAAAGGGAATAAAGTGAAAATATATCCATATTATCCAAAGCCAATCAGTAATAAAGCATCCATATTTACAAGATATTTTAAAAATAACCGTTCATGGTTGGACAGTTTGTATGAGCGTAGTTATACTATGAAAATGGGAGAGTTTAAAGTACCTCTGCTTAAAATTTTTCTACCCAATGAACCAGAACTTATCCGTAGAATTATGGTGAGTGAAGTTGAAAAATTTCCAAAACATTCAATACAGCATGAAATGTTGAGTCCTGTATTGGGAGCAAGTATTTTTACAACGAATGGCGAAGTATGGAAAAAACAACGAGAACTGCTAAATCCATCTTTTGAAATGGTACGGATTTCTCATGTCTTTGATTTGATGAATGATGCGGCAAAAGATATGCTAGGACGTTTGAACAAACGTGATTCAACGATCTATAGTGATATGGATCAGGAGATGACCTTTGTCACTGCGGATATTATTTTTCGTACTATCTTATCTCAGAGACTAAGCAAAGAAGAAGGTAAGAAAATTGTTGATGCATTTGTAGTTTTTCAGGAAACAAGTGTAAAAATTGCATTGCAAAAAATATTTCGGATACCAAAATTTTTAAAAAGTAAGAAAGTAGAAAAAGACTATTATGAATCAGGAGAGATTATTCGTAATTCTTTGGCTACGATTATTCAGCCTAGATATGATGCAAGTATCAACAATCAAGCATTGTCTGAAAAAGATATTTTATCTTCACTTGTAAAAGTAATAGATAAAGATACGGGCAAAGCATTTAGTTTTATTGAGATTTTAGACCAAGTTGCCATGCTTTTTCTTGCGGGACATGAAACAACGGCTAGTTCGATGACATGGACACTTTATTTATTGGCACTTTATCCTCACTATCAAGAGGAAGCCTATCAAGAAATTATACAACATTGTGCCTCAAATGAATTTACTGTGGAAAACACAAAAAATCTTACATTTCTCACCAATGTATTTAAAGAGTCTTTACGTCTTTATCCTCCTGTAAGCTTTTTCCCAAGAGAAACAGTGGAAGATACCGTAATGCGAAAAAAGAAACTAAAAAAGGGATCTATTGTAGTTATTTCTCCATGGCTAATGCATCGAAATAGTCGATTTTGGGAAGATCCACACATGTTTAATCCTTATCGTTTTGACAATCTTGATGAAATTGAAAAATATACATATTTCCCTTTTGGTATGGGAAAAAGAACGTGTATTGGGACAGGCTTTGCTATGCAAGAAAGTATATTGCTATTGGCATCTATACTTCGAACGTATACACTTGAATTGGAGCCAGATTTTACACCTGATATTATAGGAAGACTCACGATAAGATCAGCAAATGGTATGCCTATTAAATTGATAAAAAGGTTAGATTTTACATGAAACAACAGTTAAATATGAAAGAAAGATTAACGGGAGCGGTACTTTTGTGTGCCATTGTTCCTTTGGCAGTAATGGGTTATTTATTGATAGTATTTGTCGGTCTATTGGGTAATGTCGATAGGATTAGGCAAGGAGTCTATGCTATGGATCATTTTGTAAATGCAACGATATTCAATGGCTACGCATGGGAATCAGTCTCTTCTCATGCCTGGAGAGATAGAGATAAGCCGTGGGCGAAGTTTATTATATGGCTCACAGACAAGTTTCAAGAAAACCATTGTCAACGTTGCAACAAACGAGAACAAGGGATTGTAGACTTGATGATGAGGAAGCGATTGCATGAACAAAATATTGGTAAGTAAACCTTACAAAATCACCATTACGATATAATCGCGATAAACTATAACATACATAGGACTAATAGCTATGAGCGAAACTGTAGAAAAAAAAGCAACATATAACCCAAAAGAAGTAGAAGACAAGTACTATGCACTCTGTGAAGCACGTGGGTATTTTGAGATAGATGGCAATAAAAAACTTTGGGGACACTTAGAAAAACCTCCCACCTTTTCTATTATGATGCCTCCTCCCAATGTGACAGGAAGTCTACACATTGGTCATGCCCTTACCTTTACACTTCAAGACATCATTACACGATATAAGCGTATGGATGGGTTCAAGACACTTTGGCAGCCTGGTACTGACCATGCAGGTATCGCTACGCAAAACATCGTAGAAAAACAACTCATAGCTGAAGGTACGACCAAAGAAGCACTTGGACGTGAGAAGTTTTTGGAACGTGCTTGGTTACAAAAAAAGACATCGGGTGGAAACATCGTACATCAGATGAGAAAACTAGGTGTAACCCCTGCTTGGAAACGTGAACGTTTTACTATGGATGAAGGTCTCAAAGAAGCAGTCAAAGAAGCTTTTGTTTCTCTTTTTAATGAAGGTCAAATTACACAAAATACCTATATGGTTAATTGGTGTACCCATGATGGTGCATTGAGTGACATAGAAGTAGAACACGAAGAAGTCAACGGTAAATTTTATACTATGGTCTATAAATTTGCAGATGGTAGTGGAGAGCTTGAAGTAGCCACAACCAGACCAGAGACTTACTTTGGAGATACGGCGATTATGGTGCATCCTGATGATGCACGTTATGCAAATATCGTAGGTAAAGAGGTACTTTTACCTCTTACAGATAGAAAGATAAAAGTTATTACTGATACACACGTAGATATGGACTTGGGTACTGGTGTCGTGAAAGTGACTCCTGCACACGACCAAAATGACTACGCAGTAGGCAAAAGACATGACCTTGAGTTCATTAAAGTCTTTGATGAAAAAGGGATTTTAAACGACTACTGTGGAGAGTTTGCAGGACTAGAACGTCTTGAAGCACGTCCTATTATCGTAAAGGCATTGGAAGATGCTGGGCATATCGTGAAGATAGAAGACCATGTACATCAAGTAGGTCACTGTTATAGATGTAAGAACATTGTAGAGCCTTTCATCTCTACACAGTGGTTTTTGTCTGAAAAAATCGCTGAAAACTCCATCAAAGAGACCAAAAAGCATAACAACTTTCATCCTCCTCATTGGATCAACTCCTACACAGCATGGATGGATGAGCTAAGACCTTGGTGTATATCTCGTCAGCTTTGGTGGGGACATAGAATCCCAGTATTTACCTGTGATGACTGTGGTCATACATGGGCAGACAAAGCAGATGAGCCTGATGGTTGTCCTAAATGTTCTAGTAAAAAGCTTACACAAGATCCTGATGTACTAGATACTTGGTTCTCATCCGCTTTATGGGCGATGAGTCCTCTAGGATGGGGAAATAATGGCAAACTTTCAGAACTCTATAATGAGAATGATATGGAAGACTTTTATCCTAATTCTCTACTTATTACTGGTTTTGATATTATGTTCTTTTGGGTAGCGCGTATGATGATGATGGGAGAGCATTTTACACTGGAAAATTGCCTTTTAAAGACATTTATATGCATGCGCTTGTCCGTGATGAAACAGGTGCTAAGATGTCAAAGTCAAAAGGCAATGTGATTGATCCACTAGATATGGTAGAAGAGCATTCTGCTGATATCATCAGGTTTACACTTGCTTATTTGGCGGTGCAAGGGCGTGACATAAAACTAGGTGAAAAGAATCTAGATCAATTTAGAAACTTTACAAACAAGCTTTATAATGCGACCAATTATCTACAACTAAATCATGATACGTTTCCTGATTTGAAAGACATAGAGATAAAAACCCCTCTTGGACGTTATATGCAAAGTCGTTTGAGTATCGCTGTAGAGAAGATTCGTACGGCTATTGAGTCTTACAAATTTGATGAGTCTGCTAAAACACTTTATAACTTCGTATGGAATGAGTTTTGTGATTGGGGTATAGAGTATTCTAAAGCGGATCGTGAGAGCATCATTGAGCTAGGAGCCATCTTTAAAGAGACACTCAAAATGGTTTCTCCATTTATGCCATTTATCTCTGATCACCTTTATCATAAACTCTCTGGAACAACACTAGAAGAGGGTGAGTCACTGATGGTGATGAATTTCCCTAAAGACATCAGTAGAGATGTTGAAGCTGAGAAGATGTTTGATATCATCGAAGAGTCTATCACTGCACTTAGACGTGCAAAAGTGATCATAGATATGGGTAACTCCAAGATAGACAAAGCGTATATCAAACTAGACAATACAGACAGTATCAATACACAGATGGCTAAACCATTTATAGAAAAACTTGCCAAAGTCATAGAGATTGAATTTGTGGATGTCTAAGATGGCAGATAGCATTACCGATGTATCTGACAACTTAGAAGTGTATCTACCACGTGGTGAGATAGACATGGCACCTATCATTACTAAGCTAACACGTCAAAAAGAGAAATTAGAAAAAGAGATACAAAAGCTTAATGGGATGTTGAACAATGAAAGATTTGTTGCCAATGCACCTGAAGCTGTTATCGCTGAAAATAAACAAGCACTTGAAGATGCTCAAAATAAGATGAAAAAAGTTTCATCAGAATTAGATACCTTTAGCGTATAAATTTGCTGGGTAAACCCACCATTCACATAAGGAAACATGTATGCAAAACCAAATAAAAGAAGCCTATGACTGCTCTACTAGCAAAAGAGTACGACAAAGCTTTGACACTTTACACACAACTCTCAGAACAAAAAGAAGCAACATCTTTCTATTACTTAGGCTTTCTTCACTTTAAAGGTCATGGAGTAAACCAAAACACCAAAAAAGCCTTTGATTACTACCTTGAAGCAGCTACAAGAGAAGTAGCTGTAGCACAGTTTGAAGTCGCACTCATGCTTGAAAATGCTGAGGGTTGTGAACAAAATGAATCAGAAGCAGCTTTTTGGTACGAAGAAGCAGCCAAGCGTGGGAGTATGGATGCGTACAATAATTTAGGAGCCATGTTCAAAGAGGGACGTGGCGTACCCCAAGACTATAAAAAAGCCTTTGTACTATTTTCTAAAGCGGCAGAAGCAAACAATGCCAAAGCCCAATTTAATTTAGGTGCTCTATACGATATGGGGTTAGGCTGTGAAGAAAATAAAGAAAAAGCCATAGAATGGTGTCGAAAAGCAGCGTATCAAGGTCATAAAATGGCTGGAGGCATCATCAAACGTATGCAACATGATGGGCAGATTGTTTTTTAAATGAGAGGAAAATAAAAAGCCCCTACCTATTTTTGCTATAATACCTAAAGCAAGATAAAAAGGTCAAAAATGAAAAAGATAATCTATGGTTTAAGTAACTATAAAATGGTTAAAGATAATGACTATTTTTACATTGATAAGACAGACTATATAGAGAAGATAGAAAGTTTAAATGAGAGGTTTCTAATCTTTTTACGCCCAAGACGCTTTGGAAAATCTCTCTTTCTCTCAACCTTGCAATACTATTATGATGAGAACTCTAAAGATGAATTTGAAGCGATGTTTGCTGATACTTACATAGGTAAAAATCCCACACCTTTAAAGAATAGTTTTAGAATTTTGTTTTTTGAGTTTTCTGGAATTGAGGTTGATGGTTCAGACATGAGTAAAACCTATCATGATTTTTCAAAAAATATTCAAAAAGGAGTTAATAGCTACTTGTCTAGTTATGGATATGACAATAAATATATAGACCACTTTAGCAGTCTTACTAACCCAAAAGATATAATAAAAGATTTTTTTAATATCGCCAAAGACGATAAAATCTACCTCCTCATAGACGAATACGACCACTTCGCTAATGCCATATTGGCTTACTCTATGGATGACTTCTTAGCTATAGTTGGTAAAGGTGGGTTTGTAAGAAGTTTTTATGAAGTGTTAAAGTCTGCTACCCAAACAGGTACTTTACAAAAGATGTTTATCACAGGAGTTACACCTATTACCCTAGATAGCTTGAGTTCTGGGTTTAATATTGCTTCGAATATTTCTGCTAAAGAAGAGTTTAATCTGATGGCAGGATTTAGTCAAGAGGAAGTACTATATTCTCTAGAAAACACTATCTTTGAAATATGTCCCAATGTAGATAAAAATGAACTTTTAGAAAAGATTAAAACTTGGTATAACGGTTATCTTTTTAATATAGAAGCAGAAGATAGAGTTTATAATGCTACTTTAGTTAACTACTTTATCTCACAGTATGGTTATAAACGTTGTAAGATGCCTCAAAAAATGCTAGATGTCAATGTAGCCAGTGACTACAAAGCCATAATGAAACTTTTTCATATCGGAGACAGTGAAGAGAACTTTAAAGTCTTAAATGATTTGATTCTAAATGGGGAGATAACAGCATCTTTAAAAGATAGATTTGAACTAGGTCATAATTTTACAAGAGAAGATTTTATAACATTGCTTTATGCTATGGGGTTCATTACCATTAAGAGTGAACTTTTTGGAACAGAGATTATATTTAAGATACCAAATTATGTCATTAAGATACTTTACTTTAACTACTTTGCCATTGAGATAGAAAAAAGAAATAATCTAAAGATAGATGCAGATATCAAAACAGTTGTAAGAGAATTGGCATTAGGAAATATAAAGTTATTTCAAGAACAACTAAACACCATCATAAAAACCCTCTCAAACAGAGACCATTATGGATTTACTGAAAAACACTTTCAAGTCATCACTCTTTCACTTTTAAGTTTTGCAGAGTTTTATTTTATAGACTCACAGCCTGAACTTAACAACAAATATCCTGATATTTTACTCATAAGAAGAGATGAGAAAGTACCTACAAATTATCTATTTGAACTTAAATGGTTAAAACAAAAAGATAATTATAGTAAAGCAAAAAAAGAAGGATTAGAGCAGATTGAGGGCTATAAACAGCTAGACAAGGTCAAAGCCATTCCTAAGCTTAGAAGTTTTTTACTTATTGGTTCTAAAGATGGGGTGGAGTTTTTGGAGGTGTAGGAAATAGAAGAACGCAAAGATTCTTTGGTAACGGATATTATTACAAAAGGTTTGTGTCTTACTATAAATAAGATGTAGTTTATAGCATAATCCTCTGAATAAATGTACACCAAGACCTAAACAGAGTTATATTATAATGGCAAAATATAATTATGGAGCGGTCACTATGAAAATCTTACTTATTAATACAAATCCTGTTGTCTCTAGTTTGCTTGTAATGTGTACACGTGATGTAGAACTACTACTAGATGAAGTGGCAGATGTAAATGAGGTTAAAGATGTAGAGTATGATTTGGTTTTTGTCGATGATGATTCTTATGTGGATGCTGTCGACACTTTTTTTGAAAAGAGAAGTATCCAAAAGAAAATATTTATTTCTTATGTTGAAGAGGGTGTCGTTGGTTTTGATGAAAGTATTCAAAAACCATTTTTACCTTCCCAGATACATAATGTAATTGAAAGCGTAAAAAAAGATTTTATCTTAGAAGAAGAAGATGATGATGATGATGAGTTTGAATTTACAGATAAATCAGTATTAAGTGTACTTGACGAAGGTGAGATTGCAAAGATAAAAGCACTTTTAGAGATGGATGATGAAGAAGAGAGTATCGATTTTTTGAATGAAGATGAAGTACATTTTCGGAAGGTCGAAGTGATCAAAGAACAATTGATTTCGGAGGGTTTAGAAATATTGGATGAAGATGAAATAATCCAATCACTGAGTACCCAAACAAAAGAAAAAAAAGAAGATAAACAAGCTATCCTAGAGTGTAGTAAAAAAGAACGTCAGAAGATTGAAACAGCTGTGACACAAGCACTTGCAGGATTAAAATCTAAGGGCATAAAAAAACTTTTAAAAGGAAAAAAGATAAAACTGAAAATAAAAATAGAGGATAAAAACTAATGCGAAAAGGTGCAATTTTAGTTCTTTCTGGCCCTAGTGGTGCAGGAAAAAGTACGATTATCTCTGCAGCTTCAGAAGAGATAGGTGAATATTACTTTTCTATCTCAACCACGACACGCAAGGCAAGAATAGGTGAAGAAAATGGACGTGACTACTTTTTTGTAACAAAAGAAGAATTTGAAGAAGATATTAAAGCAGGCAATTTTCTGGAATATGCACAAGTGCATGGCAACTATTATGGGACTTCTCTTAATCCAGTGAGAGAAGCACTTGATGTAGGGAAGTTGGTCATTTTTGATATAGATGTGCAAGGGCATAGGCTTGTACGTGCCAAGATGAATGACATTACTACATCAGCATTTATCACCCCACCAACGCTAGGGGCATTAGAGCAACGACTTCGGGCGCGATGTACGGATCTTGAAGCGGTGATAGTCAATCGAATTACCAATGCAAAAGATGAAATTAGAGCGGTGGGTGAGTATGATTTTACCATCATTAATGATACGGTAGAGCTTGCAGCAAAACAATTTGTAATCGTTGCGAAAGCCGCAAGATTGAAACAAAATAGGGAAGATGAAGAAAAATTTGTCTCACAATGGTTAGCAAATAACTAAGATTAAATAAATTTGAGTATAATAATTGAAATTAATGCTCATAGTAGCGAAATTAAAGGATTGACATGGGTATGCCAAGTATGCCAGAACTATTGATCGTATTGGCGATCGTTGTGCTTCTGTTTGGAGCAAAAAAGATTCCAGATCTTGCAAAAGGTATGGGAAAAGGTATTAAAGACTTCAAAAAAGCAATCAAAGATGATGAAGAACCTAAAGAGATTGTAAAAAATGATACAAGTGTCTCTGAAGCAAAAATTGTAGAGAAAACAGCTGAAGTAAAGAAAAACGAAAACGTTTAACATAGCGGTCATCAAGCATGACAAACTTCTAGAGTCCTTTCGGGACTCTACACTCCCCAAAATCCTATCGAATGGTACAGTATGAAATTAAAATTACAAATCAATCAAGTTATTAAAGACGCTTTTTTTAAAGCAGGTATAGATGAAGAACCAATGTCTGTCACAAATGCGACTAAATCAGCGTTTGGGGACTATCAATTTAATGGTGCCATGGCACTTTCTAAAAAGCTTTCTAAGAATCCTAGAGAAATAGCATCCCAAATCATAGAGAGTCTAGATTTGAGTGGCATACTCTGTAAAGCAGAGATCGCAGGACCTGGGTTTATTAATTTATGGATGAATCCTTTATGGATTGCAGAGCAATGTCAAATTGCTCTTGGTGATGAAAGATTAGATATAGGGAAAACAAAGACTCCGAATAGAGTAGTGGTGGATTACTCTGGTCCCAATATGGCAAAACAGATGCATGTAGGACATTTGCGTTCTACTATCATTGGAGATACACTTGCTAGTTTACTGACTTTCTTAGGGGATGAAGTGATTCGTCAAAATCACATTGGAGACTGGGGTACACAGTTTGGCATGTTGATTGCTTATCTTGAAGAAATAGGTGAGGATGGTTCTGTGAGTCTAAAAGATCTTGAACAATTCTATAAAGATGCAAAGGGACGCTTTGATGTGGATCCTTCCTTTGCAGATAAAGCCAGAGAATATGTGGTGAAGATACAGAGTGGTGATAGCCATTGTTTGGAACTCTGGCAAAAGTTTATTGACATTTCTTTGGGACATTGTGAAGAAATCTATGAAAAACTTTCTGTCAATCTGACACGTGAAGATGTACGTGCAGAGAGCTTTTATAACGATGAGCTACCTAAAGTAGTAGCAGACCTAGCTAGCAATGGTACACTGAAAGAAAGTAATGGTGCACAGTGTGTCTTTTTGGAAGGTGATGAAATACCCGTTATTGTGCAAAAGGGAGATGGTGGATACCTTTATGCTACTACAGACCTTGCAGCGTTACGTTACAGAGCGAAAACATTAGAGGCAAAACGAATTTCTTATGTCGTAGATGCACGACAGGCAGGACATTTTAAACAAGTGTTTAGAGTAGCCAAAGAATCTGGCTTTGTGGGCGAAGATGTACACCTAGAACATGTTGGGTTTGGAACGATGATGGACAAGAATGGAAAACCCTTTAAAACGCGTGATGGCGGTACAGTCAAACTCATTGACCTACTTGATGAAGCGGTAGTAAAAGCAAAAGAAACTATCAAAAACAAAGAAGATTATAGTGATTCTGAGATAAATGCTCTAGCCAAAATTATAGGTATTGGTGCAGTTAAATATGCCGATCTTTCTATAAATCGTGAATCAAATTATATTTTCAACTGGGATAAAATGCTGAGTTTTGAAGGGAATACTTCTCTTTATATGCAGTATGCCTATGCAAGGATACAAAGTATTTTTAGAAAATACGATGATGAGATCAAAGGCGAGATTATTATAGGTGATGATTTGGAACACCGTTTGGCACTTATGCTATTGCGTTTTGAAGATGTCTTGACACGTGCAGCAAGAGATGCTTCTCCTCATCAGATTACAAGCTATCTGTATGAGCTTGCAACACTCTTTATGCGTTTTTATGAACAAAACCCTATTTTAAAATCTGATGTGGATGAAGAAACAAAAATGAGCCGTTTACTTCTGGCTAATTTAACAGCAAAAACAATCAAACAAGGTTTGGCACTACTCGGTATTGAGGTTGTAGATAAATTATAATGAAAGCTTTAATTATTTTAGTCATACTTGCTACATTGGCGATACTCTTCTTTCAGTATAGAAGAAATAAAGATTTAAAAAAATTGCTGATTGGATTGGCAACATTTGGCGTAGTCATCTCTTTGGCTGTGCTAGGTAATATGACAAGACAGGTTATGCCTATTTTTATGACACATATCGTGTTGATTATATTTTCTTGGGGTGGATTAATGCTGTATTTACTTAGAGATAAGTATTATTGGTGGATTATTTTTTCACCTGCTGTCACGATAGGGTTGTTTTTACTGCTAGAACTTTTAACAGGTTCTGGACATGAAATAATCACGTAGGGTGGGTTTACCCACCCACGATTTATGCTGGGTCTATGTCTTTCTTTTTCTGATTTTCAACCAGTTCACTTAAAAATGTTTCTAGTGAATAACGTTGTCTGTATTCAGGTATCATAATATGCACAAGTATATCTCCTAGGTCACCTACTGCCCACTCATCGCTGATATCGGATGCCAAAAATGCATCCCCTTGTGTCTTTAACTCTCTTTTGAGGTGTTCAAAGAGGGCTATGGTATGTCTCCCATTGAGTGAATTTGCGATGACTACACGTTTGGCTATGTAATCGGCATCGTCAAGGTTAAATACTTCTATCTCTTCTGCTTTTTTATCGTCTAGTAGGTTTACGATAGTGCTTATTCTTTCGTCTATTGTCATGTGTTGTTGTCCTTCTAATATATGTTTGACAGATCGTTGGATCTTAGTGTCAATAAATTGTAAATCTTTTGTCTCTCTTATTTGGGTGGAGCTTATAGGTGCTTCTACGGGTAGTAGTATCCAGTTTCTAAGTGCATCCGTCTCTAAATGAGCATTCCCTCGTGTGGCTATGACCCAAGTGATTGTTTCATTTAGCCATTCAAATGCATGCCATTTTGTCAATGATGACAAATTGTCAGCTCCTAGTATAAGATATTTGACATCGTATGCTTGGTTAAAATGTTTTACCGATTGTGAGGTTACTGTACTTTTACCTTCTTTTATCTCATAATCATCTACGCTTACACGGTCTATAGGGTCAAAGAGTGTTTGACACCATAAAAATCGCCTAGGGGCATCTGCCAAAGTGGATGTTTTAAAAGGGTTCAGATAAGCAGGTACGACAAGAAGCTGATCAATTTTCAAGTCTTCTATAGCCTTTTCAACGATACGTTGATGTCCCAAGTGAGGAGGGTCAAAACTTCCCCCAAAGAGTGCTATAGTAGGCTTTTGATGATTAACCAAATACTAACCTCATTTACTGTAAAATTGCGTAATTTTAGCATAATAATTATAAGGGGAAAGCATGGCTGTAAAAGTAGCAATTAACGGACTAGGAAGAATAGGAAGATGTGTGGCACGTATCATTGAGAATAGAGATGATATTGAGCTTGTTGCGGTGAATGCTTCTGGCACAGAAGAGATGATTCAATATAATGTTAAATATGATTCTGTACATGGGACAGAGCATGATGTGACGGTTGCTAATGGTTATCTTCATATAGGTAAGACCAAAGCAAAGATCTTTGCCGAGCGTGATTTGTCAAAGATTGATTTTGCTTCTTGTGGGGTAGAGCTTGTACTTGAATGTACAGGTGCGTTCTTAACGGTAGAATCGGTACAGCCGTACTTAGATAATGGTGTCAAGAAAGTACTCTTTTCTGCACCTGCGAAAGATGATACGGCTACCTTTGTACTCGGTGCAAATGAAGAAGCTTATGCGGGTCAAGCCATCGTTTCCAATGCTTCTTGTACCACCAATGCTTTAGCACCTCTTGTAAAAGTCTTAGACGATATTTTTGGTATCCAAAATGCACTGATGACTACCATACACAGTTATACTTCTTCTCAGCCTATCTTGGATGGTAAACATAAAAAAGACCCTAGAAAAGGGCGTTCTGGTGCAGTAAACTTGGTACCTACAACCACAGGAGCAGCCAAAGCTATCTCTAAAGTATTGCCAAACCTTGCAGGAAAAATCAATGGTCAGGCGATTAGAGTGCCAACGCCAGATGTTTCTATGGTTGACTTAACAGTTACTTTAGGTAAAAATGTGACGGTAGCAGAGGTGCAAGAAGCATTAAAAGCTGCAAGTATGGACTCCCATAAAGGTATTTTGGGAGTAGATGAAGAGTATAGAGTTTCTCAAGATTTTGTAGGTGAGGAGCTTAGTACTGTAGTCCCACTCGACACGATACAGGTGATAGGTGGAAATATGGTAAAAGTACTCTCTTGGTATGACAACGAGTGGGGATACTCTTGTCGTTTGGTCGATATGGCAGTATATATAAGTAAATAGGGAAAGAATGAAAACAATTAAAGATTTAGATATTGAAGGTAAGAGAGTATTTATAAGATGTGATTTTAATGTACCCAAAGATGAATTTGGAAATATTACAGATGACAGACGTATCCGTTCTGCTTTACAGACGATCCGTTATTGTATAGATAGAGATTGTAAAATTATTCTTGCCTCACACTATGAAAGACCTGAACCTGGTAAATATGAAGAGAAATATTCGCTGGTTCCTGTGGCAAAAAGATTACACACTTTGCTTAAGATTAAAAGAGATATTTTTATGGCAGAAGATGTCATCGGACCAGATGCACCGCAAAAAGCAGCCAAAATGGAAGCAGGAGATGTACTTTTACTAGAAAACCTTCGTTATGAAGTGGGTGAAACCAAAAATGATCCAGCATTTGCAGAAAAATTAGCAGACTATGCAGACTTCTACATCAATGATGCCTTTGGTGCTTGTCATAGAAAACATGCTTCTATTGAGGCAATCACAAAATTCTTTGATGCAGGATCATAAAGCAGCAGGTTTTCTGATGGCAAAAGAAGTTAATTTCTTCTCTAAGGTACTTGAAAAACCTGTGCGTCCTTTTGTGGCAGTGGTTGGGGGATCTAAAGTATCTGGTAAGCTTCAAGCACTCACAAATCTTATCGGTAAGGTAGACAAAGTCATTATCGGTGGGGGTATGGCATTTACTTTTCTTAAAGCACAGGGGCATGAAGTAGGCAATTCATTGGTGGAAGATGATCTTCTTGATGAAGCAAAAAATATTATGCTTAAGGCAAAAGAATTAGGGGTGAAATTTTATTTACCTGTTGATGTGGTTGCAGCTGCTGAATTTTCTGAGAACACTACGGTAAAGTTTTTACCTGTTCAAGAGATACCTATAGGGTGGATGGGATTGGACATAGGACCAGCGTCTACGAGACTGTTTCGTGAAGCATTAAATGATGCTCAGACTATCATGTGGAATGGACCTATGGGAGTGTATGAGATGGATAGATATTCCAAAGGAAGTATGGCAATGTCAAACAACATCGCACAAACACATGCCACTACCATTGTTGGGGGTGGGGATACAGCAGATGTGGTACAACGTGCAGGTGATGTAGATGAAATGACTTTTATTTCTACAGGTGGTGGAGCTAGTTTGAAGCTCATAGAGGGTGACACTTTACCAGGCATAGAAGCACTAAAGTAAAAAAGGATATATATGATATTTGCTGCAAACTTTAAAACAAACCATACGCGTAAAAGTACCCAAGTATATGTGAAAGAATTAAATGAAAAACTAGCTGCTAAAAAACCTGAAGATAAAGTGTATATTTTCCTTCCTGCGACAGCATTAGATGTGTATGAAGGTGATTTTAGAGTCGGCACACAAAATGCTTACCCTGCGGTAAATGGAGCATATACGGGAGAGATAGGCTTAGAACAGTTGGCTGAATTTGACATTAAGACTATCCTTATAGGTCACAGTGAAAGACGTGAATATATGGGTGAATCTCAAGAGAAAGTAGCAGAAAAATTTTCATTTTTTCAAAAGCAGAATTTTGAAATTATTTATTGTATTGGTGAGCCTCTGCATATTCGTGAAAAAGGCTTTGAGGCAGTGATGCAATATTTGCTTGCACAATTTGAAGGTATAGATATAGGCTATGATCATTTGATCATTGCGTATGAACCTATCTGGGCTATAGGGACAGGTAGATCTGCCACGGTTGAAGAGATATCAACCACACACAGAGCATTAAAAAAAGTCATAGATAACAAACCCTTACTCTATGGAGGATCTGCAAAACCTGCCAATATTAAAGAGATTATCAATATCGCTGGTGTAGATGGTGTTTTGGTAGGGTCTGCATCGCTTGATGCAAGTAGTTTTTCGCAAATGATACTTTCGTAGGGTGTTGTTATCCCTACAACACCATTTATATGAGAATGTAATACTATTTAAATAAATCAGATAAGGCAGATGTATCTTTGGTTTTTTGCATTTCTGGTTCAGATGAATCTACTTGCCTTTCTGTTACACCTTCAATTTCATTGAGTTCAATGGTATACCCTGTGAGCATAGATGCCAAGCGGATATTGATACCAGACTTACCGATGGCTTTTGCCTTCTGATCACCCGTAATATTGACAATCGCTTTTTTGGATGCTGCATCGACTTTGATACTTTGTGAAATAGCAGGACTTAAGGCACGCGTGATAAACACTTCGGGAATAGGTGAAAACTCAATACAATCGATATTTTCATCATCAAGTTCACGGCTTACAGCGTTGATACGTACACCCTTAACACCTACTGCTGCACCGATGGGGTCTATATTCATTTGTTCTGTTTTGAGGGCTATTTTTGCTCTTTCTCCAGGGATTCTTGCTGCCGCGATAATCTGAACGAGACCATCATCTATCTCAGGTACTTCAGATGCCATAAGTGATTCAAGGAACTTAGGAGACGTTCTTGTAAGTTCAAGGAAAAGTCCGTATTCAGGGTCAACACTCACATATCTTAAAAGCGCACGGATAGAATCCCCACGCTTATACTTTTCGCCTTTGATACGGTTTCGCTGCGACATAATACCTTTGAGTTCACCGATTTCAACATGGGTATTTTCCTCGGCATCTACGCGGTTTACTGTACCTAGCATTACTGTACCTACTTTATCTCTATACTTTTCAAATAAGTCTTGTTCGACACGTCTTTGTATGTGATATTCAAGTTCTCTAAAAAGACTTGCAGAGGCAGTACGACCATGGTCTTCAAGGATAAATGCTTCTTTAAGTTGATCACCAGTTTCAAGAGAATCATCAAATTCTTTTGCTTCTGAAAGAGAGATAAAACTATCTGATTCAACCTCTTTGATATTGGGTTCTTTCCCTACTTCTACATAAAGCTTAGAATCGTTATCTGCTACCACCGTGATGACCTTATTGACCGAATATGTTTTGGTGTCTTGGTCAATGACTACTTCAAAGGTACTGGTGTAAGAAGTTAATTTTTTTGCTGTATTTATGAGTGACTCTTTAAATGCATCTATAGCATGTTCTTTAGAAATATTTTTTTCGTGTGCAATAGCATCTATAATATCTAATATTTTTTCCATTGTTTTTCCTATTTAAATTTATTATTTTTTATTATCATTTCAATCTACCGCTACAAGAGGTAACATAACAGTGTTAAGAACGTCTAGGAGGTGGTGTTTTTGAAGGATGAGTATTATATCTAACCAAAGCTTTACTGAAAATAAAGTATACTTCTAGCATTAACGTATGTAACATACAGATAAACAAGAAGGTAACCTAAATGAAGTTAAAACTTGCTAGAACAACACTTAAATCCAAACCAAAAACAATTGAGTTAACCAAAGTAGAAGAAGAACTAGCGAACAAATCTATATTTTATTTTGACAAAGACAACTCCCACAAAGAATTAAAAGCATTGATAGAATATTTTGAAGAAAAAGGATTTTCTGTTTACATGAGAGAAGTGAAGTATGGATTGGATGAAAACGAATACATCTATGAAGTACATATTATTGCCTAATATTATTGGCTAAAGTATAGAAAGAAAACTATTGTCTAAAAAATTATTTATAGAAACACTTGGATGTGCCATGAATGTTCGAGACAGCGAGCATATGATCGCTGAATTGAACCAAAAAGAATCTTATGAACTGACCGAAAACTTCAAAGAAGCAGATCTTATTATCATCAATACCTGCTCTGTACGAGAAAAGCCTGTAGCAAAGCTTTTTTCAGAGATAGGTGTGTTTAAAAAGCATAAAAAAGAAGGTGCTAAGATCGGTGTAGCAGGCTGTACTGCTTCTCATTTGGGTGCAGATATTATCAAACGTGCACCTGCGGTTGATTTTGTTCTTGGTGCAAGAAATGTATCGAAGATTACAGAGGTTGTCAATAAAAAGCATGCCGTAGAGGTGAGTACTGACTTTGATGAAAGTACGTATGCCTTTGGTGAATATAGATCCAATCCTTTTAAAGCGATGGTAAACATATCTATAGGCTGTGACAAGTCTTGTACCTTTTGTATTGTCCCTGCTACACGTGGAGATGAGATTTCTATACCCTCAAAACTTATTATTCAAGAGATTAGGAAATCAGTTGCAACTGGTGCAAAAGAAGTGATGCTTTTGGGACAAAATGTGAACAACTATGGAAGACGCTTTGGTGCTTCTGATGAACGTTGTGATTTTACTCAGTTGTTACAAGAAATTTCTAAGATTGAGGGTTTGGAGCGTATACGTTTTACCTCTCCGCATCCTTTACATATGGATGATACTTTTTTACAAGAGTTTTCTTCAAATCCTAAAATATGCAAACAGATACATGTGCCTTTGCAAAGTGGCTCTACTTCAGTGCTTAAAGCGATGAAAAGAGGGTACAGCAAAGAAAACTTCATCAATCGTTGTGAGAAGATACGTACATTGTGTCCAGAAGCGACTATCTCTACAGATGTTATTGTTGGTTTTCCAGCAGAGAGTGATGCTGATTTTGAAGAGACGATGGATGTACTTGAAGCGGTACGTTTTGAACAAATGTTTTCTTTTAAGTACTCCCCGAGACCCCATACAGAAGCAGCGAACTTTGAAGATCAGATAGATAATACACTCTCAGGACAACGCTTGACCCGTCTTCAAGCAAGGCATACAGAAATTTTGGATGAGATTATGGATGCACAAATGGGTGCTATCCATAAGGTATATTTTGATGAACTCAAACCCAATGGAAGAGTCTCTGGACGTTCTGATGATGGTAAACTCTTTTTTGTCCAAGGCAGTGAAGAACTGTTAGGTAAGATTGTCGATGTAAAAGTGATTAAGACTTCTCGTGGGGCACTTGATGGGGAAGTGCTTTAGCTAGGAAATGAAAATTTTTTTGAGACAATTGGGTCAGGTAGTGATTCCTCCTCTTCTCTATGTTCTCATGCGTATCCTTTGGTATACCTCTTCAAAAAAGTTTCATTTTATCACCCCTATAGGAGAAGAACAGCATATCTGTGTGACTTGGCATAACGAGCTTTTTATGAGTCCTCAAGCCTATAGACATATTCATAAAAAACACAAATCTTCTGCGATTATCTCTCAACATTTTGATGGACAACTCATCGCTTCTACACTTAGTTTTCTTTCTATCAGACCCTTAAGAGGTTCCAGTAAAAAAGGTGCAAAAAAGGTACTGCTAGAAGCTTTTCGTGCGCTAAAGAATGGAGAAGAAGTACTTATTACTCCTGATGGTCCCAGAGGTCCTAGACACAGTATGGGTGATGGTGCCATAGGGATGGCAGTAAAAAGCCGTTTGCCTATTTTTGTGATGAATTATAAAGCCAGTTCGTATTGGCAACTAAAAAGTTGGGATAAATTTGTCATTCCCAAACCGTTTTCTAAAATAGATTTTTACATACAAAGTCTATCTTTGGAAGGGATGGAGATGGATGAAGCCAAAGTGTATTTACATGAAAAAATGATGGAACACACCATAGCCTAAATCTTATTGGAGAATTGTATGAAAGAAAAGCTTCAAAACTATGCAGAAGAATTCCTAGATTATTTATTGCATATAAGAGGATATTCTGAAACTTCTGTTATCACCTATGAAATAGCCTTACGTCAGATGATGGAAGTGAGTCATTTTTATGAAGAAGAGGGGATGACGATACTTGATATTACACCTTTTCGTTTTGAAATTGTTAAAAATAATAAAAAAACCATTGTCAAAAAACTCTCTGCAATTCGTTCATTAATGAAGTATTTATTGGATCAGTGTCATGTGAGCGTAAAACTGATAGGAGATGAGACGCTTAAGGTACCTCAGAGCCTTCCTAAACCCATTGAAGAGACCTACATTGTAGAGGTATTGGATAAAGCAAATCTACAAGAAAAATTACTTCTATCTATGCTTTATGGGCTTGGTTTACGTATCTCTGAATTGAGTGTGCTTAAACTAGAAGATATTAAAGAGGGCTGGGTACAGATCCACGGGAAAGGCAATAAGGTAAGAGAGTTACCACTTTTAGCCACATTGCAAAGACTTATATTTGTCTATGTCAAAGAGAGAGTACCTAAAACATATTTGTTTGAAAAAGGGGATACACCCATGAATGCCGCTCAATTACGCTACATACTTTCCAAACTATTTAGAGGGGTAGGACTAAAAGTGACCCCCCATCAACTTCGACACTCTTTTGCTACACATTTACTAAACAATGGAGCGCGTATTTCTGACGTGAGTGAATTATTAGGGCATGAAACCATGGCAACGACACAAGTCTATACAAAGCTTGGAAGCACAAGGAAAATGCAAGAATATATGAAAGCCCATCCCTTGATGAAATTGTAGGGTGTTGTGTCCCCACAACACCGTTTATATTGGATTTTAAGATTTGGTGGTGTCAGGAGACAACACCCTACGGAAACTATCAATATGTATATTTTTTTGAAAAATATACGGTCTTATCTTATTGGGGATATTAGCCACTCTGCACGCTTCTTTAAACTTCTTTGGCATATCGATTGTGAGGTAAGGGGCAATAGTAAGTAAGTCATTTTGCAATTCTATAGCCCATTCGCCTCCTATAACCAAAGAGGTTTCTTTTTCGATCTCTTGACGTTGTGCGGATGAGAGAAGATAACCCAGTGATTTTAGTGCCAAATCAGCAGCTTTACGCTTACTTCCCACAGTATGCAGTTTGATGACACGTAAGTTTTTTTCAGAGTAAAGTGTCTCAAATTCACTTTCGAGATGTTCTTTATCTTTAGCAAGATAGTCAAAACTACGTTTTATTCCCTCTTTATATTCACTTAGAAGTGTATCAGAGAATTGTTTTCTAAATTTATTTCGTTCATATTTCTCATCAGCGTTACTTTCATCTATAAAGTAAGGATGATCATTCGTTTTAAGATATGTAAGTAATTCTTCTTTGCTGTATGAGAGTAGAGGACGTACTAAAGTATAATTATTTTTCTGTGTTAGCTCTTGTAGTCCAAGAAGTTCAGAAAGACCTGCCCCTTTTGTGAGTCTCATAAGTAGCCATTCTAGTTGATCATTGAGTTGGTGTGCGGTGAGTATGGCATCATACCCCTCAATAGTAAGAAGTGAGTCAAAAAATTCATAACGGAAATCTCGGGCTTTTTTTTCAAAATGTGTTTCAAATTTGGGTGCTTTGATGTGATGGCAAAAGAGTTTGTATTTTCTAGCCAAGGCTTTTGCATGTGATACTTCTTGTTTGCTTTGTCTTCTAACGCCATAATCAACAATAGCAATATCAAATTTGATGTTGTTTTCTAGAAGTAAAAAGAAGAGTGCAGATGAGTCTACACCCGCAGAAAATGCTAAGAGATTTTTTTTGTTTCGTAAAAACGTCGTATCAATAGTTATCATAAGATTTATGTATACACTTAAATTGCAGAAATAAGCGTAGCAAGTAGTTGTGTGCCTGCTAACTCTGTAATTTTCGCTTCATATCTTTTGCCATATTCGACAGAAAGATCAGAAGTGTCATTAACGAGGATTTCTCCGTCGATGTCTACTGCCCAACGTAATGGTCTGGCCGTTAATAGATACTCATGCTCATCACTTTCTCCATCTATGACAAGTGTCACTGTTTCTCCTACCATATTTTCAAGGGAAGTTAGTGTATTCTTTTCTGCTATTTCTCCTAGTATTTGTGCTCTTCTCTCAATATCTTCTTGATCAACTTGTTTGAGTGTGTAAGCAGATGTCGTTTCTTCGTTGGAGTACTGAAAGGTGTTAAATCTGTCAAATTCAAAGGCTTCCATAAAGTCACAAAGCTTTTCAAAACTAGGTTCATTTTCTCCTGGGTGTCCTGCGATGAGTGAGGTTCTTATAAAGGCATTTGGCTTTGATTTCATATACGCTAAGAGTTCAATAGTCTTTTTCTCACCAAAACCACGTTTCATAATCTTAAGTATAGGACTGTCTATATGTTGAATAGGCATATCATAGTAGGTTTGAAAAACAGGAGAGTCAGAAATAGCATCTATAAGTGCAAAGGTTGTGGTACTTGGATAAAGGTACAAAATACGAGCAGAATCAACACCCTCTAGTGCTTCAACACCTTTGATAAGGTCTATGAGTCCGTCACTAAGTTTCATATCGCGTCCGTAACTAGAGCTATCTTGTGAGATGAAAGAAAAATCATAAAAACCTTGGGCTACAAGATTTTGTACTTCTTTAAGGATTGAAGAGAGTGAACGTGAATGTAATTTGCCTTTAAAACTAGGAATAGCACAAAAAGAACAAGCTTGGTTGCACCCCTCGGCTATCTTGATGTAGGCATGGTAGGTTGATCCTGTGATGACTCTTCCCGATGTTTCTGTTGCTAGATACACCTCAGGGCTGAAAGTACTTTGTTTGGTTGCAATGAGTTGATCGATCTTCTCATAGTCTCCTACGCCTGTAAAGATGTCAATTTCTGGCATATCTGCTTGAAGTTCTTCTTTGTAACGTTCAGTCAAACAACCAGACATAACCAAAATGGAGTTTTCTTTACGTGTCATCATGTAATTTGAGAACAGTGTTAATGCTCTCTTCTTTAGCCGCATCTATGAAGCCACAAGTGTTTACGATGATCACATCAGCCTCAGTGTTGTCATCAGTCATCTCATACTCTCTAAGACGACCAAGCATCACTTCGCTGTCAACAAGGTTTTTGGTACAGCCAAGGCTGACCATGTGTAGTTTTTTTAGACATAAGGAACTTCTCTATATTGGATTTTAGACTTTTTCAGTATTATAGCCAAATGTAAGATAAATGTATAAGATTGAAAAAATGTAAAAGGATTTGAAATAAAAAGAAAGCTTAAAGCCCAGACCAAAGGTCTGAACTCTAAAAGGTTTGAAAAACTTTTTAAGCGTAATGCCTAGAAGTTGTATCTTGCCCAGAAACGTACGAAGTTATTTGAATCTTCTTCAAATCCACCAGGTCTATTTTCTTGATCTCTATCTGTTAAAACATATGCAGCAAATACTGTTATATCTTCTGTCACTTTTGTTTTATACATTAGATCAAATTCCCATGGGTTTTTACCAAATGCTGCGCCTGTAGTACCAGCTGAAAATGCAGTATCGTTATCAATAGCTTGACCATAAGCAACAGTTGCTGTACCACCAAAGAGTTTAGTTTTGGCATTAGCAACTACCCAGTCAGAGTTTTGTGCTTGGTGATTACCAATGTTGTCTAGAACCATTTGTGTATAAAGTGGACTTTTGATTCCTAGACCTGGAGCAGGGTGTTGAGTAGTTGCAAGGTTTGTAACTCTCATAAGTTTTCCACCAGGACCTTCTGTTGAAGAGTATGCTGCAAAGAGATCAAACATAGCAAGTTTTGCACCCACTTTAATACCATAAGCAGTTAAGTCTTCAGTCTCACCATCATAACTCATTTGACCACCTTGAACTGCAGCTGAGAATCCAGAGCCAGCATATTTAGCATCTCCCCAGATAATATCCATATCTAGACCATCTGATCCAAGATCAGGAGCATAGTAGTAAGAACCGGTAAGTGTTAAGTTTTCAATTGATTTATTTTGAGCAGTAAACAAATGAACAACATTACCATTTTCGTTGATTTTATCGAAGTTATCAAGTGCACCAATACTGCTATTTGCTTGACCTACAGCTGCATAGAGAAGAAGTGTGTCAGGAAGGTCTGTATTGATTACTAATGCTGCGTCCATTGTATTTTTGAACATTTGCCAACCCTCAGAGTATGCAAATGGTGAAAGGCTTTTTTGGAAGTGTTTGACGACCGATTTTGAATGATGTATTACCAAAACCATAAGTTATGTATGCTTGTGTGATAGCAGCTGATTCAACTTGTGCATCACCACCACCGATGAATGGAAAAGCAAAACTATTTGGTGTGTTAGGGATACTACTATAGTCGCTGCTTTGTGAAATACCTGAAACTTCAACACCTACACCAAAACCAGCAAATAAATCTTTGTTTACAGCTCTAAGTTGTAGACCAAGTGCACCATATGTAGTGTCACCAGAAAATAAATCTCCTGTTCCATGTGCATCTACTGTTTGAGTATAAGCTACTGCTTGACCACTAAAATCCCATGCTGAAGCTACTACGGGTGCTTCTACTACCATTGGCTCAACTGGATCAATATCTCCACCTGCCATAATCATTGTTGATGCTACTACTGAAAGTAATAATGTTCTTTTCATTGTAATTCTCCTTGAATTTTGTTTGAATACGAGCGAATTATAACATAGATTAATACAAATGTCAACAAAATTAATAATAAGTTAACAATAAGTTAATCTTTGGGTGAAATGACGGCTACAAGGGAGATAAAGGTGTAAGGTTGGTTGAAAATATGGAGAGGATATGGACATTTTTAACACCCACTTAAGAAAAGTATATAGATTATTTTAAGTTTGTATAAGATAGTAATGGTGGCGCCAGGCGGAATCGAACCGTCGACACAAGGATTTTCAATCCTTTGCTCTACCAACTGAGCTATGGAGCCACAACTTAAAGACAAGACATCTGTTTAAGTGGATAGAATTATAACGCCTTAACCTTAAAAATATGATAGAAAAATAAAAAAATTATAGTTTTTATAGTTTTTACTAAATTTATAAAAACTTCACCTCTATGCTTGTAAGATTTAAACTGATCAAAGCTTGCAGCTGCGGGTGAAAGTAGGGCGATAGATGTACTTTCTAGTACAGAGGCGATAGCGATTACTGCTTCTTGAATAGTTTTAGATTCAACGACATCAATGTTATATTTTTTTGCAAGATTGATAAGTTTGGTATTATTTGCTCCTATGCTATATACTGTAAGTGATAGTGTTTTCATAAGGATAAAAAGGGGTGTTAAGTCTGCACCTTTATCATCACCTCCCAAGATGAGATGTATGTGTACATCAGCATAAGTCTTGACGGCTTGTATGGTCGCATCTAGGTTGGTGGCTTTTGAGTCGTTGACCCAAAGTCTTCCTTGAGCGTCTTTAACCTCTTCTTGTCTATGGGCATCACGTTTAAAAGTATTTAGCAAATCATAGTCTGTTTCATCAAAGAGTACTTTGGTGATGGCTAGAGAAAGTAGGGCATCTTGTAAAAAGGCACCTTTGTAGTTCAGTTTTGAAGCATCTAAATTAAAATAATCACAAAGATAAGCATCACTGTCATATTCTACTACATAAGCATGTGTTTTTGGAAGGGTGAGTCCTTTGGGTATTAGGGCTAATTCACCTTCTCTCATGGTAAGTAGAGGTTTGAGTTTGTCTGCTGCGTACGCTTCCATCGTACCGTGCCAGTCTAGGTGGTCGGGGGTGATGGGGAGTAAAAGATATATATTTGGTGAAGCTATATGGGTATGGTGTAGGGCAAATGAACTGGACTCCAATACCCATATATTCGCATCGGTACTTAGCTCAGCCAAAGGTGTGCCTATGTTTCCTCCACTGACTGCACCTCTTTTTTCTAAGATATGTGTAAGCATTTGGGTAGTGGTTGTTTTTCCATTGGTGCCAGATATCCAAATGCTAAAAGGCATCTCTTTTGCAAAATAATCATATTCACTTAAAAGATTGTTGGCACTTTGAATGAGAGGATGTTTTGGGGGTAAGCTAGGTGTTGTGACTTCTAGCTGACTTTCATCAGGGTTAAAAAGATGTGAAGGCTTGATGATGTTTAGATTTTCGTCCGTATACGTCTCTTTTGTCTTGTCATCAAAGAAAGTACAGCCTCCACCTAATTTTGTTGCGATGGCTTTGGTGGTGAGTCCGTAGCCAAAGAGTGTGGGTTTTTGATTTTTCATATTATCTGAACTTAAAGGATATGAGAGCTAAGATATTTGCGATAAAAGAGATCATCCAAAAACGGACGATAATTTTATTTTCTGCCCATTTTTTGAGTTCATAATGATGATGTATGGGAGCCATGAGAAAAACACGCTTTCCCCGTAGTTTAAAACTTCCTACTTGTAGTATGACAGAAACAGTTTCGATTACAAAGATAAGACCAATGAGGATAAGGAGTATTTCACTTTTGCCTAAGATAGCCATATAGGCGATAAACCCACCAATAGCAAGGCTACCCGTATCTCCCATGAAGATTTCAGCAGGGTAACAGTTGTACCACAAAAAGCCAAGTAAGCCACCAGAAAAGGCAACGGCTAAAATAGTCACTTCACCTACACCTTTGATATTGGGGACAAGAAGATACTGGCTAAAGATAGCATGCCCCGTCACATAAGTGATAATCCCAAGAGAGATAAGTGCAATGATAGAAGGTACCGTTGCAAGACCATCCAGACCATCGGTAAGATTGACTGCGTTGGTGGTAGCCAAAAAGACAAATATCCAGAAAGGAATCGCAGCATAGCTCAGGTCAAAAAGAGGCGTTTTGAGAAAAGGTACATAGAATTCTGTAGGAAATTCTGCATAAAGTAGTATGCCTGTTGCTAGTGTTGCCACAAGAGCCTGTAGGAGCATTTTACCTTTAGGGCTTAGACCTTCAAGGTTGTCTCCTGCCATGACCTTGCCTAGATCATCTTTAAATCCGACCAGTCCAAACCCGACAATGCTGATCAGTCCACCCCAAACATAAAGGTTTCCGAGATCAACAGTTACCAAAGCGGCGATGAGTGTCGCAGAGATAAAAACAGCACCTCCCATAGTAGGTGTATGTCTTTTGCCTTCATGTGCAGGCACATATTTACTTATGGGTTGGTTGGCATTTTTTGCAAGTGCCCAAGAGAGATACTTTGGCATAACAAAAAGTGTGAGTGTAAAAGCAATAAAAAATGCTACACCAGCACGTACTGAAATGTATCCAAAAAGATTTATATCTAAAAGTTGTGAGAGTTCATAGAGCATAGGTTTTAAGTCCTTTTATGTGTAAGAAAGTTTATTTTACTATTATTTCAATTAAATATTATGATAAAGTAAAAATAATGAATAAAAAAACGATTTTAATTATAACAGATGGCATTGGATGTAAACCAGATAGTACTTGTAATGCCTTTAAAGATGCACTAAAACCGACCTATGACCGTTTATTTGAAATGGCACCTAGCGCACTTATCTCGACACATGGTTTGAGTGTAGGATTACCCCAAGGACAAATGGGTAATTCTGAAGTGGGACATATGACTATAGGGTCAGGACGCATTTTGTATCAAGATCTAGTGAAAATTACTTTGGCACTTGAAGATGGGAGTATAGAAAAGAATGAAGCACTCAATAAGACTTTGGCTAAAAGTGACCGTGTACATTTGATAGGTTTACTCAGTGATGGTGGTGTGCATTCACATATTAAGCATACTATCGGTTTGGCTAAACTGCTAAAGAGTAGAGGGAAAAAGGTTTTTTTACATTTGATCACAGACGGTAGAGATGTAAGTCCGACTTCAGCCAAAATGTATGTAAAGCAAATAGAAGCACTATGCGATGAAAACATATCTATCGCTACTCTAGGCGGACGATTCTTTACTATGGATAGAGACAACCGTTGGGAGAGAGTCAAAAAAGGGTATCAGGCAATCGCAGAAGCCAGTCCTTCTACTCTACTTAATCCAATAGACTATATAGATGCCTCTTATGCAAAGAATGAGTTGGATGAGTTTATAGAACCTGTGGCATTTTCAGGCTATGAGGGTTTGCACGAAGATGATGTGGTGCTACTAACGAATTTTCGTTCAGATAGAGTAAGGGAAATTACTGCTGCTTTGGGAAATGAGCATTTTGATGAATTTGACTGTGCGTATATGCCACTAAATATCGCGACTATGACCAAATATGATGCCTCTTTTTCTTATCCGATACTTTTCCCCAAAGTTGCACCTAAAAATACTTTGGCAGAAGTTATCTCCGAAGCAGGGTTAAGACAATTACATACAGCAGAGACTGAAAAGTATGCACATGTGACATTTTTTATGAATGGTGGTATAGAAGAACCCTATATAGGTGAAAGTCGTGTACTTATACCCAGCCCGAATGTAAAGACGTATGACCTTCAGCCTGAAATGTCTGCACATGAAGTAGGAGATGCCGTGCTTACTGCGATGGAAGCGTCTTATGATTTTGTTGTGGTAAATTTTGCCAATGGTGATATGGTCGGGCATACAGGCAATTATGAAGCAGCATGTCAAGCAGTCAATGCTGTAGATACTGAACTAGGACGCATCATAGAAAAGGCGAAAAAAGAAGATTATGCTATTGTATTGACTTCTGACCATGGAAACTGTGAAGAGATGAAAGACGCAGAGGGACATGTCGTAACCAATCATACTGTAGGTGAAGTATGGTGTTTTGTGATGGCAGAAGGTGTCACAAAAGTAAAAGAGGGTTGTGGGCTTAATAACGTTGCCCCGACAGTTTTAACTTTAATGGGGCTAGATATTCCTAAAGAGATGGATGAAGCATTAATTTAAATTAATTTGACTAAATCTTTTTTTCATAGTATGATAGAAGAATGAATTTTCAGGAGAAGAAATGATGGAAAATAAAATTAAAAAGTCTGTAGGTATATTGTTTGCCAATATTATTAAGGTGGACGATAGAGATATAGAAAAATCTGTACCTTTGTTTTGTGAACTTATGGGACAAAATTTTGAGTGTACGCATGAGGAAGTGAAAGATTTTCTTTATGATGTTGTCAAAGAAGAATATGATTTAGATACGCATATAAAGATAATCAATGACGCGTTATGTGATGATAATCTTTCAAAGTTTCATGTTTTGGAGCAGTTGAACCATGTGATTTATTCGGATACTATTACGCCGCAAGATTATGAGATCTTTGAAGAGATTAAAAATAAACTTTTTGCATCTTAACTCTAAACAGCTACATGCTACAATAGCTCAAATATTTTAAAGGCTTAAGATGAAATTTACAGGAAACAATGTACTAGTAACGGGTGCAAGCAGAGGGATAGGTGCGGAGATTGCCAAAGGATTGGCAGCGATGGGTCTGAAAGTATGGGTAAACTTTCGTTCAGGAGAGGCAGAAGCCAATGCAGTAAAAGCGGCTATTGAAGAAGCAGGTGGAAAAGCTGAGGTGATCGGTTTTGATGTGACTGATGAAGATGCTTTTGTAGCTGCGATAAAGAGCATTATTGGAGCCGATGGCGAGTTGTCTTATCTTGTGAACAATGCAGGTATCACCAAAGATGGTTTGGCTATGCGTATGAAATCTGAACAATTCATGGATGTGATAGAAGCAAATTTAAAATCTACTTTTATAGGCTGTCGTGAGGCTTTTAAAGTGATGCGTAAAAAACGTTTTGGGTCGGTGGTAAACATTGCGTCCATTGTGGGAGAGACGGGGAATGCAGGGCAGACAAACTATGCGGCATCTAAAGGTGGAACTATCGCTATGACAAAATCTTTTGCTATAGAAGCAGGAGCATCTGGCATAAGGTACAACAGCTATTACCCCAGGATTTATTGCAACGGAGATGACTTCGGTACTTAAAGATGAGGTCAAAGAAGCCTTTACCGCAAAGATACCAATGGCAAGATTTGGTAACCCTTCTGAAGTAGCTGACGCGGTAGCCTTTTTACTCTCAGATCATTCTTCTTACATTACAGGCGAAACGCTTAAAGTCAATGGTGGGATGTTTATGTAAGGAAACCGGGTGGCACGCATACTTGTACTAGAAGATGATAAACTATTTAATGAAACACTTGAAGATTTCCTTGATGAAGAAGGATATACTATAGCGTGTGCTTTGGATCCGTATAGTGCATTGGATCTAAGCTATGAACATGTGTTTGATCTTTACTTGTTTGATGTTAATTTACCCTATGAAAATGGCTTTGATCTTTTAGACAAATTACGTAAAAGTGGAGATGATACGCCTTGTATCTTTATCACTTCTAGAGCAGATAAGGCATCACTTAAAGAAGGTTTTGAAAAAGGTGGAGATGATTTTATTTTAAAACCTGTAGATTTGGATGAGCTTTTATTACGAATACAAGCGGTATTGAGAAGGCAGGTGCGTAGTCAAATCGTAGAGATAGATACATATAAATTTGATATTTTGACCAAGACTTTGACGAAGACCTTAATTAGGGGTGATGAATCTGTAGCGTTAAGTATAAAAAGTGGTGAATTACTGTTGGCTCTTTTGGAGGGTCAGGGTAGAGTAGTGCCTTTGGATCAGATAAAAAAACGCTTGTGGAGTACTTCAGAAGACGGCAGCGATGGAGCTTTAAGGGTGTATATCGCACAACTCAAGAAATATTTCCCTACACAGATACAGAACTTACGTGGGGTAGGATATCAGATGAATATCAAATGATAAATCGCCCTCAAGAGATTATTGTTGCTACGGCGATATATTTTGTGACAATGTTTACTTTGTTGACTGCTATATACCGTTTTTTGGAAAATTGGCATTTTGCGGAATTTAAGTTTTTTATAGCAGGTGCTTTGGTTTTGCTCGTAGCTATAGGATGGGGATATGTACTTTCTGCACTTATCTTTGCACCTAAACAACAGATGGAAAATACCTTGACTTCTTTGACCAATGATATTATCCATGAACTAAACATTCCTCTCTCCACAATCAAAGCAAATACCGCCATGTTGAAAAAAAATATGAAAGATGAAAAATCTTTAAAGCGTCTTGTACGAATAGAAGATGCCTCTGTGAGACTTAAAAAACTTTATGATGAACTAGTCTACAGTATACATAAAGAGATGCATACCATAGAAAAGAAACGATTTAATGTGCAAGATCTTGTAGAAGAACGTGTGAGTCATTTTCAAGAGCAAAAACGTAATACTTTTATAGTTGATGTGGCATTTTATGAAATAGAAGTGGACAAGATAGGGTTTGAACAAATGTTTGATAATCTACTCTCCAATGCTATGAAGTACTCTTCCAAAGAGAGTGTGATTAGCGTAACCTTAGATAACCATACTTTATCTGTGCAAGATGAAGGTGTAGGGATGAGTCCAACTGAACTATTACGCATATACGAACGTTACTATCAGGCAGATGATGCGAAAGAGGGAGCAGGGATAGGCGTGGCTTTGGTTAAGGCGTATTGTGATGAAGAAGGCTTAGATATACATATAGATTCTGAAAAGGGTGTAGGCACGCAAGTCAGCCTGAACCTTTCTAATGTGCATGTGTAACTAAAATCACTACTTATCTACCCAACTAGTCTCTTGTAACTTTTCGTAAATTTCCTTATGTTGAAAGTATTATAGTATAATTCTAATAATTTAAAACAGAGGATACTTCAAGTGTCAGTAGAACAAACAAATGAAAAAACCATTATTCAAAAACTTGACCTTGATGGCTATGTAAAACAATTTCAGACATTTTTAGCCAGAGATAAACCACTTGCGATGATGGGGGATATTAACCAACATTATCGTTATATACAAGCACTTTCTAAAGTACAGTTTCCTCTACCAAAGCCCGTACCCAATCTGGATAGAGAACTGGGTAGAATCAAAAAACAGGGCGTACTCTCTTTAGATGAAATCTATGCCTTTGTTTCTATGTTTTCGTATTTCAATACTTTAAGTGCAGTGGGATTTACAGAGCCTCTTATCTCGTGGATACAAGGTATAGAGATTCCTGAAGAGATTGTAGAAATTATAGGATATTTTACAGAAGAAGGGACTATCAATCCAGAGAAAGATCCTGAACTTTTCAAACTTGAACGCGCACTGAAACAAAATAAAAGTGACATCAAAGAAATGCTTTATAAACTGGCACACTCTTCTAGGCTCAGAGATTATCTGGTAGATACGCAGGTGCATTTTAACGGGGGTGAAGAAACCCTGCTTGTGCGTGGTGGCTTCAATAATTCCATTAAAGCAACAGTAGTAGCACGGTCTCCTGGAGGATTTTTCTACATCATACCACAGAGTATTTCCCATCTCAAAGAAAAAGAATCGGCACTGCTTTCGAGTAAAGAAGTGTTGATTTACAAATATTGTAAAGACATTTCCGCAGTCTTTTTTAAGTGGGAACGATTTTTGGCTTTCATCAACAAAGAGTATGACCGTTTTGACCACTATCAGGCGCGTGTGAGTTTTGCTAGGGCCAAAGAATATGAGTTTGTCTTGCCCTCTAAACAAAAGCATATTAAGTTACACGATTTTGCACATCCTGCCATAGAAAACCCTGTACCCATCACGATCAATTTGAGTAAGCAAATAATGTTGGTGACGGGTGTGAATGCTGGGGGTAAAACTATGCTACTCAAATCTATGCTTTCAGCAGTCTATATGAGTAAATACCTTTTGCCTTTTAAGTGTGATGTTTCTAAAACAGAGGTGGGACATTATAAAAGTATAGAAGCCGTGATTGATGACCCCCAATCGGTCAAAAATGACATTTCTACTTTTGCAGGGCGTATGCAAGAGTTTGCAAAGCTCTTTAACAAAGAAGATGCCATTGTGGGTGTGGATGAGATAGAACTAGGAACTGACTCCGATGAAGCAGCATCTTTGTTTCGTGTGATGTTGGATGAATTACGAAAAAAAGGTATCACTTTTATAGTCACCACACACCATAAACGTTTGGCTTCACTGATGGCTACGGATGACGCGGTCGAACTGATAGCAGCACTCTATGATGAAGAACGGCGTTTACCTACCTATACATTTTTGCAAGGAAGTATAGGAAAGTCTTACGCTTTTGAAACGGCACAACGTTATGGTATCCCTGTGGCTATAGTCAATAAAGCTAAGATAGTCTATGGAGAAGACAAAGACAACCTCAATGAACTCATAGAAAAGTCTACCACACTAGAGCGTGAAATGCGACTTAAAATAGCCAAAATAGATGAAGAGTTAAAGTCTGTAGAGAAGCTAAAAGAAACACTAGAAGATGAAGAATTTAGACTGCAAGAACTACATAGAAAAGCCATAGCCACACTGGAAAACCGTTACAATGCCGCGACTAAAAAAGCCAGAGAAGTACTAAAAGTAAAAGAATCCACAGAAGGAAGACGGCTTCTAAATGTAGCACATCAACATAAAGACTTTAAACAAAAAGAGATCAAAGCAGTAGATGAGGTCGCGCTTAAAGAAGGGGATAAAGTAAAGTACCGTTCCCATAAAGGTGAAATAGTCTCTTTGCGTGGAAAAGATGCCACTATCATCGTAGATGGCTTGAAGATGCGTGTACCTCTCTCACAGCTTAAAAGAAGAGGGGACACCCCTAAGATAAAAGTCAAATTTAAACCTAAAAAAGTAACGGTATCTGTAGAAAAGTCAGGTGCTACCATGTCAGTAAAACTCTTAGGCTTGTATGCAGACGAAGCCATAGACAGAGTAGATAAATTTCTCTCCGATGCCTTAGTAAACGGACTGAACGAAGTACAGATCATACACGGCACGGGTGGTGGTGTGTTGTCTAAGATCGTAGGTGAATACCTCAAAACCCATCCTAAGATAGAGAAGTTTTACAGGATGCCTGGGAACTTGGGGATTACGGTGGTTGAGTTGTAGCCCCAAAAAAAATGGCTTTCATTTTTTGTCTTTATTAGATACTCGAAAAATACGCTACAATCAAACAAAGGAAAAAAATGCAAACCTACATAGACCCATTTACAGATTTTGGATTTAAACGCATATTTGGAAGTGAAGAATCTAAGCCACTTCTTATAAGTTTAAAACATCATAGAGATTGGGTAAATACAATGACCACAGCAATGGATACGGCTGAGGCTAAAGGGAGAGAAGAGGGACGAGAAGAAGGAATTGAAGAGGGAGTAAATCAAGAAAAGATTGAAATCGCAAGAAATCTTTTAAAAGCTAAAGTGGATTTAGAAACTATTCAACTTTCTACTGGATTGAGTAAAGAAGTGATATTGAGTTTGGCTCTCTGATACCATAGCATTGAGCTGTGGTGATGAAAACTTAGAAGATTTATTTATCAAGAAAGCCTCTTCAAGTTCAGAAGTAGAAAAATATGCTATTGTAAATGCTTGTCTTTATGTTCAAAAGAATAAAATAGGAGATACAAAAATACATACCAAAAATTATATGAACCTTTATTTTCCTATAAAGATGAATTAGAGGCTATCAATGTACAATAAAAAGAGAAAAAAAATGAAAATATTCGTACCTCCCATAAAATCACAAGGGATTAAAACAAAGCTTGTACCGTGGATAAAAGATGTCGTGCCTTCTAGGATTGAGGGTACTTGGATAGAACCTTTTATGGGTACTGGTGTGGTGGCTTTTAATATTCGTCCTGATAAGGCGATACTTGCTGATAGTAATCCTCATTTGATTAACTTCTATAATGGAATTAACAATACCTTAGCCAAAAAACCCCACTAACCCACCCTCTCAGTAGAGTGAATAGCCCCTAAATTCGCAATCTTAATGGATACCTTCTGAATTAAATACTCGTTAGCTAAATTCGGAAGTAATTTAAATACCTCTTTGACGTATTTAAGCCCATGGTAGTGGGCTTTTAGGTCAAGAATACTCATCTCTTTCATAGTAGAGTTTTGACGTAATCCATGAGAAAAGTTGACCATAAAAGTAGAGAGATTTGCCCAATTATGGATAGGTGTTTCCTTGGTGTTCATAAAATCTTCCATTCCCCAATATTGTTTGGCATCTCGGAAGACAAATTCAATCTGAAAACGAAGTGAATAGTAATCAATAATTTTTTCATAGTCCAATGTCAAATCTGTAGAGAAGAGATTTACATGAGCAATTTTTCCTGTGCTTAGATTTATCTTTTCTATAATCACAATATTAAGCCTATCAGCAAACTTACGATGCAACATCTCCATTTGATAAATTTTTGTTTGGATATTCTTATCTTCGTCTATGGTATCTGATTTTAGATAGGGTTCTGGAAGATTATCATAGTCAATAGCATCTCCATATTTCCTAGGAGATCCTCTTCCTGCATACTCTCCACTATAAGGAAATAGCAGTGCAGAGTTTTTTTGAAGTTTAGAAATGATATGTAATCCACATTGCCTCACCATTTGTACAGCAGGATTATTTCCAAATGCTCCATCAAAGACAAAATAAACAATATCAATATGCTTGTCAATCCGTTTAAGTGCCTTATTTACGGACTCCTGGACAAATTTAAGATAGGGAGAAAGTTCAATATCTTTTTATCTTGATTCCCACTGCCTACAGGTCTTCCAACTTTACCATGCTTCTTTTTCTTACTCTTCTTTACACTTTTGTCTTTGATACAACCTTCTTTTTTCTCTCGAACTATTTGTTGTGTACTTAGTGGATAAGCTTTTCTTGTTTCTACACTTATCAAGGAAAGATTGAGAAATGCCAAACTTTGTATCACTTGGTTTTGGATAGAAGAATAAAACCTATCTATCCCATAAGTATGCTTCCCACTTTTGCTTACTACTACTTCATCTCCACCCAAAAGATAGACTGAACCCTTTTTGATTAAATGTGTTTTTATAAACATCCAATTGATTTCTTCCCAATTTATCTTTGAATGAAAGAAGCGTGTGATAGTTCGATAACTCCCTCCTTTTTCACTCCATCTACTTAATCCTAACATAGTAATCCGTCCTCGCATTGAGAGCAAGGATTGGATGATTATTTCTAGTTGTTTATGCGTTTTTCTTGCAAGAATAGGTGAGATACAGTTTAGAAGTGTTATGATTTCGCTCATGAGATAACTTTATGTTTTTTTGGTTTAAAATTATAGTAGTTGTCTCATGGCTTTGGCTTATATTTTGTTTTTGTTTTTGGCTAAGGTGTTGAATTAAAGATGATAGTATTAATCCCAATGTCGTGAGGGCTTTTTTGGAAGAAGAGGGAGAGAAACTTCTTAGAATTGAAGATTATTATTATGAGGTGAGAAAACGCTTTAATGAGCATCATAGCCCTTTGGATTTTTTGTTTATTAATAGGGCAGGATTTAATGGAATGATACGCTTTAATAAAAAAGGTGGTCATAATGTACCTTTCTGCAAAAAGCCCAATCGCTTTGCTAAGTCTTATGTGACCAAAATAGTCAATCAAGTAGATAATATACATCGTATTATCAAAAGTAGTGATTATACTTTTCTTTATCAAGGATTTCAAGAGACTATAAAGATGGCAAAAAAAGAAGATATACTCTATTGTGACCCTCCTTATATTGATAGATATGTGGATTATTATAATGGGTGGAATGCAGAAGATGAAAATAGTTTAAATAACCTTTTAGATAATTTTGAGGGTAAATTTATCTTATCTACTTGGCACTCTAACAAGTATAGAGAGAATGAATATCTAAAAACGATTTGGAAGAAGTTTGAGATAGTGACTAAAGAACATTTTTATCATTTGGGAGGGAGTGAGGGGAATAGAAATGCTATGTTGGAGGCGTTGATATTAAATCACACTCCACCAAAGATAGATAGAAAAGAGCAAAGAATACAAGGCTCACTTTTTGATGGCTAGGTGGTGCAAGATATTAGAGAAAATATCTTGAATAAGTGTGAGTGTGGCATCTATAAAGGATGACAGGAATGATAGAGTAGCTAACTTCAACGCAATGGATGATAACGATGCATAGTATCCGCCAAATTTTGTTTCTGTATATGCGTATAGATCTGCGTAGTTTCTAAGGAGCTGTGACCCAATAACTCTTGTACTACACGAAGATCTGCACCACCTATGATTAATGACGATGCGAAAGAGTGTCTTAAGACATGTGGAGATACGCCTAAGTATTTTTTGACGATCTTATAGGCAGAGATACGACTAAGTACCCCACCCTTGTAATTTAACCAGATATAAGCACTGGACATATCTTGCTCACTGCATATACACTTCCAATGCCTCAGTAGCCATAGGTGCCAAAGGTATTACACGCTCTTTCTCACCCTTGGCAAAACGTATCTTCAGCCATCCTTCTACAATATCTGCTCTTTGTGTACAAAGTGCTTCAGAGATACGACAACCGCTTGCATAGAGAAATAGTATCAGTGCATAATCACGTAAACCCATCACATTACTACGGTCAATACTTTCTAGACCTTGCAATATTTCAGTATTATTTACATATTTTGGTAGATTTTTAGGTACTTTGGTCATAGGAATTTTGATCTTTTCATGTCTAAAATCCTGTGTATGGCAAAAATGAAAAAATGCATTAATAGAAGAGAGTTTACGATTGAGTGTTCTTTTGTTATCAAAGGTAGCCAAAAACTTTAATACATCTGTGGTATCTAGTTTTGTGAGTGTTTTATCTGTCATCTCGCAGAGCTGCCTAAGATCACTAAGGTAAGATGAGATAGTCAGAATATCTAGTGCCTTAGTGACCACCAAATATTCTTCAAAAGCCTCTAATAAATTATTATTCATAACCTAGTTTGGACAAGTCTATCACATTACCATCTTTGTAAAGTTTTCTTCCCGTGATAAATGCTGGTTCTGAAACTTCACCCAAATCATAGATCTTCTTTTTGCTTAGGTCAGCGTTCATAACAATGAGAGAACCTTGTTGATCCAAGGCATATACTCTTCCACCAAAAGCTGTACCCACAGCATAATGTGCAAATTTATACTTTGAAGTAGCAAGTTCTTTAAGTGAATGACTTAAAGCAATAATCTTTCCCTCTTTAGTAAAGAGATAAATTCTACTGCCAGATACAGTCACTTCAGAGATGTTTGCCTGATATTCATTTTGCCCTTCATTACCCAAAGTAATCACTCTTTTAGGTGTTGCGGCAATCATAGTATTGCCTTCACGTGCAAGATATATGACGTTATTAAAGATTTTTTCACTCGAAATATAAACTATTTTTGCATTTTCTGCATCTGCCACATTGACAATAATCAACTTCCCGTCAAGCATAGGCATAACCAATAGATTTTCAATAAACATAGGGCTAGCAGCTCTTGTATCGATAGCAAATGTTTTTTCAGAACGGCTTTCAATGATTTTACTATGGTTAGACATACGATACACACCAAAAGTATTGTTGTTAAGGATATACCCTATCAGACCATTTTGAATACTCGCAGAAACAACGGGTATGTGAAGAGAAATTGCACGCACAGATTCTTTGGTTTTTTTGTCAATAACATTTAAGATACCTTCAGGATTCGCCGCCAAAACATACTTGTTATTTTCATTTAAAAACCTATAGCCATCGGCTAGTTTGATACTGCTTACCCCTGCTTTACCTATATAATGTCCCGATTCAAGTGTTCCACCATTACGACTCAGATCAACCATATTTCCACTATAAGAGGCAGAAGCATTTGACGCTGAAAAGGTCTTTGCAGGTTCAAAATATTTTTTAGAACTACATCCTGAAAAAAGTAATGCAGTAAATGTAAACACTGTAAGCAATAACATATACATTAATGTTCCTTAATAGTAGAATGCCTAAGAAAACTCGCGATGGGTCCAAGAGGTGAACGTTTATCAATAAACTCTAATTTATCTTTGGCTGTCTGCATATCACCTGCCCCTATAGAAAGATATGCTTCTTGAAACAATACCATTTCCTTATATAACTTTGAATCAACAGGCTTTTTATTGAGAACACCCACCGTATACTTGCTAATATCTGAAATCACAGTATTTTTACTTTTAGACAAAGACTCCAAAGCTAAAATATCCTGTTTTTTTATAGCTTTTGCATAAGAATATAGCTCAAAAAGTGCTGGATTTTCTTCTTTGAGTACTTTCAAAGCATTGGCATCCTCACTGTTGGTCTGCAAGGTTAAAAAAGCTTCATTTGCTTTCACAAGTTTTGCTTCATGCATAGCATCCATAGCCGCAGTAACCGCAAAAAATAAAATGACTGCTACAAGAGCAGCCCATATTTTAACTTTGTGTTTTTTATACAGTGTTTCTAATTTAAAGGCATTCTCAAGTACTTTTTCATCACCACTTAACTCTTTTTTTACATAATTCACATCATCTTTAATGCTCACGTAGCTCTCCTGTAACATTTTTATAGCCTCTATTATACCTTTTGGAGTTTAAACTCTAAGGAAAGGATAAAAAGTATACCCCTTTATTTCATTAAAAGCTTAACTATCTTTTCAATTTTTTAATAATCCCATACGCTTGATTTATCTCTTGCATTTTAGCAGTTGCTTCTTCCATATAAGAGTCATCTTTATCTTGTGACTTAATGATATCTGGATGGTATTTACGTACAAGGTTACTATAGGTTTTTTTAATGTGGTTTGCATCATCATTTTCATTGACACCTAAAATGATATAGGCATCTTGAAGCGTCATACTCTCTTGATTGTTTGGAGCCATATTTTCAAATTTACTTACGATAGCAGCATATTCATCTAAAGTGATATTTAGCTCATTGACAATTTCACGCAAGACTTTATCTTCATCTGCACCAATGCCGTTATCTACAAATGCAAGTTGGATCAAAAACCCTACATACTGTTTAGGTTTTAATCTACTGCGTCCCAGTACTTTGTTTAAAGCTTGAGCTATCTCTTTGCTGTCACCCTCTTTCTCTTTTTCTTCGTTAAAAATCTCTTTTAAGATAATTCTTGTTTTCTCTTTATTAGGGAAAATACCAGAAATATCATCAAACATAATCCCAATGAGCTGTGCCTCCAACTCTTGCACTCTTCCATCTGCTTTTGCAACTTTGGCAACAAGTGCAATAAAAAGCCCCAACTCACTCACTCTAAACAATGCTTTAGAACTTGATGTTTGTATAAGTTTACTTCTTGCATACACTTTCAATAGTTTAAAAGCCACATACAGAACAGCTAAAATTGACAGTGTTACCCATATATTTGCTATAAATATATAATAAAACAAGACCAACACTACCGCTAAAACTATCCATTTTTTTAATTTAATCATTTTCTCTACTTGTATTCAAAGTTGTTATTTGCATTTAGTTACTTTCTTTATAAAATATTTCTTCTATTATAGCTAATAAATATTTACCAATGTACGTATCATGATACTTAATTTCCTTTTTATATATAATATTTGTTCAGGAATAAGATAATAATGGCAGCAATTCTAATTATCCCTTAAACTTAGAGATGTTTTGCATGTATGAAATTTTGTTATAATAGTATGGGATATAAGTAGCAACAAATTGAGTGCATTAAAAAAAAATTTAATACGCATTAAAACATTAAAACATTAACCTAAGGCAACTATGAAAAGTGAATTTATATTAAGAACGAATGATATTCGTGAAAACTTTTATGGACAAACATATACTAGAGGACAGAGTTATTATCAAAAAGCTAGAGTACAAGAATTTGATATTTATATAGAGAATACTAATACGACTATTATCCGTTCTGAGGTGAAAGGTACACGTGCGTATCAGCAGAAGATAGATTTGATTAGGCATAATGACAATCTAAATATTGAGGGGTATTGCACCTGTCCTGTGGGGTATAACTGTAAGCATGTCGTAGCCGTCTTGTTTAAAGTAGCTTCTCAAAATATACCTAAAGAAAAAGAAGATATTGCAGATAGATGGTTAAAGCAGTTTATGAAAGTGCATAAAAAGACTCCCCTTTTAGAACTCGAAACAGCACAAGAAGCATTTTTGATCATAAGATTATTTCGTAAAAGTGACAATGATTTTGAATTTTGTAAAGCTAAAATATTAAAAAATGGTTCACTGTCAAAAGGTGTGAGTATTTCTCTTGAAAATATGATGTATTATCATAATCTTGATTACCAATATCCTTACTTGACGGAAGAAGACAAAGAGTTAATATCACAGCTAAGCAATACAGCCACTAGTGGGTCTAGTGGGTATAGGGGTGAGCATAAATTTAAAGATGAGTATGGTGCTTGGATCTTGAAAAAACTTGTGCAAAGTGCTAAGTGTTATCTAAAAGACAGCACTACACCTCTTAGGTACGTGAGTGAAACTAAAAAGCTTACCTTTGAGTGGATAGAAGACGAGGGAAAACACCATCTAGTATCTAATCTCCAAGAAAATGAAGAACTTATAGCCAATACTATACCTGCATTATGTATGAACATAGAGACCAATACACTGTATGAAGTGGATACCAATTACGCTAAAGAAGAGTTAGAATGCATGTTTAATGCACCCGTGATGTCAAATGATGAAATGACAAAGGTAACACAAAAGATAGTCGAAACATTGCCTGATGCTTCTTTTCCCTTGCCTCAATCTTTTGAGATAGAAGAAGTGAGCGTGAAGCCTAGACCCACATTTGTATCTTTATGCTAAAAATAATGGCACACAGATAGTACATATGATGGAGTTACATTTTATGTATGCTGATTATGAGGTCAATGCTTATCCTTTAAGAGAAAGTGAGCGTATCACCAAAGAGGGTAAGATGGTGAAGGTCTGGAGAGATAATGAGGAAGAAGAGGCATATAGAAGTAGTATAGAGGTTCTAGGCTTTGAGTTTGAGCAGACAATGCAAACATATATGAGTTTTGCCAATCCTAATGCACAAGTAGCTATAGAGAGATGGCGTAATTTTATGGAAAACCATATTGAGCCTTTACGTGCATCAGGATGGGATATAGAGATAGATGAAAACTTCAATATTTCTTTTGAATATGCAGATGCAGTAGTGGTGGATAGCTCTGAAGAAGGTGATATCAATCCCTGGTTTGAGCTTTCTTTCTTTGTAGAGGTTGGAGGACGTTCTGTAGCACTTATGCCTATAGTAGCTTCTCTTTTGGAAGAGTATGACAGTATAGAAGAGATACCTGAAAAACTGAATCTTCAAATGGAAGAAGGGAAATTTTTACATATAGAATCCAAAGATATTAAACCTATATTGCAGACTATATTTGAACTTTTTGACAAAAAAGAGGGCGATACCTTAGTCATACAGCCTTATGATGCACATCTTATAGCCTTGGATGAAGACAGTCCTATTATCTGGAAAGGTGCAAAAGAAATTAAGGCATTGGCTTTGAAGCTTAAGAACTTTAAAGGTATTGAGTCTATAACACCTGCCCCAACACTCACTGCCACGCTTAGAGATTATCAGCTCTTTGGACTTGACTGGCTACACTTTTTACATACCTTTAGGTTTTCTGGAATACTTAGCAGATGATATGGGGCTTGGTAAAACCGTGCAAACTTTGGCATTTTTACAGTATTTAAAAAGTAAAAATACACTCGAAGGTCCTACGCTTATCATTATGCCGACATCACTCATAGGCAATTGGAAAAATGAAATAGCAAAATTTACGCCAGAACTTACTGTACTTGAACTCTATGGCTTGGATAGAGCCGATAAATTTAGTAAAATCCACGAACATGACATCATATTGACAACCTACGCACTGGCACATAGAGATGTGCAAATGTATGAAAAAGAGAAGTTCTTTTACATTATTTTAGATGAAGCACAAAAGATAAAAAACCCTAAAACCAAAATGGCTATAGCCATTAAGTCTTTACATGCCCAACATAGACTGGCACTTAGTGGTACACCTATAGAAAATCATTTGGGTGAATTGTGGTCGATATTTGACTTTTTGATGCCAGGGTTTTTAGATAACTTAAAATTTTTCAAAAGTATGTATCAAAACCCTATAGAAAAAGAACATGATGTTAGCAGAAGAGAACTACTCAATAGAAAAGTCGCACCCTTTATATTAAGACGGACGAAAGAGGCTGTGGCTTTGGAATTGCCTAGTAAAACAGAGATTATCAAAAGAGCTAAGTTTGATAAAAAACAAGCAGCTCTTTATGAAAATATACGTGTAACTATGGAGAAAAAAGTAAGAGAAGCTATCAAAGGTAAAGGTTTATCTCGTAGCCATATCACGATACTCGATGCCTTACTCAAGCTTAGACAGGTTTGTTGTGATCCTTCACTCTTGAGCCTAGAGGCTGCTAAGAAAGTAAAAGAATCTGCTAAACTAGAACTCTTTTTGGAGCTTATGGAAGAGTTACAAGCAGAAGGTAGAAAAGTCTTGGTTTTTTCACAGTTTACTTCGATGTTAAGTATATTGGAAAGGGAGATAAAAAAACGTAAGTATACCTATACTAAACTCACAGGATCCACCCGAAAAAGAGATGTAGCCATAGACGCATTTACCAAAGGGGATGCGAGTATCTTTCTTATTAGCCTAAAAGCAGGAGGTGTGGGGCTGAACCTTGTGGAGGCAGATACTGTTATACACTATGACCCTTGGTGGAACCCTGCTGTAGAAAATCAAGCCACAGACAGAGCGTACCGTATAGGGCAGGATAAACCTGTGTTTGTCTATAAACTCATAGTAGAAAACTCCATAGAAGAACAGATATTAAAACTGCAAGAGAAAAAAAGAAGCTTGCAAGACAGTATCTACGAGGGCAATGCCAATCAAGAAGATAAGTTTAACGGTGAAGAGCTAGTAGACCTCCTTAGAAAGTGAGAGCATATATGAAAACAATAGTAGATTATTTACAGACAAAACACGTTATATTCAAATCGCTCAAAGAGATACTGCCCAAAGAGTTGGGATCACGTAAGAAAGTGAAGTTATATCTAGGTGTGGACTTGAAAGGGTATTATGCTTTGGTGATGGAATTGGAGAAAAAGAGTAGGGTACTGCGTAAAGAGGTAAGTGAACTTATCTTATTGCATGAGAAAGTTGAAAAATACATTGATAGTAGTATTAAGAAAAGATATATCATTGTAAAAGCACCTCTATGTTCAAAAGCAAAATTAATGCTAGAAGAACATAGATGGAAAGTTTGGCATGAACACGAATGATACTGTTTTACTTGCAGACATAGGCAATACGTATTTTCATATTTATGATGGGGACGCTGTTGAACATCTTGCTTATGATGATGCGATAGATACATATCAAAATCAAAAGCTTTATTATATTACGGTGAAGCATCAATTAAGTAGTAAGATTGAACACATACCATTATGGACAAATATTTCCTCTCATATAAAGATAAAGGGAGAGTATGAGACTATGGGGGTAGATAGAAAAGCACTTTGTTTAAGTCATAGAGATGGCTTATTTGTAGATGCTGGTTCTGCTATAACTGTGGATGTAGTAGAGCAGGGCGTGTATAAAGGTGGGTTTATATTGCCAGGATTAAAAGGGTATATGCAAACGTATAAAAATATATCCACCGTACTTGATACCAACTTAGATAAAGAAGTGAATATAGAAGAACTTCCTACTACAACAAAAGAGCAGATAAGCTATGGTATAATCGCGTCTATAAAAGCACTCATAGACAAGCACAGTAAAGGTAAAAAGCTTTATTTTACAGGTGGAGACGGTAAGTTTTTATCAGCGTATTTTAAAGATGCCATTTACGATGAAAAGCTTGTTTTTGATGGAATGCAAAAAGTAATAGGAAATAAATAATGTTAACAATAGCACTTCCAAAAGGAAGAATAGCAGAGCAGACACTAGAAATATTTGCAGAAATATTTGGTGGAGAGTTTAAGTTTGAAGGTAGAGAACTCATTTTAGATATGGGTGAGTTTCGTTTTTTAAATGTACGTAATCAAGATGTACCAACCTATGTAGAACATGGTGCAGCAGATATTGGAGTGGTTGGTCTGGATGTTATTACAGAAAAAGAACTAGACATCATCCAACTTCTTGATATGCAACTAGGCAAATGTAAAGTAGCCATTGGGATTAGAAATGAAGATGAGCTTGACTGGTCTCGTCCTAACATCAAAGTAGCTACTAAGATGGTAAATATAACTAAAGCATACTTCGCTAAAAAAGCTGTAGGTGTTGAGGTTGTCAAACTCTATGGTTCTATAGAGTTAGCCCCACTTGTTGGTCTTGCTGATGCCATTGTGGACATCGTAGAGACAGGCAATACTATGAGAGAAAATGGGCTTAAAGTGGCTGAGGATATTATGGATTCTTCTGCGTATCTCATAGCCAATAAAAATAGCTTTTATGCCAAAAAAGGTGAGATCCTTTCGCTTTATGAAAAGATCAAAACTGTTGTAGAGAATGGACAATAATAGCTCCGATTCTCTTGACCTCTATGCTAAAGTAGAAGACCTTATTGGCGTGAAAGAGGCTGCTCCTAGCCTTTATGCCCATTACCTTCTTTTTTTAAATTCTGTTGATTTTGAAACCCTCTTAGATGTGGGCTGTGGCTCAGGTGATTTTTTGCGTCAAATGCAAGGTGCTTTAGATATACCCAAAGTCAAAGGCATAGACTTAAGCCCTCTTATGGTCGCTCAAACACTTGAACAAGGCTATGATGCAGGGTGTATAGACTTATGTAGCCTAGATGGCTTCTATGATGTCATAACGGCAGTTTTTGATATGTTGAACTATTTAACTAAAGAAGCACTTCAAGACTTTTTACTTTGCGTGAAATCACATTTAAATGAGGGTGGTGTGTTCCTCTGTGATATCAATACTCTTTATGGTTTTGAAAATGTTGCAGTGGGTTCTTACATCGTAGATGATGACACACGATTTTTAACAGTAGACAGTGATTTTGAAAAAGGTGAATATGTTTCTGAGTTTACATTGTTTGAAAAAGAGGGGGAGTGTTTTAAGAAATCACAAGAGACTATTAGACAGTATTATCATAGTGTAGATGATATCGTGAAGTTTAGTGGGTTGGAACTTGTTGCAAATGACGAAGTAAAATTATATGATTTTGATGAAGCTGATAAAGTATTTTTAGTTCTAAAAAACGCGTAGGTTAGCTTTACCCACCAAAAAATTGGTAGGTAAATCTTTGTAAGACTATCTTACATTTTCAAATGGATTTTCAACAACATTTTTTCTATCCACGATGTATGGGATAAGTGCTGTTTGTCTAGCTCTTTTGATCGCTATTGTTACAAGCTCTTGGTGACGTTTACAGTTACCTGTAAGTCTTCTTGGCATAATTTTAAATCTCTCACTAAGTGAGAATCTAAGTTGTCCAAGTTCTTTGTAATCGATAAACTCTACTTTAGTTTCGCAATATTTACAAAACCTTTTTTTAAATTTTCTTCTTTCTGCCATGGTGTTCTCCTAAAACGGTATTTCATCTTCATTGATGTCAATTTCTGGAATGTTTGACGTAGGTTGTGGTGCAGCTTGTGGTGCTGGTTGTGCAGGTTGGCTATAGCTACTTTGTGCAGGTTTTTCATAATTTGAACCACCTTGCTGACTATATCCGTTGCCACCCATAGGGGCTGCTTCATCTTTACTTCCTAGCATTTGGAGGTTTTCTACAGTCACTGAGTGCTTGCTTCTTTTACTTCCATCTTGTGCTGTCCACTGGTCCAACTTCAATCTTCCATCTACTAAAACTTTGCTGCCTTTACGTAAGTATTGATTTGCAATTTCAGCAGTTCTTCCAAAAAAAGTAAGGTCTACAAAGAGTACTTCTTCTTTTTGTTCACCCGTTGCAGACTTGAATTTACGTGAAGTTGCTATAGCAGTATTGCCAATGGCAGCGCCACTTTGTGTATATCTAATCTCAATATCTCTGGTGAGGTTCCCCGCTAAAATAATCTTGTTATACATAAGGTGCTCCTAATTTTTGGTGGATTAAGCTTCTGTTGATGCAGCTGCTGGTGTAGCTTCTATAGTTTCTACTACTGGAGTAGCTTCTACCGTTGCTGCTTCTGCTGCTCTAGCTTCAATGGCTGCGGATTTTTTATTTGCTTGTGCTACAAGCTTGTCAAACTGTATAAGTTCTTTGTCTTTAGTGTATTTAACAGTTAAAAACTTCATGACTTCTTCATTTATCTTAAGATTTCTTTCAAGTTCATTGATAATCGTGCCTTCACCTTTATAAAGAAGAACAGTGTAGTACCCTCTACTTTGTTTTTCAACAGGATAAGCAAGTTTTCTCATACCCATATCATTTGTGGCAATAAGTTCAGCACCTTCTTTAGCAAGAATAGCTTTTATTTTTGCAATTTGTGCTGCAGTCTCTTCGTCTGTCAATGTAGGTTTAAGTACAAACAGTGTTTCATAACAAGTCATATTGTTTCCTTTTGGTTTAATAGCCCATATAAATACGAATATATACTATATATACGTCCAAAAATGAGCAAGAATTTTGGAACGCAAATGTTACAATAATACCGCTTAATCGCACATGAGGGGTAGTTATTCAATTTTTTTCAAAGTAACTCTTGACATTAATCAATTTTTTTGTACTATGTTACTATATTAATTTACATTATTATTTTAAAAGGACTATTTATGGAAAGACGGAATTTTTTACAATTATCAGCAACATCAGCAATGGCTGTAGCGGTGGCACCTTCGCTCATTACGCAAAAACTTTATGCTGAAGATGGAAGTTTGTTTCAAACATTCGAAAAGGTACAACTCAAAGATGCTGAAGGCAATGCACTTAAGTCAAAAACATTGGTAAAAGAAGAGAATTATATCTTTATGTATCCACATGTTGCTACACCAGCTATTATGGTTGACTTACCTGAGCCTACATCTAAAGACATTAAACTTAAATCTGCAGATGGTGTTGAGTATATCTATAAAGGGGGTACAGGTTCAAAAGGTACAATCGTAGCGTATTCAGCTATCTGTGCACACCAATTGACGCATCCACAAAAAGCTATGAGTATGTTCCAATATGTACCGACTACAGGAAAAACATTGGCTTATGATAGAGCAGGTGTGTTTGTCTGTTCTTCTCACTTAGCTGCTTATGATCCAAATTTAGGTGGTAAATCAGTGGGTGGACCTGCGAATCAAGGATTGGCTTCGATTATTTTGGAGATCGATGCAGATGATAATATTTGGGCCGTTGCAGTATTGGGACCTGATAAATTTCAAGATTTCTTTGATGCATTTAAACAAGAGTTAAAAGCTGTTCATGGTAGAAGAGGTGCCAAAAAGCTTGTTAAAGAAGAAACAAAAGTACAAGCACTTAAAAACTTTTCTGCCGAACTTATTCAAGCATAAATTTCCTACTATAAGGTATGATAAACCACATCATATCTTATGGTTATCTCCTCCATACGCATATGTAGCTTTTGGTTACACCCTCAATTCTTTTTATTAATTCATATACTTTTATTGTAAAAAACAAAAAATTCTGTCATACTTAATTACTTTATATTATATGAAGAGATCAACAATAATACTAAATAATAGGAGACAGTATGGCAATGAACAGAAGAGATACATTTAAATTAGCAGGTGTCGCAGCAGCGGCGGTAGCACTTCCAACTATGGCAACAGCAAGTGAAAAAAAATCAACAGCTAAAAAAGCTAGTGGTAAATCAGTAGTAATCGTAGGTGGAGGCTTTGGTGGTCTAACTATGGCTAAAGCACTTAGACAAAAAGATAAATCACTTGAAGTAACAGTGATTGAAAAAAGTAATATGTTTATGGCTTGTCCATTCTCAAATTCACTTTTAGGTGGTCTTGATGGTGTAACACTTGATACATTTATCGGTGATTATTATCAGCCATCAGCGAAACACGGGTATGCTTTTGTTCATGCAACAGTAACTGCTATTGACAGAAAAGCAAAAATAGTAACAACTACAAATGGTGATTTCGCATATGATATCCTTGTGCTTTCTCCAGGTATTGCTTATGATACTGCAAAACAATTTCCAAAATGGTCTGCAGATAAAGTTAGAGAAATTGAACATGCATGTCCAGGAGGATTAATTCCAGGAAATGAGCATGTTGCACTTAAAAGACAACTTGACAATATGGATGATGGTAACGTGATTATCGTACCACCTGCAAAAGGTAAATTTAGATGTCCTCCAGCACCTTATGAAAGAACTGCAATGGTAGCTAACTTCATGAAAAATGAAGGGATCAAAGGAAAAGTTATCGTTCTAGATACTAGAAATGGTAAATTTGCAAAAGCTAAAGCATTTAAAGAGTCTTGGAAAGATCTATTTTCAGATATCATTGAATATAAAGGTCTTACTGAAGTTATTGATATTGATACTGCAGCTAAAACAATTACTTACAAAGAATATAAAGATGCAGATGATTTAGAAGGTAAAATGCAAACGACTAAATATGAAGTTTGTAACCTTATCCCTAACAACAAATGTTCACCTGTTATTACAATGGCTGGTCTTGAAACAAATGGTTCAGGTTATGCACTTATGGATGGTTATAGCTTTAAATCTAAAACAGATTCAAATGTTTATGTTATTGGTGATGCAGTATCTCACGGTATTCCGCCAAGTGGTCAAACTGCTATTTGGGGTTCTCATAGAGCAGCAGGACAGATTATTGATCAACTTAACGGTAAAGTAAATGATCCTAAAGCAGGTCTTCCAGCTAAAGCAGCAAACGTATGTTACTCAATGGTTGGTGGTAAACCTGAAGAGGCTATTATGGTTACACATACATTCTCAGCTGACAAATCTGGTGTACTTAAAGGTAAAGGGCATGTTCCTAAACCAAAAGACGGAAATGGTAAATTTAGATCTAAAGGTACGGCTAAAGCTACGAGAGAGTGGTTTGGTGGTGTTATGAGAGAAATGTTTACATAATAGGTTAAAGAATCAATACTTCGTACCCATCTTCAATGATGGGTACACTAATCTACAGAAGAACTTCTACTTAAATATTCAAATATAATGAAATTAAAAAAGGAAATATAATGAAAAAATTATTAGTGATTGCACTATTGGGTACAGCATTACTTACAACATCTGTTACAGCAGGTAATGTAGATATGGGTATGAAAGTCTATGGAAAAAAACTTAAAGATGCTTGTGGGTTTTCAGGTGTAAAATTTACAGCGACACACACACCAGCAGAATGGAAAAAGTTTTATGATGATGGAAAACTTGTAGATGAGATTAAAGTTATTTGTCCTAAGGTTACAGAAGTTAAACCTGCTTGGGTAGATCATATTTACTCATTTGTATATGAGTATGGAAAAGGTTCTGGGAATGAGCCAGCTTGCTAACAAGCACTAAGTTCCTATAAGTACCCCTGTAACTTAATAAGCATACTGTAAAGCAACACTTCTTTTTGTGTTGCGGGTGCTTTTTTGATAAGTAACTCACTCTCCAATAAATGTTCAAATATTTTTAACAATGTCCCAGATTTTACACGTAAAGCCAACTGTGCTTTTTGATCTTCTATCTGCTTAGGTAGTTTATAGCCTAGTATTGCAGCAGAATCTACATGTCCGTTAAGTTTTATATAGGTGTGAAAGAGAAAAATTTGATTGACAAAATATTGTGTGGAACGCAAAATTAATGCTTCATCTTCCCCTAAGTCTAGTAATTTTGTTATGGTATCGGTTATAGGCTTTTTGTTGAAAAGGTCTATGAGCAGTTGTTCTGTAGCCAGTGGAGCGGTCGAGTAAACAAGTCTATCTATATCTTTTGAAGTCACTTTTGTACCGAGTATGGCAAGTTTATCTAACTCATTGGCACAAAGGGCGAGGTTATTGTTTAAGACTAACATCAAATGTTGTAGTGCATAGTGGTCAATGTCTAGTTGGATGCGTTGTGCTTTTTGTTGCAGTGTTGCGATACCATCACGAATGTTAGGCTCAAAAAACCGAACCCACGCGCCACCTCTTTTATCTGTAAACGCGGCTTGCATAGATTTTGCATCTTTGGCTGCTCCACTATAGCCATAGATGAAATAATTGTCTGTATTTTTATTGGCAAGTGCAACCAAAACATCTAGCTCTTTTTTATGAATCTTTTTTTCATGTTTGACCACTAAAAGGTTTGTTCCCCCAAAGAGAGAAGTTTGAGAAAGAAAATTCTTTGCCCGTTCAAAGTGCCACTCATCATGATATAAAGAAAGCATACTCTCTTTTGCATCGGTATTTTTAATATACAACGCTATATAAAAATCTACAAGATAATCATTCTCCCCGTAGAAAAGTACTGCCTTTGGAAATGTTTGTTTAAGACGCTGGTCAAATTCTCTTTGGTACATTACAACTCCATCTCTTCTTTACTCAATTTCTCTATAAGTTCCACCATGATGATAGCTTGTGGAATGTTTGCTTCGGTGATCTTGACTTTGATCCTGTCAAAGAGCATGATGTTGTCGCCTCTTAGGTTGAGGGTAATGCCTTTGATCTCACCTAAGAGTACTGCTTTCGCAGATTCTCCTGCTTCGATGACTTCTGCTTCAAATTCTTCATCTAAATGCTGGGCTGCCCATCGTGCGAATTTACGGTCTCTAAAGTCCCATTCTGCTTTGGTTGCTTCTCGTTCTAGTTCTGAAACCCTTGCACAGAGAGGTTCTATATTTCGTAAGAGATAAGAGGCTTCTTCTTCATCTTCACGTAGTTGTGTTTTGATAAGGCGATGCAATATAAGGTCAGCATATCGGCGTATGGGGGAGGTGAAGTGGCTATAGTGTGAAAAGCCTAACCCAAAGTGTCCTATATTGGTCGCTGCATAAGATGCTCTGCGTAAAGACTTGATGACCATGGCATCTACTTCAGAAGCCAGACCCATTTTGACTGCTTCTTTTTGTATGGCACGGATGAGCGTAGGAGAGTCTTCATACTCTTCCACATAAAGTCCAATAGCAGCCAATTCTGCGAGCAGTGTTTCTATCTTTGCAAGTTGAGGAGGTTCGTGTATCCTGAAGATACCTATTTCATCTTCTATTGCACCTCCCGAGCTAAAGCGCTTTGCAGAAGCTTGGTTGGCAAGCAACATACACTCTTCTATAAGGGAGTGTGAGGGAGTACCTGTTTCTATCGTGGTATCTGTAAGTAAATGTTCTGCATTGATGCTTAGTCGGGTCTCTTCACTTCTAAAATCAAAGCCATTTTTGAGTCTTTGCTTACGTAGTTTCACTGTTATCTTTTGTAAAGGAAGTAACCAAATCAAAATTTGAGCGACTATACCATCTAGGTTATGGATGGGATTGTTTAAAATATGGTCTATATTTTCATAATTAAAACGGTGTTTGGAGTGGATAATCGCTTCAAAAAACTCTTCTTTAGTGGGCTTGAGTGTTGTTTTGTCCAGTGTTATTTTGGCTACAAAGGCCAGTCTGTCTACTTTAGGTTTAAGAGAACAGATGTTTTCACTGAGTTCGCGAGGAAGCATAGGAAAAGATTTGTGTGGCAAGTAGGTGGTAAATCCTCGTTTTTTTGCCTCTTTGTCGATGTTAGTAAAGTAGGGTACATAATGACTAACATCGGCTATAGCAACATACAGTGTATAGGTTTCCAAGTCAAAATAAATGGCATCATCAAAATCTTTGGCAGTCACGGGGTCTATGGTACAAAAGTCAAGATGGGTTAGATCTACACGATCAGGGTGTTCTTCTTTACTCACTTCCAACTCAACATCAAGTGCATCTTTCACACAGGCTTCAGGAAAAGCATCTTCTCTATCGTAGAGAGCCAATGAGATCTTTTCATCCACTTTTGGGTCTGCCAAATGACCAAAGACTTCCAAGACTTTGTCATCATCTACATCCACTTTTAAAACAGTACCGATCTTAAAGGCTTTTAAATCCATCCCTTCCATTACGGCATGGGTGGGTTCACCTGTACGGATGTTGAGTATAAGAAAGTTATCTTGTGCATCTCTATGCGTGTAGGCGATGGTAAAAAGGTGTGCCTTTGCTATGACAAGTTTGACGACAGCACTTGCACGCCCCCGTCTTGCGATGATACGTTTTACAACGACTTCATCCCCATGTTTAGCATCGGCTAAATGGTCTGGTTCTACAAGTAAATCTCTTTGCTCTTTAAACGCGGCTTCCACATAACCTTTGCCATCTTTCCCAACGTAAAGTCGTCCAGCACGGTAAAGGGATCCTAGTTGCCACAAGCCGTCTATCTCTTCTATGGCACCTAGTTGTTGTAGTGCTTGAAAAGAATTTTGGTCTTCTTGTTCGATGTCAGAGGTGAGACACCCGTTGGTTAGTTGTATAGTAAATGGACTCATTTAAAGCCTTTGGTTTTCTTCATAAGTATGATTATAGCAGATTAGTGTTTTAAAGCCTCTAGTTTTTCTATGTAAGGTAAATCTCACCCTACGCAATTTTGGATATAATCATCAAATGAAATATATATTACTTTACCTACTCTTCTGTATGAACTTTCTTTTTGCTGAGTATAAATCCAGTATTTCGCCTATCTCATCTGAGATTAAAAAACGAATGATAAAAGGAAACTCTTGGAGAAAAGGTTGTCCTGTTTTTTTAAAGGATTTACGCTATCTTCATATAGATTATCGGGACTTTGAGGGTAAACACCAAATGGGTGAACTTATCGTGCATAAAGATGTATCTAAGGAAGTGATAGAGATTTTTGAATCACTCTATAACATAGGGTATCCTATCTATAAAATGAAATTGGTGAGTGACTACAAGGGGAATGACTGGCAGTCTATAGAAGCAGGGAATACTTCTGCTTTTAATTGTAGAAATGCCACAGGTTCTAAAAAATGGTCAAAACATTCTTACGGCAAAGCCATAGATATCAACCCCATAGAAAACCCTTACATTTCAAGATCTGGTCGCATATCACATAAGGCATCAGAAAAATACCGCAAAAGAATACATAAAAACAATACGTATGCAGATAAAGCAATTTTACTAAAAAGTGACAAGGCAAGCAAAGTATTTGAAGAGTATGGTTGGTTATGGGGTGGTGATTGGTCTGGAGTGAAGGATTATCAGCATTTTTCAAGATAATGTTTTGAAGTAAGCTTTTATTATGCTATAATACAGTAGGTCACCTCTAAGCTAACAGGGAGGAAGATTATATATTATTATAATGTGTAATAATATATTTGAATTATAAATTTATTCTGTAGCATCTAAATATGGAGAATTACAAATGAAACAATTTAGAATACTTTTATCGGTAAGTATGTTTACCCTATTTGGCACTTATGCAAATGCCGCCACTGTAAACATGGCACCTATTATTTCTTATCTATTGTCTGATACGGCTCCAGCGATACCGACGGCTGAAGAAGTTGCTATAGCTAAGATTGGGGCTTATGCTGATGATCAAAACCAACCCACACCTACAGTTCAAGATTATACAGATGCAGGTGCCACAGTTGTGGATGCTAATCATCTTGATACGATTAACAATGCTATCGCAGGATTGACTGCAAGTGATGTAGATACGACAGAGGAAATTCAGGCAGTGATTGATGCCAATAGCAATGCTCAGCCTGTAGCCAATGCAGGGTCACTTCAAGAGGTACTCACCTCAGGAATCGTCACACTTGATGCTAACAGTAGTGCAGATACAGATGGTGATGTACTTACGTATCTTTGGGAAATTGTAACAAAACCTCTGGATAGTAATGCTGCACTCTCCGACACTACATCCATCTATCCAACTTTTTTAGCAGACAAAGCAGGTACCTATGATTTCTCTCTCGTGGTAAATGATGGTAATCTAAATAGTGAGAGTGATACCGTTAGTATCATTGCAAGTCATACGGCTGGAGTTTTAAATGCTACATTTGATGCTGATGGTATAGTAGTACACAATAGATGCTGCTGGAGGAAATAGCTTTGATGAGGGTATCGGAATGGCTCTTGATAGTTTTGGCAATGTTTATGTGGTTGGATATAGTACCAATAGTGATGGTAATGATGATATGGTCATTTGGAAATATAAGAGTAATGGTAGTTTAGACACTTCATTCGGATTTCCTGATGGCTTTGTGATACATGGCAATGCTGCTGGAGGAAATAGTGATGACAGAGGAAGTGATATAGCCCTTGATCTTTTAGGCAATATCTATGTAGTGGGGTATAGTGTTAATGCTGATGCTCAGGCCAATAAAGATATGGTCATCTGGAAGTACAAGAGTGATGGTAGTCTAGATACTACATTCAACACTACTGGTATTGTAGTGCATCACAATGCTGCTGGAGGATCTAGTGATGATGAAGGAAGCGAGATAGCCCTTGATGATGCAGGTAATATTTATATCACTGGATACAGTAACAATGGTAGTAATGATGATATGGTCATTTGGAAATATGACAATAATGGTAGCTTGAATACTAACTTTGGAAGCAATGGTCTGGTTGTTGATGATTCTGCTGCTCTAGGAAATGCTAGTGATAGAGGCAATGATATAGCTCTTGACGATGTAGGTAATATTTATGTCGTAGGCTATAGCTTTAATATTGCTGGCAATAAAGATATGATCATTTGGAAATATGATAATAATGGTAGTGTGGATACTAACTTTGGAAGCAATGGTATCGTAGTAGATAATAGTGCCGCGGGAGGAGATAGCTTTGATGAGGGTATCGGAATGGCTCTTGATAGTTTAGGCAATATTTATATCACTGGATATAGTAATAATAGTGCTGCTAATAGGGATATGATCATTTGGAAATATGATAATAATGGTAGTGTGGATACTAACTTTGGAAGCAATGGTATCGTAGTATATGCTAATAGTACTGGGACTAACGATGCTAATGGGAATGGAATAGTCCTAGATAGCTTAGGTAATATTTATGTAGCAGGATGGAGTAGCAATACGAATGATAACCCTAATGATATTAATTTTCCTAATGATAATGATATGGCTATTTGGAAGTATACTAGCAACGGTACTTTGGACAGTACATTCGGAGCTGGTGGAATAGTGACAGATCACAATGCTGCGGGAGGAAATGAGGCTGATCACGGGAACGGAATACTCCTTGACACCTTAGGTAATATATATGTGACAGGTTGGAGTACCACCACTGTTAATGTGACGAATGATATGGTTATTTGGAAGTATAAATAAGTATTATTGTATTTCTTAACTAGTGTAAAGCAAGAGATAGTTGATTTTATCTCTTGCTTCTGTTAACCCTCATAGTTAATCAACATCAGTTTATTTTTGTTGTGAGATTAAAAGAATATATTTGTTATGTACCTTTTGTAGAAAGTGATGAAGAGATATTTTTAAAAACGATTATTCCAAGCAGAAAGTTAGAAAAAGAGTTTAAAGGAGTAGAAAAATGAAAAAAGATACATTATCTTATACAGGCATTGGTACATAATTATGCTCACGATAAGGCAAAACTAGGCTTATAGTTTAACCCAAACTACAAATCTTATTTGCTAAGTTGGTGCAGGAAGGTAAATATGTAGCAGAAATAGAGAATGTGTATTTACTTTAGCCTGTGGCTATGTTAAACATCATAAAGTGTCCATGTAGTATAATTGATAGGTTTTTTGTTTTTAGTAGAATACCTTTTATGTTAATCACCAAACCTCGGTGAGAACGGACGATTAAGTTTAAAGCGATTTTTACGAACCTTAAGCGGATTTAGCAAAGCCCTAAAACATGGGATTTTCTCGTTTAAGGTTAGTTATTTTAGAGGTGAAACTTAAAACAATAACACCCCAAAATTAGCCAAAAAAAAAAAGGGCAATCAAAACCGAAGCTCTGATTTCTTACTTCTTAAACACATTCCCCAACATACCTTTAATAGCACCTTGCAAGTCAGCAGGGTAAATGACGAACTTAGAGTTTGGACTTTGGCTTATTTTTTCAAGTGAATTAATGTAACGGTCTCCAAGTAAGAACATGGCTGGTAATTCTTGGTCTTGAATGTTCTCACTTATCATTTTGATGGCTTCTGCTGAGGCATTGGCAAGTGCTACTTGGGCTTCTGCTTCCAATTTTGCAGCTGCAAGTTTACCTTCTGCCTCTAGTATCGCTGCATTTTTGTTACCCTCTGCCGTGGTCTCTATGGCACGTCTTTCACGTTCTGCTGCTGCTTGTCTCTCCATGGAGTCTTGCATAGAAGCTGATGGGCTAATGTCTTGAATTTCTACAGATTTTACGGTGACACCCCAGTCTGCTACGTCATCTACTATCTGGTCTTTGAGTCTGGTTTTGATTTGTTCACGGTTTGAAAGTGCTTCATCAAGAGTCATTTCACCTAAGATAGAACGTAGTGTAGTCATAACCAGTTGTTGGATAGCCAGTCTAAAGTCTTCTATCCCATAAAGTGCATCTCTAGGGTTGGTGACACGTATGAATGCGACGGCATTGGTAAGAATGACAGCATTGTCTCTGGTGATAACTTCTTGTTGAGGTATATCTAAGATGATATCTCTTGTGGTGATCTTCTGACGAACAGACTCAATGTAAGGTATGATGATGTTAAGTCCAGGACCTAGTGTACGTGAAAACTTACCAAGTCTTTCTACAACCCACTCTTCCCCTTGAGGCACGATGTTGATCCCTTTGTAAAGTGTAACAATGATACCAATGACTAATATGACGACGATATTTAATACTTCCATGATGCTTCCTTATGTTTTTTGTAGCGGTTCTACTTCTATGAGTTGACCATTGATTTGTACTATTTGTACACGTGTGTCTTTGTCTATATCTACTTTTGAAATGGCATGCCAAGAGGTGTTTCCAAGAACGGGTGTGTCAAAGGTTACTTTCCCTCTACTATGTGGTTGTATGTCTTCCATAACGATGCCTAGGGTATCGAGTCTATAGTTTGACTGACCACTGTCGCTGATGGGGGCTTCTCTAAACCATTTGAACCAGGCAGCGATGGCAAGTATGGAGAGTAGCATCCAAATACTAAGGTTTGCGGTGAAGGATGTGTTAAAGATGCTATCTAGCAGACCTACAATAATCGCAGCAATACCTAGCCCAAGCATAAAAAAAGTACCTGTACTCATCTCTAAAATCAACAAGATGATACCAAAGACAATCCAGTGCCACCATAAGATCGTCTCGTTGAGTAGTGCAATCATATATTTCCCTTGCTTATGTTTTTACGATATGCAACATTGTAACATATAAATAAGCATTAATTTGTTATAATCGCGAAAATTTACCCAAAGGATAATACATGTCAACATTAAATGTATATTATGACAAAGATTGTGATATCAATATCATCAAATCTAAAACAGTAGCAATGATTGGTTTTGGTTCACAAGGTCACGCACACGCAGAAAACCTTAGAGATTCTGGAGTCACTGTAGTTGTAGGTCTTAGAAAAAATGGTGCTTCATGGGCTAAAGCTGAAGCAAAAGGTTTTGAAACACTCACTGTTGCAGAAGCTTCTGCAAAAGGTGATGTGGTTATGATTCTTCTTCCAGATGAAAATCAAAAAGAGATTTATGAAGCTGAGATTGAGCCAAACCTTAAAGAGGGTGCTACGATTGCATTTGGACATGGATTTAACATCCACTATGGAAGAGTGAATCCAAGAAAAGACATCAACGTAACGATGATCGCTCCAAAAGCACCAGGTCATACTGTACGTTCTGAGTTTGTAAGAGGTGGTGGTATACCAGACCTTATCGCTGTTGGACAAAACCCATCTGGTTCCACTAAAGAGCTTGCACTTTCTTATGCATCAGCTATCGGTGGTGGTAGAACTGCAATCATCGAAACCACTTTCAAAGATGAAACTGAAACAGATCTTTTCGGAGAGCAAGCAGTACTATGTGGTGGTGTAACATCATTGGTTCAAGCTGGTTTTGAAACACTTGACGGAAGCTGGTTACGCACCTGAACTTGCATACTTCGAATGTCTTCATGAACTTAAACTCATCGTTGACCTTATGTTTGAAGGTGGAATTGCTGATATGAGATATTCTATCTCAAACACAGCTGAGTATGGAGACTATGTTTCTGGAAAAAGAGTTATCAATGCTGAGTCAAAACAAGCAATGAAAGACATCTTAACAGAAATTCAAGATGGTAGATTTGCTAAAGACTTCATCTTAGAAGGTCAATCAGGTTACCCTCGTATGAATGCTGAACGTGCGAATGATAAAGAGAAGTTGATTACTAAGACAGGTAATTCTTTAAGAGAAATGATGCCATGGATTTCTGCTGGTAAAATCGTTAACCAAGACGAAAACTAATCTTTTAGTTGATTCGCATCCATCTTTGAATGATGGATGCGTTCAAATACTACTTTTAATGACAATTTGACATCTTTTTACCTTTAGAAACATTTTTTTGTTACTATAGTAAAAAAGGTCATTGATGAGTGCTACTATTATTGAAAATATTCCTTCCCTATCTGCGATGAAAAAATATCCTAAAACACTTTTTTACAAAGGTAATCTTACTTTACTTCAGCGTCCCAAAGTTTCTATCGTAGGGACTAGAAATCCTTCAAACTATACACGTGAATTTACCTATAGTCTTGCTAGAGCTTTAGGCAAACGAGGAGTATGTATTGTGAGTGGTGCTGCGATGGGAGTAGATGCTATTGCCCATGCTGGTGCTGGAGAAGACAATACTATTGCAGTATTGGGAAATGGATTGGATATTCGTTATCCTATGTTAAATAAGAGTCTCATAGAAAACATCGAAAAGAATGGTCTATTGATGAGCCAGTTTGATGATGGATTTCGAGCTACAGGTTGGAGTTTTGTAGTACGAAATGAATTGGTAGTTGCACTTGGAGATATCCTCATTGTTACGGAAGCTGATTTAAAGAGTGGTTCTATGCGATCTATTGAGTATGCATTGAAAATGGGGAAAGAAATATTTGTTTTACCTCAAAGACTAGGTGAAAGTTTAGGTACAAATACTTTACTCTCAGAGGGTAAAGCTACGGCTATCAATGATGTAGAAACTTTCGCATCACGTTTTGGACAGGCAGTAAGTTCTCAGATGAAAAAGGATGATTTCTTTTATTTTTGTCAGTCTTCACCTACCTTTGATGAGACGATATCAAGATTTGGAGATAAAGTATATGAAGCAGAACTTGAAGGTTTAGTCACGATACACAATGGTATCGTAAGGTTACAATAGGGAGATATATTATTCGTGGGAAGTGAGCATTTTATTTTTAGCTATTTCAACTTTGACTATCTCTTCTGCAATTTTTGTAGTAAGTTCTGCTTTAAGCACTTCTATTCTGCTTAAGTAAGAAGAAATCTTTGCTGTTGCTTCAGCTTTAATATTTTGAAGTTTTTTTTCTTCTTCCTGGCTGAGTGGTAATTTTATATTTTTTATAGAAGAACGCGCCATCTCTATGATAGAATCTGATTTGGCAACTTCCACATCAGATACAGACTGTGCGATTTGAACAGCAGCTAAATTTTTAGCAATACTGAGTGTTTCTTTTGGATGATCCATTGTAGTTGAGGGTTTTGTCTTACTCAATTCAACTCTTTTTGTTGCCTCAGCTATATTTTTAGATGCATGAGCCTTGCTTATTTCTACAGAAGCGATAGCTCGAATGATTACAGAGAGTGAAGCATCTTTTACTTTTTTACGGTTTTCTTTACTTGCATTGTCTATGTCATTTACAGCTTTTGATATGACAGCGATGGCTTTGGTTTTGGCTATTTCAACATCAGCAGTATTTTTTGCTATTTGACTTATGGCATATGTTTCAACAATTTGTGTAGAGATAGAATCTTCTGTTTCTAGATCAGATCCTCTCATTAGATCTACCTTTTTTACCATATTATCTAGGGCAGTCAAAGCTTCTTCTCTGGCTTTTTCTACACTGTCAATAGCTTCAGTAAGATACTTTACATAGGTGGTTTCTTTTAGAGTGTTTTCAGAAGCATTTTCTTTTGTTGACTCTGCAAACGTGATTGTGACACTTAGTAGTGCTAGCATGATGATATTTTTCATATTTTTCCTTTTGTATAATTGGTTATTTTTTAATCTTTGAAAGTTGTGCGATTAAATCTTCAAGTGATTCTTCTGGAAGCATACCCGCTTGAACAAATTGCACATCTCCTTGAGGGTCTAGTGCTACTAAAAAAGGAATACTTCCTCTCCATTGTGCTCTTTGCTGAATATAGCTGACCAATTCTGAAGCTTTTTCTTCAGACACAACGATGTAGTTCATCCCTTTTTCTTTGGCAAACTTCGCTGTTTGTGCATGGTTGTACCCTTGCACCTCTATAGAAACGATAGCCAATGTATCTTGATGCTTCTTTTGTAGTTTGATTAAGTGGGGTATGGAAGCTAGACATGGAGGGCATTTGTGTCCAAAAAATTCCAAGAAGACTACTTTGCCTTCAAGACCTTTAATTTTAAGTCCTTGTTCTGTGCCTTGAATATCATAGGTTTTCCCTGTCACATCAGTCATTTTCATAGGTACTAAAGTGCTTTTATCATCTGCTGCTTGAGTAAATGTTAAAAGTAAAAAAAGGAGAAGAGTTGTTGTAAAGAAATTTTTCATAAATGAACCTTATATATTTAATGATAAAGTATACACTAAGAAAGGTATAAAAATCGTGTAGTTAAGATAAATTATGGGAGAAGATATTTTCAAAGAGCATCTTTGGGACGAAAAGGGAGAAAATATTTAAAAAGGAGACCTAAAATAATGTAAAGGGGGAGGGAAATTTTAGGTGACCCAAGATGCTCTTGTAATAGTATTATACGCGTATAAGGTTAACTGAACACTAATAGAGTGTATAATAAAATTAAAATATTAGGATGAGTATGTTTAAAAAATATATAGTTGTGTTAGGTCTGTTGTCTACTGCGTTGTTTGCAGGTGTGAGTTTGGAACATAAAATAGGGCAGATGTTAATGGTTGGCTTTCATGGTGTATCTGCGTCAAAAAATAGTCAGATATGTATGGATATAAGAACCTATAATTTGGGTGCAGTGATACTGTTTGATTATAACCCTGTAGATAAGAGTAAGCCTAAAAATATATCAGATAAAAGTCAACTCAAAAAACTTACTTCGCAATTACAAGCCTGTAGTTCAGATGGGAAGTTGCTTATAGCAGTAGATCAGGAAGGTGGACGAGTACAACGTCTTAAAAGTAAATACGGTTTTTATGGTAAGTTCCCAAAAGCTTCAGATGTCATAAAAATGGATCAAAGTAAGATAAAAGCTACCTACACAAAAATGAGTAAAGAACTTAAATCTGTAGGGATTAATTATAATCTTGCACCAGTAGTAGATCTTGACATCAATATGAAAAACCATGTCATACATGGTCTGGGACGCTCTTACGGTAAAGATCCAAAAGTCGTTGCAAAATATGCAAGTACTTTTATAGATGCTATGCATCATTATGGGGTGTTGACTTCTCTTAAACATTTCCCTGGGCATGGTTCTTCTGTGGGAGATACACACAAAGGCTATGTAGATGTCACAAAAATGTGGAAAGAAGTAGAGCTTGAACCTTATAGATTATTGAAAGATAAAGCAGATACCGTGATGGTTGCTCATGTATTCAACAGAAAATTAGACAGTAAATATCCCGCAACACTCTCGGCAAAGACTATAAATGGATTACTTAGGTCTAAACTAGGATACAAAGGTGTGGTCATTACGGATGATCTTCAAATGGGTGCAATATCTAAAAAATACGGATTAAAAAATACATTAAAACTAGCTATCAATGCGGGAGATGATATTTTACTGATAGGTAATCAACTTGATCCGCGTAAAGTTGTTACTACGAAAAAACTGGTAGATACTATAATGATACTTGTGAGAGAGGGGAGAGTCAATAAAAAAAGTATTGAAAATTCTTACCGAAGAGTACAAAAGTTGAAAAAGAAATTATGATGGATGCATCTCTTGAAATTCCCCTATATAATGTAAGTAAACAAACAAATAAAAAGAATTTCAAAGAATTTAGGTAAAACCCTTGACAAGAAAGATGTTTGGTGCTATAATACGCGTCCAACAACATTAGGACGGTTAGCAAGTAGCTAATAAGAGTGTTATTGAGTGATCTTTGACAACCAAATATAAGTAAACAAATCAACGTCTATTTGAGTTTTAATTTTACTAGTTTTCAAAAAACTAGGATAAAGAAAAGCTTATTATAGAAATACAATAAGTGATTCTGACAATGGTTCAAACCATTCTATTATTAATGGAGAGTTTGATCCTGGCTCAGAGTGAACGCTGGCGGCGTGCTTAACACATGCAAGTCGAACGAGAACGGTCCTAGCTTGCTAGGATGTCAGCTAAGTGGCGGACGGGTGAGTAATGTATAGTTAATCTGCCCTTTAGAGAGGAATAACTACTGGAAACGGTAGCTAATGCCTCATACTCCTTCTGCCTTAATGGTAGTTGGGAAATGTTTTTTCGCTAAAGGATGAGACTATATGGTATCAGGTAGTTGGTGGGGTAAGAGCCCACCAAGCCAATGACGCCTAGCTGGTCTGAGAGGATGATCAGCCACACTGGAACTGAGACACGGTCCAGACTCCTACGGGAGGCAGCAGTGGGGAATATTGCACAATGGACGAAAGTCTGATGCAGCAACGCCGCGTGGAGGATGACACATTTCGGTGCGTAAACTCCTTTTATATGGGAAGATAATGACGGTACCATATGAATAAGCACCGGCTAACTCCGTGCCAGCAGCCGCGGTAATACGGAGGGTGCAAGCGTTACTCGGAATCACTGGGCGTAAAGCGCGCGCAGGCGGCCATTTAAGTTGGATGTGAAAGCCTACGGCTCAACCGTAGAACTGCATCCAAAACTATTTGGCTAGAGTGTGGGAGAGGAAGATGGAATTAGTTGTGTAGGGGTAAAATCCGTAGAGATAACTAGGAATACCAAAAGCGAAGGCAATCTTCTGGAACATTACTGACGCTGAGGCGCGAAAGCGTGGGGAGCAAACAGGATTAGATACCCTGGTAGTCCACGCCCTAAACGATGAATGTTAGTCGTCGGGTAGCTAGTCTATTCGGTGATGCAGCTAACGCATTAAACATTCCGCCTGGGGAGTACGGTCGCAAGATTAAAACTCAAAGGAATAGACGGGGACACCCGCACAAGTGGTGGAGCATGTGGTTTAATTCGAAGATACGCGAAGAACCTTACCTAGCCTTGACATATTTAAGAACTCCGTAGAGATACAGAGGTGCCTTCGGGAGCTTTCTTACAGGTGCTGCACGGCTGTCGTCAGCTCGTGTCGTGAGATGTTGGGTTAAGTCCCGCAACGAGCGCAACCCTCGTCACTAGTTACTAACGATTCGGTCGAGGACTCTAGTGAGACTGCCTTCGTAAGGAGGAGGAAGGTGAGGACGACGTCAAGTCATCATGGCCCTTACGGCTAGGGCAACACACGTGCTACAATGGTTGGGACAGTGAGACGCGATACCGTGAGGTGGAGCAAATCTATAAACCCAATCTCAGTTCGGATTGTAGTCTGCAACTCGACTACATGAAGCTGGAATCACTAGTAATCGTAGATCAGCTATGCTACGGTGAATACGTTCCCGGGTCTTGTACTCACCGCCCGTCACACCATGGGAGTTGATTTCACCCGAAGCGGGGAAGCTAAACTGGCTACCCTCCACGGTGGAATTAGCGACTGGGGTGAAGTCGTAACAAGGTAACCGTAGGAGAACCTGCGGTTGGATCACCTCCTTTCAGAGTATAGTTCATGCATCTCACAATGTATGAACACAACACAAAAAGATGAAGATTTGTTTAAATTGTTCAATCAATAACTTATGTTTGGTTGTCAAAGATTATTAGGATCTTTGACTTGAAACACATTAGTGTATTATCCCTGGGGAATTAGCTCAGCTGGGAGAGCGCCTGCTTTGCACGCAGGAGGTCATCGGTTCGATCCCGTTATTCTCCACCATTTGATGCAACTTGCACAAAAGTTTGAAACTCACGTACTTTTAGTACGCTACGTTTAAAACATTTTGCACAATTTACAACAAATTTGTGGAATGAGAAAAGCTTAATATAAAAATTCAATAAGAATTTTTATATTAGGTTTTACACCTAAAGTTATTTAACTTATTATTGTTAAGAGTCTAACGTAATGTTGCAAAACGCGACGAAGATGTTTATTACTAAACAACTAAATCAAATTTTACAAAACAATTACAATTTAACATAAACATATTAACTAAAACAATTTATTGTTTAAAATTAATATCTTTCATGTGCAAGAAACTCATAAGAGAACAAACTCTTAAAAAAATGACGAAGTGTAAGAACTTCAAACTTATTATAAAACAACTAAACCATACAATATAGATAGTTAAATATTTATAAAAGATGACTTATTTGCATTTAATAAGGTAGTACCTTAGAATTAATTAAATTAATCTAAGGGCAGATGGTGGATGCCTAGACTAGAAGAGGCGATGAAGGACGTATTAGGCTGCGATAAGCCAGGGGGAGCTGCCAAAAAGCTTTGATCCCTGGATTTCCGAATGGGGCAACCCAATATGGTGCGAATCATATTACTCTTTCGAGAGAGCGAACGTGGGGAAGTGAAACATCTCAGTACCCACAGGAAAAGAAATCAACCGAGATTCCCTTAGTAGCGGCGAGCGAAATGGGAATAGCCCTAAAATCTATTAGGTGTTAGTAGAATAAGCTGGAATGCTTGACCGAAGAGGGTGAAAGTCCCGTATACGAAAACTAATTATAGACTATTCGAGTAGGTCGGGACACGTGAAACCCTGACTGAATATGGGAGGACCACCTTCCAAGGCTAAATACTACTTCTAGATCGATAGTGAACCAGTACCGTGAGGGAAAGGTGAAAAGAACCGCAGTGAGCGGAGTGAAATAGAACCTGAAACCATCTGCCTACAATCATTCAGAGCCCTATGCTATACGCAGGGTGATGGACTGCCTTTTGCATAATGAGCCTGCGAGTTATGGTGACTAGCAAGGTTAATCAAACGAGAAGCCGTAGCGAAAGCGAGTCTTAATAGGGCGATAGTTAGTTGCTGTAGACCCGAAACTAAGTGATCTATCCATGGGCAGGTTGAAGCTGGTGTAAGAGCTAGTGGAGGACCGAACGGGTGAAGGTTTAAAACTTCTCCGATGACCGGTGGATAGGGGTGAAAGGCCAATCAAACTTAGTGATAGCTGGTTCTCTCCGAAATATATTTAGGTATAGCGTCATGTTCGAAACATGAGGGGGTAGAGCACTGATTGGGCTAGGGCCTATACCAAGGTACCAAACCCAGTCAAACTCCGAATACCTCATGTGAATTCATGGCAGTCAGGTTGTGGGTGATAAAATCCATGATCGAGAGGGAAACAGCCCAGACTACCAGCTAAGGTCCCAAAGTTCTAATTAAGTGGAAAAGGATGTGGAGTTGCTTAGACAACCAGGAGGTTGGCTTAGAAGCAGCCATCCTTTAAAGAAAGCGTAACAGCTCACTGGTCTAGCGATTCTGCGCCGAAGATATAACGGGGCTAAATTAGACACCGAAGCTGTAGATGCACAATTTATTGTGCGTGGTAGGAGAGCGTTCTAGTCAGCATTGAAGCCATACCGGTGAGGAGTGGTGGAGCGGCTAGAAGTGAGCATGCAGGCATGAGTAGCGAGAAAACGGGTGAGAATCCCGTTCGCCGAAAACCCAAGGGTTCCTACACTATGCTCGTCAATGTAGGGTTAGTCGGGTCCTAAGCTGAGTCCGAAAGGGGTAAGCGATGGCAAATTGGTTAATATTCCAATACCAACTAGTAATTTAGTACAATGGGGGGACGCATAGGGTTAAACGAGGTCACTGATGGAATAGTGGCTCGAAGGGTGTAGATAAGCTGGATAGGAAAATCCGCCGGCTGTTTTCGAGACCTGACAGGCAGATTGCGTTCTTCGGAACAAGATTTGAATCGTTGATACCGTCGTGCCAAGAAAAGCCTCTAAGTGTATTATTAGTTGCCCGTACCGTAAACCGACACAGGTGGGTGAGATGAGTATTCTAAGGCGCGTGGAAGAACCCTGGTTAAGGAACTCTGCAAACTAGCACCGTAACTTCGGAATAAGGTGTGCCTACTTCTGTATAGAGATTTACTCTCAAAAGCGGAAGAGGTTGCAACAAAGAGTCCCTCCCGACTGTTTATCAAAAACACAGCACTTTGCTAACTCGTAAGAGGATGTATAAGGTGTGACGCCTGCCCGGTGCTTGAAGGTTAATTGATGGGGTTAGTTCTTCGGAACGAAGCTCTTGATCGAAGCCCAAGTAAACGGCGGCCGTAACTATAACGGTCCTAAGGTAGCGAAATTCCTTGTCGGTTAAATACCGACCTGCATGAATGGCGTAACGAGATGGGAGCTGTCTCAACCAGGGATCCAGTGAAATTGTAGTGGAGGTGAAAATTCCTCCTACCCGCGGCAAGACGGAAAGACCCCGTGCACCTTTACTATAGCTTGACACTGCAATTGGGATATATTTGTGCAGGATAGGTGGGAGGCTTTGATTCTATGACGCTAGTTGTAGATGAGCTATCCTTGAGATACCACCCTTATATATTCTGATTGCTAACTTGCTTGGGTTATCCCCAAGGAGGACAATGTCTGGTGGGTAGTTTGACTGGGGCGGTCGCCTCCTAAAGAGTAACGGAGGCTTACAAAGGTTGGCTCATATCGGTTGGAAATCGATAGCAGAGTATAATGGTACAAGCCAGCTTAACTGCGAGACGTACATGTCGAGCAGAGACGAAAGTCGGTCATAGTGATCCGGTGGTTCTGTGTGGAAGGGCCATCGCTCAAAGGATAAAAGGTACGCCGGGGATAACAGGCTGATCTCCCCCAAGAGCTCACATCGACGGGGAGGTTTGGCACCTCGATGTCGGCTCATCACATCCTGGGGCTGAAGCAGGTCCCAAGGGTACGGCTGTTCGCCGTTTAAAGTGGTACGCGAGCTGGGTTCAGAACGTCGTGAGACAGTTCGGTCCCTATCTGCCGTGGGCGTTGGAAGATTGAGGAGAGTTGCCCCTAGTACGAGAGGACCGGGGTGAACGAACCACTGGTGTACCAGTTGTCCTGCCAAGGGCATCGCTGGGTAGCTACGTTCGGATGAGATAACCGCTGAAAGCATCTAAGCGGGAAGCCAACTCCAAGATGAATCTTCCCTGAAGATCCGCAGAAGACTACTGCGTTGATAGGCTGGGTGTGTAAGTGTTGAAAGACATTTAGCTGACCAGTACTAATAGATCGTTTGTATTTACTTTATTCTTCTAATAGGTACTACCTTATTAAGTGCATTAAACACCTAATAAGTGAAAACTTCTTGTAAGATTGTAATTTACCAAAGCAACACTCATCAAGCTAAACACTTGAACGTCAGACTCTTAACAATACTAAGTAATCTCAAAGCTTTAAGCTTAGAGAGATAAGCACACATCGGTGTCTTTATCTCTCTTAGTGGTGGGGCTAGAGGGAGGGTCATACCCAGCTCCATTCCGAACCTGGAAGTCAAGCCTCCCATCGCCGATAATACTGCAGGCTACGTCTGTGGAAATGTAGGTCGCTGCCACTTTGAGTTTTTAACTATCTTCTCTTTTTTATTACTTAATCACTTTTTACTCTTATCTTATAATTTCTTTTTTAGCTTTTATTATCTTTATTCTGTTCTCACTTTCACCTATTCTTTTGTAAATTTTATGTATCTAATTATCTACAACACTAGTATTATATGAGATACTAATCCTACAATAGCGAATTCATAAGCTATACTCATTTAGGTATAGGGTAAATTTCGATAAAATAATAGAATATTGAACAATTTTAAAGGAACTAAATGATTTATATTGATGAGATAGTAGCAACAGAAGTATTGGATAGTAGAGGGAACCCAACTGTAAAAGTGACAGTTAGTCTTAGTGATGGTACAGTTGAAAATGCCATTGTCCCTAGTGGTGCTAGTACAGGTAAACGAGAAGCACTAGAATTACGTGATGGTGGTGACAGATATATGGGCAAAGGTGTACTTCAGGCTTGTGAAAATGTTAATGGAGCTATTTGTGATGCACTTGTTGGTCTAAGTCCTTTTAATCAAGCAGAGATAGATATAACTATGAAAGAAGTTGATGGTACCGATAACTATGGAAGCCTTGGTGCAAATGCTGTGCTTGGCGTTTCTATGGCTGTAGCTCGCTCGGCAGCAGCAAGTATGAAAATGCCACTTTATCGTTATTTAGGTGGGGTGAATGCAGTAGTTATGCCTGTACCAATGCTAAATATTATTAATGGCGGAGAACATGCAAACAATTCTGTGGATTTTCAAGAGTATATGGTACTTCCTATAGGCTTTGATAGCTTTTCAGAGGGACTTAGAGCATGTGCTGAAGTGTATCATAATCTTAAAAAGATCATTAATGATATGGGTGAGAGTACTGCTGTTGGGGATGAAGGAGGATTCGCACCTAATTTGAAGAGTAACGAAGAACCATTACAAGTCATTATGAAAGCGATTAATGCTGCAGGATACAAAGCAGGAGAACAGATAGCTATAGCACTTGATGTTGCTGCATCTGAATTACTTAATGATGAGGGTAATTATGTATTGAAATCTGAGAATAGAGAACTAACATCTTCAGAACTTACTGCATATTATGCAGAGATGTGTAAAAACTATCCTATTGTTTCCATAGAAGATGGGTTAGGTGAAGATGACTGGGTGGGATGGAAAGAGTTGACTGAAGTACTTGGAGATAAAATACAACTTGTTGGTGATGATCTATTTGTAACCAACGTTGCAATTTTGGCAGAAGGTATTGAAAAAAGTATTGCGAATTCTATTTTAATTAAACCTAATCAGATTGGGACTGTTTCAGAAACTATGCAAACGGTTAGACTGGCACAAAGAAGTGGGTATACATGTGTAATGTCTCACCGTTCTGGTGAAAGTGAAGATACATTTATTGCTGATTTTGCTGTAGCACTTAATACAGGTGAGATAAAAACAGGCTCAACAGCTAGGTCTGATAGAATTGCTAAATACAATAGGTTACTTGAGATAGAAGCTGAACTGGGACAGTTTGAATATCTAGGTGCATCTCTTTTTACAAAATAAAAAGATATTAAAAAGGACAGATATTAAAAAGGAAGAAGGCATAGCAGGTTTTTCAGTAAAAACTTTTTTTGTGACGGCTATGGGGATTCTTTTATTTGGTATCTATATAGGTGTTTTGATGAATGGAGAGAATTCGCTAACAGTATTAAATCAGTTAACAGAGAAAAAGTATCGCTTGTCTATTGAAGATAAAGTGTTGAAAATAGAAAATCAAAAACTCCAAAAAGAGTATTTTGAATTAAAACAGTTGGAACCTAAGGAGTAACATATGAAACGATATCTATTGCTAGGGGTTGTAGTATTATGGGTAAATGCACATGCATCTTTGAAAGAGGATTTTTTTAAGATGGATCAAGCAGAGGATAACATGCTTAGTAGCATGCGAACATCGGTTGTGTTCAACGATGGTCTTAACGAAGATAAGGAGACAACAAAAGGAAAGAGAGATACTAAGAACACAGGGAAAGTTTTAATTTCGCCTACAGCTCCAGACACTAATAAATTAGATAGTATAGTGAACGAAAAAACTTCAAAGAAAAAGCATGCAGATGAACTTGCAATTAAAAAAGAAAAAGCTTTAAAAATAAAAATAGATTCCAAAGAAGCAGCAATCAAAAAACTGAAGAAAGCTGAGGAAATAGCTGCTCTAAAACAGCTACGTGTACTAGAAGCATATGAAAAAGAAAGAGCTGAGAAACTTGCCAAAGAAGCAGTAATAAAAGCAGCCAAAAAGAAAAAACAAGAGAAAAAGAAATTGGCTGCAAAAGAACTTGAAAAAGTAAAAATAAAGGAAAATAGCACCAATAAGGCTCCTGTTCAAGAAGCTAAAAAAGCAATCACTGCTGTAGCTGACGTGAATATAAAACCAGTTAAAAAGCCAGAGGTAGAAAAAAAGATCTTGGTCAAAAAAGTACCTAATAAAAGTATCATTAAGGAAAATAAAACAAAAAAAGCTTTAGATGAAGAAATAGAAGTAGTTTCTGATTTATATGATGTAAATATCTTACGTGAGTTAGAAGAAAAAACTAAGCTAGCCAATAAAGCATATGAAGATGCTATTAAAGAAATGCAAGAGGAGGATTAGTCCTCCTCTTTAATTAGTAGGTTTTTTTCTTGACTCTAATACTTTTATGATGGTCATAGAAATTAGAATCTCAAAGATACTTGCTAAGATTAACTGATAATAGGTTAATAAATCTAATAATTTTGCCTCATATCCGATTGTTGCAACCGCGACGAGAAGTGTAAGTGGCATAGAGAGTGAGAGTGCGACAAGCAAGGCATCTTTCGATCCAGCGATCCCTTTAAATATAATTGCCGCCAATAGTCTTGATGTTATCATTAGGAATGTAATAAGTAGTGCCCCAGAGATCACTCCCTCTAAAGGTAGTGCATTTAAATCAAATGATGCACCCACATGGAGAAGGAAAAGTGGGACTAAAAATCCAAATCCAAGACTGGACATCTTTTCTTCAAGCTCTTTCTCATGGTGGAAGAAAGCTGATATTGCTATCCCTGCAATGAAGGCACCTAACGCCAATTCTAACTCTAAGGATAGCATCACTGCGATTAAGATAAAGAAGAGTGACATTGCTAGACGGATGTCTTGTGAGGAAGTATCATTTTTGGGAACAAGGATACTTTTTAATTCAGGGTACCACCAAAAAAGTAGCTGTAACATCTTGTAGAGTAAATAAATAACAAGTATAAATAAAAGTAGATAGGTTATTTTTACAACAAGATCAATACTAAAACCTGTAACGGTTGCCACATCAAATATAGTGAGTGCAGCAATACTTGCGATTTCCCCTAATACCCCTGCAATAAAAGCCAACTTTATCCATGGCTCATCTTTGCCATATTCTCTTGAGAGTGATGCGAGTAGCCCTATGGATATGAGGGGCATAGAAATGATAACAATAGCATTTAAATCAAAGATAAATCCAAAGATTATAGAAAAAGAAACCATTAAAAAAAGAAAAAGTATAGATTTACTTATGACAATTTTGGGACTATTTATGATTTGTTTGAGATCTACTTCCATACCAGCTAAAAACATAAGATAAAGGAATCCCATCTCTGCAATAAGGTCAAAGTATTGATTGTGTCCTATAAGTCCTATGTAAGCAACAATAGCTCCCAAAATAATTTCAACAGGGGGGATAGGTAGGCGTAAAAATTTTGAAACAAATGGACTAGCCCAAATCAATAAAGAAAGGGTGAGTATAAGTGTGATATTAGTGGGTATCACAACTTGTGGCTACCTCATAGCCTAAAGTGTCAAGCATTACTTTGTCACTTTTAGCTTCCATACCTTGTGTGGTAAGATAGTTTCCTATCACCATAGCATTGGCTCCAGCTTTAAACATAAGAGATTCTTTCCCAGTAAATAGAAGTTCTCGTCCTCCTGCAACCATAAGGAGTTTATCATCACCTAGTAGTTTTCGTGCTTTTTTGATGACTTCTATAGCTTCATCAAGTTCTATATTTCTTGTCTTAATAGGAAGGGCAGGGTTAGGATGATAAAAGTTTAGAGGTGTTGATTCTGGAGAAAGTGAGGCTATAGAGTTTAATAGTGAGTCTCTGTCTTCAGCAGTTTCTCCCATCCCAAAAATACCACCAGAACAAAGAGCCAAACCTAGTGATTTTACATTTTCACAGGTCTCATACCGTTCACTCCATGCATGTGTTTGACAGATATCTGCATAATAACGTTCAGAAGTTTCAAGGTTATGATTGTAGCTATCTATTCCGTGCTGTTGCAGGTAGCTAAGCTGCTCTTTTGTAGCTGTACCATTGCAGGCAATGAGATTGAGATCTTTTACTTCAGCTTTCACTGCGTGTGCAGCACGTGCGACAAAGTCAACTTTTTTATCATCAAGTCCTTTACCTGCTGTGACCAAGCAATACCCAAGGGCACCATTGGCTTTTGCTATTTTTGCTTCAGAGACAATTTGTTCAATACTTTTATAATTATAGCGTTCAATATTCGCGTGGTATCTGACACTTTGGGTACAAAATTTACAGTCTTCTTGACAAGTACCACTCAAGATGTTGTTGATGGCACATAGAAATATTTGTTTTTTTTTCTTTTTGTTGTTTCATGGGGATTACTTAGCCTCCTCTTTATGTTTACATTTGAAACATTCATGGACATTGCCACTTTTAAGGGTTTTGATTCCCATGGTGTAATCACATTCGGGACATTTTTTATCTACAGGTTCAAAATTGGCGATAAATTTACATTTTGGGTAATTGACACAGCCAAAGAATTTCCCTCTTTTCCCCTCTCTTTCTTGAAGTTTACCTCCACATTCAGGACAAGGTACAGTGAGTTCTTTTGCAGGTTCTAAAGATTTTGCATTTTTGCATTTTGGGTAAGCAGAACAGGCAAGAAACTTTCCTCTTTTGGAGTTCTTTATGACCATCATTGAGCCACATTTCTCACATTTCTCATCTGTTTCTTCTGGTCCTTCTATCTCTGTACCATCTGGATTTTTGGTATATTTACATTTTGGGAAGTTGCTACATGCGATAAACTCACCGTAGCGACCTTTACGTAAAAGAAGTTCAGACTCACATTTGGGGCAGTTCTCTCCTGTAGGGATTGCTATTTTAAGGCTTTTTATATTTTGTTTACCCTCTTCTATCTTTTGTAAAAATGGGGTATAAAATGCTTTAAGAATAGTTTGCCAGCTAGTGTTACCTTCTGCTACTTCATCGAGAGTCTCTTCCATCTTGGCGGTAAATCCAGAGTCTACGATCTCGGGGAAGTGTTCTTCAAGCATTTCGGTGACAGTAAATGCAATCTCTGTAGGATGTATACGTTTCTTTTCAAGTTCAATATATTTACGTGTCTGCAAGGTTGTAACTGTTGGAGCATAGGTACTTGGTCGTCCGATACCCAAAGATTCCAACTTTTTAATGAGGCTTGCTTCATTGTATCGTGCAGGAGGCTCTGTAAAGTGTTGTTCTTGCTTGATATCATCCAAAGATACTGCCTGTCCTTTTTCCAGATCAGGTAAAAGTTTGTCTTTGTCACCATGTCCTGTGACTCTATAAAAGCCATCAAAGAGAAGCTTTCTTCCAGAAGCTTTAAAGGTACATTTGTCACCTTTAAAAAGAAGCGTTTGTGATTCCATTTCTGCTTCTGTCATTTGACATGCAAGGAAACGGTTATAAATGAGGCGATAGAGTTTTAATTCATCTGCTGAAAGATAGTCTGCAGCCATTTTAGAATCAAAAGTCACAATAGTCGGACGTATAGCTTCGTGAGCTTCTTGTGCACCTTTGGATTTTGTCACATAATTTTTTGCTTTAGCTGGAAGATATTTGTCTCCATAGGTGGCTTTTATGTACTCACGGGCATTTTCTACGGCTTCTTTTGCAAGGTTCATGGAGTCTGTTCTCATATAGGTAATCACACCCATCGTTCCTTGATCCGTCTTTACGCCCTCATAAAGCTTTTGTGCAACCATCATCGTTTTTTTAGGAGAAAATCCAAGTTGAGTAGAGGCTGCTTGTTGTAGTGTTGATGTCATAAATGGTGGAGGTGTTTTAGTCTTTCTTTTGGTTTTATCTAAAGAAAGCACTATGAAATCTTCACTTTTTGCAGCCGTTACGATCTCTGTGGCATCTACTTCATTTTTGATAGTGAGTTTATCAATCTTCAATCCATTATAATCATAGATAGAAGCATCAATATTTTTCTGAAAAAGTGCATTGATAGTCCAAAATTCTTCAGGCTTAAAGGCTTTGATCTCTCGTTCTTTTTCTACGACTATTTTAAGCGTAGAGCTTTGTACTCTACCCGCACTTAAACCTTTTTGGATTTTACTAGCAAGTAAAGGTGAGAGTTTGTATCCTACGATACGATCAAGTAGTCTTCTTGTTTGTTGAGCATCCACAGAATCCATATCTATTTTACGGGGAGTCTCAAGGGCATGCTTAATGGCAGACTCTGTAATCTCATGAAAAACAATACGTGGAAGTTCTGTAGGCTCTTTCCCTATGGCTTTTGCAATGTGATATCCTATAGCCTCACCCTCGCGATCCTCATCGGTAGCGATAAAGATAGTCTCAGCTTCTTTTGCAAGTTTTTTTAATTCTTTAACTGTAGCATTTACATCTCTAGGGATGGAGTATTTGGGTATAAGGTCACCTGTTTTATCATCTAGTGTGATACCAAAAGTACTTTTGGGGAGGTCGCGTATATGTCCTTTTGAAGCGATGACTTTATAGTCCTTGCTTAAAAAGTTGGTAATAGTTCGTGCTTTAGCAGGTGATTCTACGATAATTAAATTTTTCATTCATACTTACTTTATATAAGGGATTTTTTGCATTGTAACACAAAAGTTTGGAAAAAGGGTTTGCAATGGGGCATTAGCTTTTTTTCAAAATCCTAGGAAGCGTAATGCCTGTTTGACTTTGGTATTTACCTTTTCTGTCAGAATAGGTAACTTCACATGCTTCATCGCCTTGAAAAAGAGTACCTGTGCGATACCTTCATTGGCATATATTTTGGCAGGAAGAGGGGTTGTATTTGAAATCTCTATCGTGATATGCCCTTCAAAGCCTGGCTCAAACGGAGTGACATTAACGATGATACCACAACGTGCATAGGTACTTTTTCCAAGACAGATAGCCAAAGTGTCACTGGGCATTTTAAAGTACTCTACCGTCCTTGCAAGAGCAAAAGAGTTAGGAGGGACGATACACACGTCACCTTTGAAGTCTACAACATTGTTTTCGTTAAAATCTTTAGGATCAACGACTTCAGCATTAATGTTTGTAAAGATTTTAAATTCATCTGTCACACGAATATCATAACCATAAGAGCTTAATCCGTAACTAACCACGCCTTCTCCCACAAGTCCTTCACAAAAAGGGGTTATCATGTCTTCATTGATTGATTTTTCACGTATCCATTTATCTGGTTTGAGTCCCATAGTTGTCCTTTAATTTAGCGTATTATTTGTATGTCTGCGTTTGTTTTTAGTTTTTCAAAATAGTCTTTGAGTGCTTTGCCTTGCTGTTGTTGTTTCCATCTTGCGGCAACGGCACCTTTGGATGTCTCGAAAGGCATGTTGATTTCTCCCTGTTTTGAGAGTACTTTGTAGCTGATGTATCTGTCTCCAGCATTGAGAGGACGGGTAAAGGAACCGTCTTGGGTTTGTAAAATACTGCGAAGAAGAGCAGGATTCAAGTCTTTGGATGATTTTGTAACGGAACGGCTTTTTATACCCTTTTTATTTTTAGTGCCTAGAAACTTTTTCATACTCGCTTCCGATTTTGCTGAGTATTCAATCATATGGATTGTTTTAGGTAAGATAAATTCATTTTTATGATTGTTATAAAAAAGCTTTAATTCATCATCGCTTGGGTTAGGGATCTTGTTTACTACTTTTTCTTGATAAAATTTTTCTTTTTTTATAGCCTCTCTAATACTTGAACGATATTTATTCCAAGATGTCCCTTGTTGCTGTAATATTTTTTGCATTTTGGGAATAGTAAGATTATTTTGTGCCGCAATCCCTGCTACTTTTGCATCGATAGACTTTTCATCAATTTTAATATCTCTCATCGCTGATTTTTGTAGTCGGTCTTGAATAAGCAGGTCTGTGGCTTCTTTTTTAGAAACTTGTAATTGTTTTTGTACCGCACGTATTTCAGCTATGGTAACAGGTTCGCCTTCAACAATAATTGCAATGCCATCAATCATTTTACTATATGAAAATGTAAGTAAGGTAATCACGCTAAGTAGAACAAGTTTTTTCATGCGGGTATCCATTTCGTAATAAAGTAAAAAAATTATAGCATAATTGCGTAAATTTAATATGAATTACACCATTTAGGATATAATAAATTTTTATAAGATAAAGGTAAAATATATGCTAAAAATTATAGTTTTATGTAGCATGGTAGTTGCATTTGCATTTCCTCAGGTACAAAATGAGTGTATTGTTTGCCATGAGGGTATTAAAGATATTCGTGATAAAAACTCTGGTATGATGCAAGCCATTTTACAAAAGGCAGACGAGGCAGGAGCCAAAGGCAATGATTGTATCATCTGTCATGGTGGTAATCCTGAAGCAAAGACGAAAGATGAAGCACACACAGGTACACTCAGCTACTTTAAATCACATGATGGCCCTAAAGCTTTTTATCCTTATCCTGCCAGTCCATGGATCAATGAAAACACTTGTGGTATGTGTCACCCCAATCAGGTATCAGCACAAGAAAATAATCTTATGGCAACAGAACAAGGGAAGATTCATGGGGCATTGTGGGGGTTTGGTGCCAAAGAGGGATACAAACATACGTACACCAATTTTGGTGGTAAATCTCCTGACCCTCATAAGCGTTTGGGAACACAAAGCTACCAAAACTACATGGAAGCACTCAAAAAACTCGAACCCCAAGGTTTTTTAGATGAGACTATTGAACTACCAGCCGCTCCTACGGCTGAAGAAGTTGAACTTGACCCAACACTTTCTGTCTATACATACTTACGTCAAGAGTGTCTTCGTTGTCATACAGGAGGACAAGGACGTAAAAGGCGAGGGGACTATCGTGGCATAGGATGTGCCTCTTGTCACGTGCCTTACTCCAATGCAGGACTGTATGAAGGAGATGATAAAAGTATCTCGAAAAAAGAAGATGGGCATATGTTGGTGCATGCCATACAGTCATCACGTGAAGTCAAGGTAAATGTACATGACATAAATTATTCTGGAATACCAGTAGAAACATGTACGACTTGTCATAACAGAGGGAAACGTATAGGTGTGTCTTACCAAGGGCTTATGGAAACGGAATACCAAGCCAGTTTTGATGATGAGGGTAATGGGCAGCCCAAGTTACATACAAAACGTTATTTACATTTAACAGAAGACATACATTATAGTAAAGGGATGCTTTGTCAAGATTGTCATACGTCCAATGATATGCATGGAGACGGTTTCTTTAGAGGAGCAAACCTAGGTGCAGTGGAAATAGAGTGTCAAGATTGTCATGGTACTACCAAGCACTACCCGTGGGAACTTCCTTTAGGATATTCAGATGAGTTTGCAACCACACCCAAAACGGGCAAAGGTAGAGGGACGACTAAAACCTTAGCAGCATATTTGAAACAAGGGGCTATACCTGCCGATAGAGGAGATGGATTTTTACTTTCAGCTCGTGGAAATCCTCTTACCAAAGCGGTACGTCATGGCAACAAGATTATGATGCATTTGGCTTCTGGAAAAGACATTGAACTAAAACCTCTAAAATTACTGAAAAAAGAGAACAAAATCTCAAAAGAGGGGTTAGTGGCGATGGATCAGATACAAGCCCATACCGATAAGCTAGAGTGTTATACTTGTCATGCCACATGGGCACCACAGTGTTATGGTTGTCATGTGAAAGTAGACTACTCTGGTGGTAAACAAAACCCTGACTATCTGGCAGCTTCCAAACACCATGTCAATGGTAAAACAGGAGAAGTTGACACACTCAAAGACTTTTTGGTTGATGGTAAAGTCACTGAAACACGTTCTTATTTACGTTGGGAAGACCCAGCTCTCAGCCAAAATGGAGAAGGACGTATCTCTCCTACGATTCCAGGCTGTCAAGTGACATTGACGGTGATTGGCAAAGACGGTAATATGCTCTTGCAAAATCACATCTTCAAACTCAAAGGTGTAGAAAATAATGGTACAGTAGATGTACCTGCAGATGGGGTAAACTCCATAGTGATGTCTCCTGTACAGCCACATACCGTGAGTAAAGAGTCACGTACTTGTGAATCTTGTCATACGAGCTTAAAGGCACAAGGAAAAGGTATCAATGGTGGTAAATACTTTGCAGATCAAAGTAAAACAACCATCGTTGACCTCATGCGTGCAGATAAAACACTGTTGGTAAAAGGTGTAGACGAGCAAATACCAGCCATTCCTAACCTCAAGCATGACTTTTCGGTCATGCTAGATGAAAATGGCACACAAGTCCAAACCGTAGGAAACCACTGGAGACTTTCACAAGCATTAGACAATGAAACAAGAGACAAGCTGGATAGATCTGGAGCTTGTCTAAGTTGTCACCAGGAGATGCCAAATGAAGACTTAGCTGTTTCTATAATGGTGCATACAGCGAAGTATGCAGGGGTAAAGATAGATAACGATATGCATAAAACCATTGTCAATAAAAGTTTGTTACTCTCTGCTTGGGTGCAGGTATTGGGTGGATTGTTTTTGTTGGGTGCTGGGGTTTGGTTTTTGTGGAGGAAGAAATAGGAGTTTTATTTTAAAGTTTATAGTGTACAATTATGGAAAGGGTACATCGATATCTGAAGAAATTCTAACTTTCTTCAGAATCAATGCGATTACTGAAAAATAAATTTCCATATCGTACCCTTTCAAATGAGATAACCCTACCTATGCCAAAGCATCGTAGCTTCAAGCCCACCCACTCAAAAGAAAAGAAGAACACTACCCCATTTACCGAAAAAGGGTACGGGAGATTATAGCTTTTTTTTTGCCTTGAATGGGGAATGTGTTATGATAATTATATTGTAAGTATAGGGTTACTATCAATGTCGGACGGGTTCTTTCTTCATGTGATTGTGAATAAGAGTCTATTAGTTTTTGAGACGTAGAGAATAGGTAAGGGGGATTTACTAGTTCAGTAGCTCCAGATACTGAACTCACTATCAGACCTTGGTTCTTTATACGCTTCTTTTTTTACAGAGTTATCATCTTTAGTATCAACACCTTAGCCAAAAATAAAAACAAAATATAAGCCAAAGCCATGAGACAACTACTATAATTTTAAACCAAAAAAACATAAAGTTATCCCATGACAGAAATTATAACACTCTTAAGATGTATCGCACCTATAATTGTAAAAAAACAAGCATAAACAACTACAAATCATCATCCAAGCCTTGCTCTCAATGCGAGGACGGATTACTATGTTAGGATTAAGTAGATGGAGTGAAAAAGGAGGGAGTTATCGAACTATCACACGCTTCTTTCATTCAAAGATAAATTGGGAAGAAATCAATTGGATGTTTATCAAAACGCATTTAACAAAAAAGGGTTCAGTCTATCTTTGGGTGGAGATGAAGTAGTAGTAAGCAAAAGTGGGAAGCATACTTATGGGATAGATAGGTTTTATTCTTCTATCCAAAACCAAGTGATACAAAGTTTGGCATTTCTCAATCTTTCCTTGATAAGTGTAGAAACAAGAAAAGCTTATCCACTAAGTACACAACAAATAGTTCGAGAGAAAAAAGAAGGTTGTATCAAAGACAAAAGTGTAAAGAAGAGTAAGAAAAAGAAGATGGTAAAGTTGGAAGACCTGTAGGCAGTGGGAATCAAGATAAAAAGATATTGAACTCTCTCCCTATCTTAAATTTGTCCAAGAGTCCGTAAATAAGGCACTTAAACGGATTGACAAGCATATTGATATTGTTTATTTTGTCTTTGATGGAGCATTTGGAAATAATCCTGCTGTACAAATGGTGAGGCAATGTGGATTACATATCATTTCTAAACTTCAAAAACTCTGCACTGCTATTTCCTTATAGTGGAGAGTATGCAGGAAGAGGATCTCCTAGGAAATATGGAGATGCTATTGACTATGATAATCTTCCAGAACCCTATCTAAAATCAGATACCATAGACGAAGATAAGAATATCCAAACAAGAATTTATCAAATGGAAATGCTACATCGTAAGTTTGCAGATAGGCTCAATGTTGTGATTATTCAAAAGATAAATTTAAGCACAGGTAAAATTGCTCATGTAAATCTCTTCTCTACAGATTTGACATTAGACTATGAAAAGATTATTGATTACTATTCACTTCGTTTTCAGATTGAATTTGTCTTCCGAGATGCCAAACAATATTGGGGAATGGAGGATTTTATGAATATTAAAAAACACCTATCCATAATTGGGCAAATCTCTACTTTTATGGTCAATTTCTCTCATGGATTACGTCAAAACTCTACTATGAAAGAGATGAGTATTCTTGACCTAAAAGCCCACTATCACGGGATTAAATACGTCAAAGAAGTATTTAAATTACTTCCGCATTTAGCTAACGAGTATTTAATTCAGAAGGTATCCATTAAGATTGCGAATTTAGGGGCTATTCACCCCCATGAGAGGGTGGGTTAGAGGGGTTTTTTGGCTAAGGTGTTGTTAGTATAGGATTGTTTATTATATGAGTTTGGTTTTGTTGTTTGAACTCTGATAGGGGTTCAACAGCTGGAGCTGTTGAGAGAGACTTGACCTTTATGCGTTTCATCATATGGATATATCGTCTGCTTTGGTTTCTTATATTTTTAGGCGTTGCAATGATTAGTGGTTTGTTATCTGAAGCTAGGTTTTCTAAGGTTTTAAAATCTTAGGAATGATGAAAATTATGTTATACTCATTTTATGAATTTAAAAGATAAAATTGATTTATTAGTAAATCGAGCGGACTTAATTTACAAGAAATTGTTTATATTTTTGGCTATCTCTGGAGGTAGTTGGGTATATGGTCGGAAAGATAAAGAAAAAACAATTGTAAGAATAGCTGTTTTCTTTATATTTATTTTGTCTTCATTCGGCATTATTGTAAATTTATTAAAATTTGGAAAAATACAAAAAGAATTAGAAGGAATTACCGATGATTGATACATTATTCGCTTTAGGTTTGATAGCGAGTGTGATAGTTGGATATTTTGCATGGAAAAATGAATGGAAAATGGTAGATATTTTTTAGTTGTAGTTTAAATATTTATTGACCTAAAAGCTTTAAAAAGGTACTTGATAGCTTTATTTTCTTATACTGTATTTATTGCTAAGTAGTAAGTAGCTATCTCTCATTTTTAAAAAGTGTATATTCAACGGCTGACCCATAGGATTATGGTGAGTACATATACCGATAGGCATTCCACAGCTGGAGCTGAGGAACGAGGAACATTTATTCGCTTTGTTCTTGCTTGGAATTGTATGAAAATGACCTAGTTGTGTTAAAGCTCTAGAATCACCCGAACCTCTTTGAAGTTGTACTTTATGGTTACATTCTGGAAATATATTAAATAATTGTTTTTAAATCATTTAATGTAAAACTAGAATTTAATGTTAATACTTTTTTCTTTTTTGCTATATCTGAAAATCTTGAATTATCTTTGAAAATATTATTATTAACAGTAAATTTATTGATTAATAAACCTTCATCACTAATATTTGTAAAATCTTGATTTAAAATAGCACAAATACTCTCCCAATCTCCATGAAAATATTCTTTTAAAAGAGGTATCATTTTAAATTCAAATATCTCTTGTAAATCTTCTAATGTAATCACCTTTAAAAAATAAGAGTGACCTATTTGAAAATCTTCACCTTTTAAAACTGCTAATCGTTCATTGATAGATTGTAACATTTTAGCTGTATCTAAATTCTCAATATTATTCAATACAGAATAGTCTGGTTCAACAGCAATAAATTTAAACCTTCTTCTTAATGCAACATCAAGTAAAGAGATAGATTTATCTGTCGTATTCATTGTTCCAATAATATATAAATTATCAGGAACCGATAATTTTTCTTGTGAGTAAGGAAGAGTAATTGAAACTGCTTCAGGATTTTCATCATCTGTTGATGAAACCCTTTTTGTATCTTCTAGGAGAGTAAAAAATTCACCAAAAATTGATGAGATATTTCCTCTATTGATTTCATCAATAATTAAAACATAGTTTTTGTCTTTATTTTCTAAAGCTCGTCGTGCTAGTTTTTTGAAAATACCATTTTTAGTTTTATAAAAAGTATTACCATCTTTTTCCTCTATACTAATACCTTCTATAAATTCTTGATATTGATAACTTGGATGAAATGTTGTAAATTCTACTAAAGGATAAGCCTGATAATTATCTTGTGCTTTAATATCTTTGATTTGCTTCTTTTGAGCATTTTTTGAAAGATTTTCATTTCTTTCTATTTCTTTTATGTAACCCCCACAATAACCCCACCAACCAACCTCTAAGAAATCCTAACTATCCCATCAGCACTTACATTCCAAGGTAACAACGCCTCAATATCCCTACCATCTCTTTGATAATAAGGAAACTCAGTCATAAGATACTTCAAGTAGTGATAGGGTTCTAATCCATTAGCCTTAGCAGTCTCTATAATAGTGTACCAAGTAGCAATAGCCTCAGCACCTTTCACAGAAGTAGCAAATAACCAATTCTTTCTACCAAGTACCATAGGTCTTATATGGTTTTCTGCTCCATTATTATCAATATTGAGTCTTCCATCAGTAAGATAGACTTTTAGCTTAGGAAATTGATTATTAAGATACACAAATGCTTTAGCAATAGCACCACCAAGTTCTTGTGCTTTATAGAACTTTGTGTTAATCCATTCTCTTATAGTGTTGATGATAGGTTGAGATTTCTCTTTTCTGATAATTAACTTTTTATCAGGAGGATCATCTTTTATCTCTTTTTCTATTTTATAGAGTTTCTGTATGAGTGTTATGGCTTCTTGTGCATAACTCTTACTTTGTGGGTCACTGACTCCTGATTTGACTATATCTGCAAACTTTCGTCTAGCGTGGTTCCAGCAAGCTAGATGTGTCATATCATTTGTCTTGACCACATCATTATATCCAGCGTATCCATCTGTTTGTAGAAAACCACTAAAGCCCTCGAGGAGTGCGGTCGCTGCCACTGCACTCCTGTTATTGGCATAGTGCATATAGACAATTTTATATTTATCCATTCCTACACCTAGCCATATATAGGATTTTTTTGTTGCTTTGCCTTTGTGTGCATTCACTACTTGAAGTGTCGTCTCATCTGCTTGTATATATTCATTCTCTAGGAGTCTCTCTTTGAGTTTTTCTTTAAAATGTTTTAGTTTTTCAGAAGCTTTTATCATCCAATTAGAGAGTGTCGTATCATTGAATGGAGCCCCAAATCTATTTTTATAAATTTTAGCTTGTCTGTACAGTGGCAATGCATCTTCAAACTTTTGTACAGCAATAGTTGCTAAGAATGAAGCGGTTACTTGTGTCTTTGGGAGGATAAATGGTCGTCAATGCTGTTGTGCTTGGTTTCTCTCCACATCTACAACCATATACGAATCTAACGTTTTGTATGACTTGAAATTTTGCAGGTACTATATCGTATTGTTCTGATACAAGTTCTTTAATCTTGTGCATTGTATCACCACAGCTACATATCTTCTCATCATCACTGATATCGTCTTTCTACTCTTACTCTTGGTATATCAGTAGGTGGAGAAGTTCTTCCACCTCTCTTTCTTTTGAATGTTATTTCAATCTCTTCATCTTCTACTACTTCAATACTCTCTTCATTGTCTTCAAAGAGAGTTGGTTGGTTAGGGTTTAGTTTTTCACTTTTGGAGGTAAAGTGTTGACGTATGAGGTAATCTATCTTTTCTTTTAGGTGATTTATTTCAATTTGTTGGGTTTGTATTCTTTTTTCTTGAGTAGTAATTTGTTCTTTTTGAACACTGCTTTCTTGAGCTTGATTTATAATGATTTCTTGTAGTTTTTCTATATCAATAAGCTCTGTTTTCATAGTGCTATTATAGCTAAAACTACTACTATACTTGGTTAGTAAATGACTTTTTTATGTGATGTTTTTTGCTTATTTTAGCTGTGTGATGCTTTGCTTAATATTGGGTTGGTGGGGTTATTTAGGGGGTTACCTATATTCCATTTTCGAGCTTGTACATATTTACTAAAAATAACTTCAAAACCTTCTTCTATAAACATTTGTTCGATTTCTATTTTTGTATATCTATAATCTCTTACAATTAATTCTTGGGACATGGGGGCGGGTGATGCTAATGCTATCTTCCTCAAAAATAAAACAAGTACCCATCAGCAGGGCGATTAACCCCTGCTTTTATACTTAGTATAGCTTCACTGATAAACAGATAATTATAATAAGTATGATGAACACTTTGAAAAAAGTCATTTTCTCCTCCTTTATCGGATTCCCACGCCACCACCCAACTCAATAAATAAGCAAAAAAAAAGGCAACCAATCTCAATAAAGAGATGATTGCCTTTTTCATCCAAACTTTCAAATCGGTAATCAGCCAAAATAAAATTAGGGAGGGAAAATAACTTTTTCAACAATAGTATATCATAGTGTCTATTAAAATTTAGGATAAACCTTTTATGTCTTTATCCACACTACTGCTTGATGGACAGCTTTATCCGATGGAGAGGGAGATTATTGCTATTTCTATCGTTGTTTCATCTTTTCTGTCGGTGTTTACACTTGCTTCGCTGATAGTTTTGTTGGGTCTGGTTTGAGGTATGATTGTAAGTAAACTTCAAACTTAGGGAAACTAAAAGAATGACTAAAGTACAATACAGCATAATAATTTCAAGGATAAAAAGTGATCATAACAAAAAGAGTAACATTTATAGCAAAAGAAGGATATGAAGCAAAGATGAAAGAGCTACTTTCAGCGATGGTTGTGCCTAGTAAGGCAGAAAAAGGTGTGATTTTTTATGAGATATTTCAGTACGCAGATAATCCTCGTAAATTTATGGCGTATGAGTCTTGGGAAAATGAAGCAGCATTGGATGGACATAAAACATCGGCACATTATGCGGTGTACAAAGCTAGTTATGAACCCTATTGTGAGCATAAATACTCAGACAACTTAGAAGTGTTGGGATAAGCTTTGGAAAATTTATGGGATGATGCCAAAGCATCAAAGTGTACTTCTGACTTAGAGATGAGAGTGTATACGTCAAATTTATTGGGGCAAAGTGATGAGCTTGTACTTCACGGTGGTGGCAATACTTCTGTCAAAAGTATGGTTGAGGGTGAAGAGATACTTTTTGTAAAAGGTTCTGGCTGGAATCTGGTAGATATAAAAGCAGAGGGTTTTGCTCCTGTGAAGATGGCTACGCTTTTGGATATGGCTAGGCGAAACGAACTTTCAGATACGGATATGGTTTCAGAACAAAAGGCAGCGATGATAGATAAATCAGCACCTAATCCTTCTGTAGAAGCCATCTTGCATGCTATTATCCCCTTTAAGGTGGTAGACCATACGCATGCAGATGCTATAGTAACTATCTCTAATTCTAAAAATGGCGTAAGGCTTATAGAGGAAGTTTTCCCTAATTTTCTTATTATTCCTTATGTGATGCCAGGGTTTATTTTGGCTCAAAAGATTTATGAGATGATACAAGGTGATTTTGACTGGGGTAACTGTGAGGGTATAATCTTGCACAATCACGGTATCTTTACTTTTGATGATGATGCGAAGAAGTCTTACGACAAGATGATAGAAGCAGTGAGTAAAGCAGAAGTGTTTTTAGAAAAAAATGCTCCTATTGTATTTGAAGAAATAGAAGCACAAGACTTTGACTTGGATGATTTGAAGATAGATAAATTTATGCATATCAATCAAACCCCATTGGCACTGCATTATGCATCACAAGATAATTTAAGAACTATGGTGACTAGAGGGGTACTAACTCCAGAGCATATCATACGTACAAAAAGAGTACCTTTGGTTTTGGAAGATGATGAGGTTACAGAGGCATTAAAACATTTTAAAGTCGCTTATGAGGCGTATTTTTCTGCTTATAAAAAGGATGAAATCATGTTAGATACAAATCCTAAATACGCAGTGATTAAAGACTTTGGTGTCGTGAGTTTCGGGAAGACACAAAAAGAAGCAGACGTTATCAATGATGTGGTATCGCATACGATGTTAGCTGTTTTGCGTGCAGATAAACTTGGTGGCTATAAAAGTATCTCTATCCCCAATAGTTTTGCTATGGAGTACTGGGAACTGGAACAAGCTAAGGTAAAAAAATTACATGAGAAAACATAATAAATTAAAAATTGTTTTGATGCTTTTTGTGTTTATTAAAAAGTATCCGAAGTCTTTGTACGGAATCTTTTTGATAGGAGGTTTGTTTTATGCTTATGAAGTGCTAGTAGGGCGACCAAACGCTACGTATATGGGAGTACCAAAGGCAGAAAGTTTTTCCTTAGATACTGTGACTAGAGTCTTTAGAAATGAAGGTTTTATGGTGGGATATTCGGACTATAGGGGTAATCCTTTGTGGGTGAGTTATATGCTTACGCCTATTCCTGCAAATGCTAAAAGATACAAACGACCTAGTTCATTTTCTAAAGATTGGCGAAATATTACAAGCATTAAAGCAGCAGACTATACACATAGTGGATATGATAGAGGACATATGGCACCCAATTATGCGATTAGCCGTCTTTATGGGGTAAATGCACAAAAAGATACTTTTGAGATGACCAATATCACACCACAAAAACCCAATCTAAACCGTAAAGTATGGCAAAGACTTGAAGAGATAGGCGTGAGTGAGTTTAGTAAACATTTTGATAAGGTGTGGGTATTTACGGGACCTATTTTTGATAAAAATATACAAAGATTAAAAAGTTCAAACTTTGTAGAAATTCCTGATGCTTTTTATAAGATTTATATAGGAGTAAGCAAAAATAAGTCACCTAAAGCCTTAGCATTTATAATGCCTCAATCGGTTAGAGGTAGAGAGTCATTATTGAAATTCGTTACTACTATTGATAAGGTAGAAGAAAAAACAGGGTTTGACTTCTTTCACAAACTGGATGATAAAATAGAATCCAAAATGGAAAGAAGCAAAGATTATAGACCATGGAATCTTAAATCTGTGGCAACAAAGCCATCACGTTATTAAAGGAATACTATGCAATACCTCATGGCAATAGACGCAGGAACAGGATCTGTAAGAGCAGTTATCTTTGACACTAAGGGCAATCAAATAGCTGTGGCTCAAAAAGAGTGGACGCACTTAAAAGTTGAAGGTGTGGCAAACTCTATGACATTTGATACGCAAAAGAATTGGCATTTGGTTGTTTGGTGTATACAAAGTGTGTTGAAAGAAGCAGAGTTAGAAGGCTCAGATATTTTGGCGTTGAGTGCTACTTCTATGCGTGAGGGTATTGTGCTTTATGACAAAGATGGAGAAGCACTTTGGGCTGTTGCCAATGTGGATGCTAGAGCAGACAAAGAAGTACGTTTTTTAAAAGAAAACTATGTGGGTATAGAAGAAGCATTTTATCAGGCATCAGGACAAACATTTGCTTTGGGTGCTTTGCCTAGAATACTGTGGCTCAAAAATAATGCACCAGAGATATATGAAAAAGTAGCCACTATTTCTATGATAGGAGATTGGATCTTAGCAAAGCTTTCTGGCGTGATAGCCACAGATCCATCCAACGGTGGTACTACAGGGATCTACTCGTTAGCCAAAAGAGACTGGGAAGTTGAAATGGCAATAAAGGTAGGTTTAAAAGTAGACATATTTCCTCCTTCTTTAGAGCCAGGCACGGTCATAGGCAATGTCACTGTTGACGCTTCTGTTTTGACAGGTTTGTCAACGCTGACAAAAGTGGTGATGGGTGGTGGAGATGTGCAGCTAGGAGCAGCAGGTCTTGGGGTTGTCAAAGAAGGGCAAGTAGCCATACTTGGAGGTTCTTTTTGGCAACAAGTAGTGAACATAAAATCGGATGTAGTACCACCCAAAGACATGGGTATAAGAGTAAACCCACATGTACGTAGAAGGACTTTCTCAAGCAGAGGGGATTACTTTTTTCTCAGGTCTTGTTATGCGTTGGTTTAGAGATGCGTTTTGTGAGATGGAAAAACAAGAAGCCTTGGAAAGAGGGTTAGATGCTTATGCAGTTTTAGAAGAGAAAGCAAAGGAAGTTCCCGTGGGATCAAACGGCATACTCCCTATATTTTCAGACTCTATGAAGTACGGTAAATGGTACCACGCCGCACCTGCTTTCCTAAACCTTTCCCTCGATCCATGAAGTATGCAATAGAGCGTCTATGTTCAGAAGTCTTCAAGAAAATGCCTGTATCGTTTCAGCCATCAATTTAGAGAAGATCAAAGCCTTTAGTAATCTTGAGATAGAGGAGATAGTCTTTGCTGGTGGTGCAAGCAAAGGAACACTTTGGTGTCAGATACTTTCCGATGTCACAGGATGCAAGATAACAGTACCTAAAGTCACAGAAGCTACAGCCTTGGGTGCAGTGATGGCAGCAGGTGTCGGTGCTGGTATTTATGAAAGCATTAGTAAAGCAGCAGAAGAGTTAGTGGTATGGGATAAAACCTACCTACCAAACATGGAGAACTTTACTAAGTACGCAGGTATAAAAGAACAGTGGCAAGAAGTATATGAAAATCAGTTAAAACTTGTAGATAGAGGATTGACCCAGTCTATGTGGAAAGCACCAGGGATATAAAAGTTTAATACTTTAACCATCTCTCTAAGATAATCTTCGCTGCGATAGAGTCTATTTTCCCATCTTTTTTATGTTTAAATACACCCATCGTAAGCTCTCTGGCTTCGATGCTTGAACTTTGCTCATCTTGATACTCCACAGGAATGTCCAGTGCGAGTAAAGAGACAAAATGTGTGATACGTCTTTCCATTTCTTGCGAACTTACAGCATCTTTGGGTAGACCTACGATGAGCTTTTCTATTTCCCACTCTTTTAAAAATAGGTTGACTTCTCTTGCTGCTTGATTACGATTTTTTCGTAGGATGGCATTTTGGGGTATGACAATACTACCATTCAGACAAATTGCCACACCTATACGTTTGAGTCCTACATCTATACTTGCTAATTTCATGGTGGAATTGTAGCGAATTTTTTATCATAATCACTAGAGTTACCTGTGAATTTAATTTTCTCATTCATTATATTCATTAGAAAATAATATTAGTGCTTTTAGCTGTTTGGATTAATTTAGATATAATTGTTTTGTATCTCTCAAAGGCTCACCATGAAAAAATTACCTATAGGTATATCGACACTACGAGAAATAATAGAGGCAGGCTATCTTTATGTAGATAAAACAAAGATAGCCTTAGATATTATTGAAAGTGGTAAGGACTAAAACATAAATAAAACCAAATTACTAGTACTTTTTAGGAATAGCAACATAATTCCAAAGTGGTAAATGTATATCAAAGATAATTTTCATATTCTCTTTAAAGCCCTCTGCATATTTTCTTTTTGTATGAAATACCTTATCAAGAATAGAACTAAAAACTTTCAATCCTGTAGTCGTTTTAGTTTGTGCAATAAGGGTATTTACTAACTCTACACTTGTAAAAATGACTCCTTGTAAAGCTCTTGTGATATGAGGGAATAGGCGATGTTCTATAGGATTATACTTTGATATATAAGGAGGATAATGAGCAATACGAATTTCAATTTGTAATTCCTCTGATAACTTCTGTAAATCTTCTTTAAAAATATAGTGACGAGAGCTATTACTGCCCCCACCATCGCACAGTAGTAGCAGTTTATCATGTCCTTGATATTCAATATATCCATAATTTAACCACCAATTTTTGATAGATTCACAAGCAAATTCACTGGTATCAGCACTTGTCCCTATGGTAATATAACCAATATTTAGGTTTATATCATACAGCCCATGGGGGACAATTTTTCCCTCTGCGTAAGAAGGAAAATCATGGTCTTTAACTTTAATTATCTCTTGAGTATACAGTTTACCTTCTCGGTATAAATTTCCTAAAAACTCTTTTTTTACATCCATACTCAAAACAGGATTCCCCTCTTTCTTATATTCTTCTTTTAGTTTTTCAATATTTTTAAATTGCTCATCTCTATTTGCAACATCTACTTTTCCTGAAAGTGTTTTAAATGCTTGTCGCTTACGAAAATGATGTTTTTTAAGAGTTGTTTCACTATATCCACATCAACTACAAAACCTTTCTCTGACAATCTAGTTTGTAGCTCTTTCCGTGATAAATTTGTCCACTTTATCGTCTCATCCATCGGTGAACCTGCTGTACTCTCTGCGATAACCTCTAGGAATGCTTCGTCTAAGCCTTCTCTTGTGAGCAATATAGACTTTCTTCCTCCTCCCTCTTCTCTTTGTCTTTTATTATCTTTATCTAATTCTGTTCTTAACTCTTTTTGTCCTCTTGACACACCACTATAGTCACATTCAAAGATTTCGCATATATAGCTTATCCCTCCATGACTTAATTTGGTTGCTTCTATTCCTGCGTAGCGTCTTCTGTCTTTCTCTGATAAACTTTTATATAGATTTAGCATTTGCTCTTCTATTTCTTTTGGGTACTTTTTCATAAATAGTATTTTAGCTTATTTTGGGTTTGTTTATCTTGTTGTCCTAAGTATTATTTTTTGTCTCGTCCTAGACGCTTTGGAAAGTCTCTTTTTCTTAATACACTTCGTACGATATTTGATGGTGATAAAGAAGTGTTTGAAGGCTTTGAACAGAGGGTATTTGAGATATTACGAATGAATCAATTGGAGCTAGATATAGACTGTGATAACACCTTGTCTATAGGTGGGTGTTTGGAAGATTTAATTTACCAATCTTATAAAAAATATAACAAAAGAGTCGTCATCCTCATAGATGAATATGACAAACCCATCTTAGACAATATAGAAGATCTCAAGAATTTTTATAGTGTTATCAAAGGTTCGGATGAAGATATCAAATTGGTATTTATCACAGGGGTGAGTAAATTTAGTAAAATCTCGTTATTTAGTGGGCTTAACAATTTAGATGATATAACCCTCACTCCCAAATATGCCACAATATGTGGTTATACCCAAAATGATGTAGAAACAACATTCGCCACACATCTTAAAGGTCAAGATTTTAAAAAGATAGCACAATGGTACAATGGCTATAAGTGGTTAGGTGAGGGGGTTTATAATCCTTTTGATATATTGCTATTTATCTCCAATGACTTTATGTATAGAAACTATTGGTTCTCTACAGCTACACCGACTTTTTTACTCAAACTTATAGAAAAAAATCATTACTTTTTACCCAATCTTGAAACGATTATCAAAGATGATTCTATGCTCAATAGCTTTGATGGGTATCTGACGATAGAAAGTATAAAAGAAACACCAAGAGGAATAAAATATACCTTAGTGATACCAAATCAGGAAGTACAAATATCACTTTTAGGAAGTATAGCTAAATTTATGAGTAAGGTATATCTAGGTCATTTTCATACAATTCCAAGCAAGAACAAAGCGAATAAATGTTTAAAATAATCTATGAAAATAGAAATTAAAGAATTAATAAATATAGAAATGACCCTAGAGATATTAGAAAAATTGCCAGATTATAGAGTAACAAAAGAGAAGATAGAATATGACCAAAGAGATGTATTATTTGGTGTTTTATGTAGTATGTTTGTAGGAAATATTGAAATAAAAGATAAACATAATTGGCTAGAGGTAAACTTCAATGAAAATTACTTTAAAAGGCTTATTGGAAAAGAAAATGAAGAGCTTAAAACACCCTCCTATTCAACAGTAAGAAGAATGATAATAAACATAGATTCTACTATCTTAGAAGAGATGTTTAGAGCGTATTTTATACCTAAAGTTGAATTCAATGAGAAGACACAGTTAGCAGTAGATGGAAAGACAATGAATGCAAGTGGACGCAAAGGGAAATATACGGTTAAACGGAATGTGGGAATGCTAAATGTAGTGGAAACAGCATCTAAAATTGTGATTGCCCATAGAGAGTTAGGAGCTAAGAAGTCCGAGATACCCGAGTTTCAAAAGGTATTAGAAATGGAGTTTTCAGATAAACCATTTCTATATACCTTTGATGCACTAAATACCCAAGTAGAGAGTCTAAATGGGATTGAGGCTAAAGGAAAAAGGTATTTAGCCAAAGTCAAAGGTAACCAAAAAACATTACTTAAACAGGTGCAGTCAAGCCTTTGAAGAGGAATCTGCAAAAGCGAATAATACTATCTTAGAAGAGAAAGATAAAAGAGAGTCTATTGAAGGGAATAAATGGGTAAAAAGAGAGACTTTCGTTTTGAGTTCAAAAATGATGAATTACTGATAGATAATAGCTCTTTTAGGCATATAAAATCAATCATTAAACAGGTAAAATATATAAGTGACAATGAGGGTAAAATAAAAGTAAAAGAGCAATATTTAATTGCAAACTTTTTAGAAAGTGCGACCTACTTTAAAGAAGGTATCAAAGACCATTGGCGTTGTGAAACTTACCATTATTATAAAGACAGATTAACCAAAGAGGACGATTGTAAAATATCAGTCAATCCTTTTGGATTAGCTATTCTTAGGAGTTTTGTCATTAATTGCATACAACTTCACCTAAACAAGCATAAACCCGACAATAAAAGCCTCAATATGTCGGGTATTTTTAAAAGTTGTGGGAATAACCCTCACTTTCTGGGTAGATTAGTTACATAGTTGGGTTTATATTGTATGAAAATGACCTAA
>JAUZSE010000003.1 GCA_030949725.1 Sulfurovum sp. | reverse complement strand
ATGAAGTGTTGATGAGTGTTTTAGTCATTAAAAAGCAGTTGTCAGTACTTTATTTCAGAATGTATAGCTCTTCCTCGGGTTAGCATTGCACTAAATGAAAAACACAAGGATACAATATGACAATGATCAGAATGACAAGAATGGGTAGAAAAAAGAAACCATTTTATAGAATCGTAGTAACAGACAGCAGAAAAAGAAGAGATGGTGGTTGGATTGAAGCAATTGGTCATTATAACCCAGTATCTGTAAACAAAGAGCTTACACTTGACATGGAAAGACTGAACTACTGGTTAAGTGTTGGTGCGCAAATGGTTCTCAACAGTTACAAGACTTGCAGGCAAGAAAAACGCGTAATGGTTAAAGACTTCTTACTCTCATATACCAAGCTTTTGGTAAACAATCCTGAAGATATTTCTATAGAGATATCAGAGGTTGATGAGAACTTCGATGAGATTATTATCTTTGCAAACAGTGAAGATATAGGTAAGCTTATCGGTAAAGAAGGCAGAATGATAAATTCTATCAAAACAGTCATTTCTGGCTGTAAAGCCAAAGGTGGTAAAAACTACCGTGTTAACGTAAAAGCTTCTGAGTAATACTTTATGGCTAATGATGACGCACTCATCGCTCAAATAGGGCGAACTATTGGACTTTGGGGCGACCTTAAATTTCATTTTCACACAGATTTCCCAGAACAGTTTAAAATTGGCAATACCTATAAAAGTAATCGTGGTGATTTAACCATCGCGGATATTAATTTTACACGTAGTATTGTAAAATTTAGAGGATACGAAAGTATTGATTCAGCAAAAAAACTGACCAATACTAAACTCTTTGCAAATGAATCACAAACAAAAGAAAATTGCGACCTCAAAGAGGGGCAACACTTTTGGTTTGATGTCATTACTTGTATGGTTAAGCAGGATGATGAAGTACTTGGTGTAGTAGACGATATTCACCGTATGGGTGATACAGATTACCTCTCAGTGATTACTAATAGTAATTTGGTTGAATCTGGACTTCCTAAAAACTTTTTACTTCCTTACATAGACCGTTACGTAGTTAAAGTAGATACGAAAGAAAAAATAGTGTATACCCAAGATGCAAAAGACATTTTAGAAGCCAGTTGAGTTTTATGAAATTCACTTTTGTTACCCTTTTTCCTAATCTTATCAAAGGATACTTTTCAGAAAGTATTTTAAAACGTGCGATTGAAGATGAGAAGATCTTTATAGATTTTTATAATCCGCGTGATTTCACTAGAGATAGGCACAATAAGGTGGATGCACCCATGATAGGTGGTGGAGCAGGAATGCTGATGACACCCCAACCTTTAATGGATACACTCCAGAAGATTAAAGAAACATCAAAAAATGCACATGTGGTATTTTTATCTCCTGTTGGGAAACCTTTTACGCAAAATGATGCAAAACGTTTAGCCCAAAAAGAGCATATAGTCTTTGTATCGGGTCGATATGAAGGCATAGATGAACGTGTGATAGAAAAACATGCCAATGAATTGTTTTCTATAGGAGATTTTATACTCACAGGTGGTGAATTGGCAAGTATGGTGGTCTGTGATGCCGTCTCCCGTAATGTTGAAGCAGTACTCGGTAACAGTGATTCTTTAAGCATAGAGAGCTTTGAAGAGTCATTGTTGGAAGCACCTTCTTTTACGAAACCAACAAATTATGAGAATAATGAAGTAGTTTCAGAGTTTTTAAAGGGTAATCATAGTAAAATCACGGACTTAAAAAGAGGGATGGCTTTGTGTAAAACAAAGTATTTTCGTCCAGACTTATACAAAAAAGGTATAACACAATGAGAAATAAATATATTGAAAGCTTCGAAGAAGCACAGTTAGAAAACAGAAATGTACCAACATTTAGAGCAGGCGATACTTTAAGAGTAGCGGTAAGCATTAAAGAAGGTGAAAAAATCAGAGTACAAAACTTTGAAGGTCTTTGTATTGCTATTAGAGGTCAGGGAACTGGCAGAACATTTATGGTAAGAAAAATGGGTGCTAACTCTGTGGGTGTTGAAAGAATTTTCCCACTTTACTCAGACTCAATCGAAAGCATTGAAGTACTTAGACGTGGTAGAATTAGAAGAGCTAAATTGTTCTATCTTAGAGAACTCAAAGGTAAAGCAGCACGTATCAAAGAACTCCGTAGAAAATAGTTCTTTCGTCTTATTTTACTTCATCTTTGAAGGGGCAACTCAGTCACTTACTGACGTAAGCTCCTTCCTCACTCCCTCCAAATCTAAAGCAAACTAAAACGGAATAATCTATTTTCTAAATTTACTATTAGAGATTCTTATTTTAACATTTATTTAGGATATTACTATGCTTACTACGATTAAAAACAAAATCATCTTGCTCTTTCAACTTATCCTTGTGATACTCTATATCATCTTTGAAGAATTGATTTGGGAAGGTATCGCAAAGCCTGTTTATACGTTTATTCATTCTTTGAAGATGCTTCAAAAGTTAGAGGCTAAGTTGCAAGATGTGAATCCTTTTATAATTTTGGTGATCTTTGTTGTCTTACTCGTGATTGTGGAAGCCTTTGGTATATATGCAGGGATGTTATTTGTTTCGGGGCAAGCTGTGTTAGGTTTGACTTTATATATCTCCAAGATACCTATAGCAGCATTTACCTTTTGGTTGTTTAGAGTTACAGAAGATAAGCTTATGCAGTTTGGGTGGTTTAAATGGATCTATGATTGGATTATGAAAGGCATTGATTGGTTGAAGTCTCGTGACATGTATGTCAAGACGATGGAAGGTGTAAATAAGATAAAGACAAGTGTAAAAGCCTATGTGCTAGCGTTTAAAACAAAGTACTTTTCGGGAGAAAGTCCTTTTATGGACAAAATTAAACATCTTTATACCGTACTAAAACGTTCCTTAAAATCATAGATACACGATGAAAAATAGAATCCTTATTTGGGTCTTACCTTTGATTGTTTTGGCTCTTATTGTTCTTTTTACTATAGAAGAGAGTCGTAATTTTATACTAGAACCAGCACATAATCTCTTTTATTTTTTAAAAGAAAATATTTTAGTGCTTTTGACAGCTTTTTTTCTTGTAAAAGGTAAATTTGTTTTGATACTTTTTATCAAAAAAATTGCTTTTCTTTCTGCTGCGGGTTTAGGGAAACGTTACCTTATAGAAAAAGTTATCACACGTAATTTTAAGTTGCATCTCTTGGATCATATTTCTGATGATATTAAACATTTGGTTGTCTATATCAAAAAGAATTTTAAGAATTTTCCTATTGTTAAACAAATTATAGCTGTATTTATATTTTTAGGCTCTTTAGGTTTTGTGGGAAAATTTATGGGTGGCATGCTTGCTATGAAGGTATTTATTGCGAAATTTTGGTCTTTTTTATTGGCTATATTTTTAAAAGCAGGTACTGCGATTGTTTATTTTTTCACAGATTATCTATGGGGAAGTTGGATTGCCCCTATTGTTGAAGTTGTTATTTTTACATGGTTGTTGTCATGGATGGAAAAGATACCTTTATTGGCAAAAACTTTAGCTAAAATTTCTACCTTCTTTAGTACATTTTTTAGATGGATAGAGTTTTTTCTGGAAAAAGTATTTCATATTCCTGTCAAAAGTTTTTTACAATGGTTACGTAAAGGAATACAAAGAGCAATCTATAAATTTACAGGGTACAAAAAAGTGTCTAAATGGAAACGACTTCGAGAAGAAAGAGCATTTAATCCAAATAGCCATATAAAACTTTTGAAAAAACGTGAAAAGAAAGGCATAAAAATAAAAACCTATATTTCTTCACGAGAGAAATTAAAAGCAAAGAGGAAGAAGCGAATATAATCTAACTTCCACGTGAGCTATCACCTAAACGATTCAATCTCATCTACGGATAATCCTGTTTTTAATGATATAGTCTCATTATCCAGAACATCTAAAAGGTTTTTGGCAATTTTTATTGTCCCTTCTTTGATTCCCTCTCGTTTACCCTGTATCCTTCCATCTCGCATCCCAACTTTCATCCCAACTTTCATCCCATCCTCATGCCCACTCTTCACAGCAAAATCAAAACTATTGACCAAATCCCTATACGTCTTTAAATTCTTATGATAATTCTCTTGTTGATTTTTAGGCATAGAGGCAAACTCTGCTTTACTAAAGGCATTTTTGATGACATCGTTTTGAAGTTCTTTGGGTATGTCTGTCATGAGATTAAGATTTTGAAAAACATACATCCACCACTCTAAGTGACTAGATAGCTCTTCTTTGGTCTTTTTGAGTTTTGGTATCTCTAGGTAAACCATATTGAGTTTATCGTACATTGTTTTTTTGGTATATTTATCTATTATCATACCGTGGTGTAAGTATTCTGGACTATCTTTAAATCTATCTATCTCAAAATTAAGCAGTCCTACAAAATACACAGGGGTAAGCTCAAAGTTCCATCCTCCTTTAATGCCTTGTTGTTGGATAGGGAAAGAAGTATAATATAAGGCTCTACTTTGAAAATGTTCTTGAGATACTTTTTGTAGTTCTACTATAAATTGATTGCCTTTTTCATCTTCACACATCATGTCTATAATGGCTTTTCTTTCTTCAGGAGCTTCAGGAAGTAGTTCACCATTTTTAAAGGTAATCTTTTTGATCTTATCTTTTCCCTCAAACTTCAAAATATCGTTAAGAAGACTTTTGAGTAACTCGGTACTATTAGGATCTCCAAATATCTTTTTGAATCCAAAGTCTGTAAATGGGTTGATGTATTTTGATACTTGGCACATATTTGACCTTTTTTGTTTTATGATGTTTAGTGGGGTGATTATAGCATAGGTTTACGTTGTAGACTCGCTATCTCTTTCAAACTCAAACCTGTAGTTTTGGAAATAAAATCTAAGTCCATATTGGCATCCAAAAGATTTTTGGCTATTTTTGTCCTCTCTTCATTTGCACCTGCCTTCATACCTTGTACCATCCCATCCTCATGCCCACTCTTCACAGCAAAATCAAAACTATTGACCAAATCCCTATACGTCTTTAAATTCTTATGATAATTCTCTTGTTGGTTTTTAGGCATAGAAGCAAACTCTGCTTTACTAAAGGCATTTTTGATGACATCGTTTTGAAGTTCTTTGGGTATGTCTGTCATGAGATTAAGATTTTGAAAAACATACATCCACCACTCTAAGTGACTAGATAGCTCTTCTTTGGTCTTTTTGAGTTTTGGTATCTCTAGGTAAACCATATTGAGTTTATCGTACATTGTTTTTTTGGTATATTTATCTATTATCATACCGTGGTGTAAGTATTCTGGACTATCTTTAAATCTATCTATCTCAAAATTAAGCAGTCCTACAAAATACACAGGGGTAAGCTCAAAGTTCCATCCTCCTTTAATGCCTTGTTGTTGTATGGGAAAGGAAGTATAATATAAGGCTCTACTTTGAAAATGTTCTTGAGATACTTTTTGTAGTTCTACTATAAATTGATTGCCTTTTTCATCTTCACACATCATGTCTATAATGGCTTTTCTTTCTTCAGGAGCTTCAGGAAGTAGTTCACCATTTTTAAAGGTAATCTTTTTGATCTTATCTTTTCCCTCAAACTTCAAAATATCGTTAAGAAGACTTTTGAGTAATTCGGTACTATTAGGATCTCCAAATATCTTTTTGAATCCAAAGTCTGTAAATGGGTTGATGTATTTTGATACTTGGCACATATTTGACCTTTTTTGTTTTATGATGTTTAGTGGGGTGATTATAGCATAAGGTTATTTTTTTCGTTCTTATGCAGAGGAGACTGTGAAAGAACTGTAGGGTGTCAATTTATTGCACCTTAAAAACAATATTTATTATAATTAAGGTGCATTAAAATGCACCCTACAAAAAATATATAAGTTCTTTCACGGTCTTAGAGGAGTAGCCTAATGAAATCTTTTGACACTTTCTCTCTCCCTTTTACTCATAACTCCTATTTTTCATAGCCGTGCGTGCTTCGCGGTCAAGTGTTTTTGCTTTCATGTCTGCACGTTTGTCATGGAGTTGTTTTCCTTTTGCAAGGGCGATACTTACTTTTGCAAAGTTACGTTCATTGAAGTAGATCATGAGTGGAACGATGGTTAAGCCGTCTTTGTGTACTTTTACATGAAGTTTTTCGAGCTGTTTCTTATGTAGGAGAAGTTTTCTAGGCGTTCTTGTGTCTGGAGTATAGTTTATGTTGGTGGTTTCTAGATGTGCTATGTGGGCGTTCATGATGTGTAACTCACCTTGTATGAAGCGACAAAACGCATCTGCTAGGTTGGCACGTTTGGCACGTAGTGCTTTGACTTCAGAACCAGCAAGTACAATACCTGCTTCAAACTTTTCAAGTATTTCATAATCATGTCGGGCTTTTTTGTTTTGGGCAACGATATTGATAGCCATAGAAGTCCTTTTTTATAGAATTATATCATATAAGATGCTATGATGTCACATGACAAATGATGAACATAAAAATAATCCCATGCATGGGGTTAAACTGAAAGAATTACTTGAAGCTTTAGAGGCACGTTACGGTTGGGAACTTTTAGGACAGTTGGTACATATAAATTGTTTTAACTATGATCCTAGTATCAATTCTTGTTTGAAGTTTTTACGAAAGACACCTTGGGCTAGAACCAAGGTAGAGGCTTTGTATATTGCGATGATTACGAAGCAAAATGACGAAGAGTCTAATACTCCTTAATGGCATCATTGATTTGTATATAGGCTCCTATGGGTGTGGTTTCAAAGTAAGGGATATTATGCTTTTTTGCAAAATCCCTTGTAATCTTTTGTACCTTTAAAAGATGGAAACGGGGTGCTTTGGGGAAAAGATGGTGTTCTATTTGTGTATTGAGTCCACCATAGAACCAATGTACTAAAAAGCCACCTTTTAAAGAACGGCTTCCTCTCATTTGTAATTCCATCCAAGAGAAATCTTTTGATTGTTCCTCTGTAAACGTTTCACATCCAAGGTGATTGGTGATAAAACCAAAAGCTAACCAAGGAGAGACTACAAAACTTAATGTTAATGCAACAATGAGTGTATCTCCTGCACCTATTTGATAGAATAGTGTACCCCATATAAGGGGCCAATGTAAGAGCATGAGCGTAAGTTCACCCCAGAGTTTCTTTTTGATTACAAAATGGTAGGATTGGGCGATAAAAGCAGGGAACATGAAAAACATAGCCCCCCAAAATATAAAATATTTATACTTTTTGATGAATGGACTGTTGCCTTTGTTTGGGGTAAATGCACCATCAAGCGCAAGAATATCTTCATCTTTCTCTACTATATTGCAGTAGGTGTGGTGGTTGATATTGTGTTTATTGTCCCACCAAGAAGATGAATTTGAAAGTATGAGGGCTGAAAAAGGGTAAGAAAGTTTTTTGGCTAAGGACTTGCTTTTGAAATATTGTGTATGAAGAAGATCATGGGAAACAAAAACAGAACGTGTAAAGAGCAGGGTTAAAAATAGACCGAGCAATAGTGGGTTCCATGAAGGTGCAGTAACAAGTGCGGTGATGATACAAATAAGAACAGCAAGCATCTCTACGGTACCTCTAATAGGCGCACGTTCCAGCAAGCCAGCTTCACGAACCTGTGCTTTAAGCTCATCAAACTTATCTGAATATGTGATTAAGGTGGACATTTTGGCCTCTTTAGATTTATTTTTTGTATTATAGCATAGTCACTATAAGGTGGTTATACTATACTTTATCCATGTGATTAATATCAGGAATATTATTTTCTTTTACACGATAGAGATTAAGAATCTAGGAGCAAAATATGTTTGAAATATATAGATTTTTACTGTGGGTATCTTTAGTGGTGCAGGTTTCAATGGCAGGAGATAATTTTATTGTCTTAGATAGTGGGGATGATAAAGAAAAGATCGTCGAAAAAATGAAATACTATGAAGAGAAAACGGTTCAAATTTTGACAGATGGTTCTAAAGTAAAGGCTACTATCAAAAAAGTAAATCAATCTTATATCTTGAGAGTGGGACCATTTGAAAATAATGACTTTCTTGCATTGGCGTATTTTAAGGCAAAAAAATATTTTCCCAATGCCTTTATGCTAGAAAAGAAAAGTTTTGAATTGAAAGTTGAACCTGTTATTCAAACTATTGATAAAAAAATCTATGACTCTTTATGGGTGGGCATGTTCTCCTTGGCTTTTTTGAGTATATTTTTTATGTTTCTATCGTCTATACAGATGAAACGAATGAAGTTAGAGTATCAGAAAATGAAATTAAAACATGATAATCTTGTACTTAGGCAGAATGAAGCACTCTCAATAATGGGTGAGAATATTCATAATATTTCAAATAAACTTGATCCTGCCCCTTTGGTTTTTGAGGGACTGAATGTAGAGGTTGGTATTGGAAACCTCAATGGGAATATCATTTTTTATAAACAGATGTTACAAGAATTTTTAGATACTTATGCCCAAAGTAGCTCTATATTTGAAAATTTAGTTAAAGAACAGCGTTATGGACAGATTAAAGCATTGTGTTTAGAGATGAGAGGACTTACTAGTACTATAGGTGCCAAAAAGATGTATACGGTTATCAATGAAGTGCAGCAACACATAATGTATAAAAAACCTGAACTTTTGCATAGTTATACCACTCTTTATAAAACAAAATTAGATGAACTTGTCCAATCAATCAACCTCTATCTATCTCTTTAGTACTTTCTTTTAATCTAAAGAATGTACTGCCACTTCCAGAAAAAAACCATCCTTTGGGTGCTAGGGTCTTTAAGTCTGGATAGGCTATGCATGCTGCGGCGTAGAGGTCGTTGAGTTTTAGGGGGTCTGCGGTCATTTCTAAAAGTGTTTTAGAATCTATACTGTCCCATCCAAAAAAAGAAGATACACGGATGTTTTTGAGTAACTCTTTTTTAAATGTTTGATAAACTAGGCTAGTATCACAGCCTATGTTTGGTGTATAAAGCTCTACTGTCAATGGCACTTCATCAAAGGATTCAACCGTATCTCCAAAACCAGAGACATTTGCAGAAGGATAGTTATAGATAAAAAAAGGTAAATCAGCACCTATGGTACTGCCTACTCTAGCCAATTCTTCTGTACCTATCATCAAATTACACACCTCTTTGACAAGTAGCATAAACGCAGCAGCATCAGAGCTACCACCACCTAAACCAGCTTGACTTGGTATACGTTTGGTGACAAGCACTTTATGTGCGTAAAAGAAGTTTAAGATGTCAAGGTCACCAGTATGATCATTGAGTGCCTTGTATGCTTTGTAGATAGTGTTTGATTCTAAGGGTATACCATCACAGCCTTCTATGGTAAAGGTATTACACTCGCAGGGTACAAAGGTGAGGGTGTCATAGAGTTCTTCTACTCTGATAACGCGTGAGAGTAGGGTATGGTAACCTTCTTTGTGTCCTGTAATTTTCAAAAAGATATTTACTTTTGCATGGGCTTTTATACTGTAGCCTAAATCATTTTTTTCTATACTTGGTTTTTCTCTATTAGATATATCTACTTTTCCTCTTTTCATCGATTTAGGAAGCGTATCATCATCCCAAAATCCACCCTCATCACCACCTTCAAAACCACCCATTACTAAACCTTTTTATATAAATTTGATGCGTATTATACTATAAGAAAATTGGAATATTAACTTTCCTAAAAATTTAGCTATAACAAGAAAGAATTTAGATATTCTTCCTTAATCTATAAATTTTTAACTAAAAGGATCTGATATATGCCAAAAGAGAGCAGTTCTTTTCAATCTTTTCAGGATAGGTTATTGGAAAAATTTATCATTCAAACCAAGATAGATAGAGAAAAAATAGCATGCCTCTTGCAGAATTCTTTTAAACTAACGGGTGTTATTGAAAGTGTATTAATAGACCTAAAGAGTGGAATGATTTTGGGGTCGATGAGTGATGAAAATAAGAATATGCTTTTAATATCAGCTTCCAATAATGAAATTACAAGAAAGACTATACTAATGATAGAAAGTATAGATAAGAAAAAGAATCTTAAAAATATAACTTTTACCTGCTCGGATAATATCTTGATCATTTATCATCTTAGCGTAACAAAAAGTAGAGATTTTTTCTTATATCTTGTTGCGGATGCTCAAAAAACAAATCTAGCATTGATTCACAGCCAACTTGAATCAATAGATATGAATATTGAATTATAAGGATTAAGAATGCTAGATAAAATGAATCTTTTTTGTAAAAAAATAGTAAAGAATATTTTTGGAAATACTTTTATAGAACATAATGATATAGAAAATACACTAATTCAGCTTTTGGATTTAAATGATGTATTGGCAGTTTCCCTGATAGATTGGGAAAATAATATTATTTTGGGGACAAAAATAGAGGGTGAATTTGATATAGATGTAGCCTCAAAAGGAGCTATAAATGTTCTAAAAGCCAACAAAAAGATGCTAAAAGATATAGATACTAATAGTTCTCTTGAGGATATTTTAATGACCTTACCCACACAAATCCATTTTATACATGTTTTACCAAAGCATCCTGAACTATGTTTGTATATTGTGCTGGATTCACATAAATCAAATGTAGCACTTATGCGAACAAAAGTGAAACTCGTAGCTGAAGAGTTGAGTATTAAATACAGAGAGATTAAATAATAAAGGTAGATTTATGGAAAAAATTTTAGCCTACAGTGGATTGTTAAACTTGTATTATGTTGAAAACGATACCAGTATTTATGCAGAAGATTATAGTAGATTGAAACTTCTTTTCCAAGATGTGACTATCCTTAATGATCTTGTAGAATATGTTTACAGCCATGATATTTTAAATGTATATCCAGATGTCATCATGATAGATGCACAAAAATGGGATAGCTGCATGGATATTTTAGAAGAGATACGCAGTATTAATCCAAAGCAGATAATTATCATCATTCGTACAAAATATGCGAAAGATCAACTCCTTTCCTTAATGACAAAAAAAAATATATTATTGTCTTCACAGACCTCTAAAACATGATGAACTCTATAGTATTTGTTTTGAAGCGAGTAAAGAGATATATGAAGATAAAATGAAGTTACAAAACTTTATAATGTCAGAAGAAAGAGTTGTAGAATTAGATAAAAGAATACAGTCAATAGAATATGCGAGGGAGACTAAGAATCTTTTTTTTGCCAATATATCACATGAAATTCGCACACCTATGAATGCAGTGATTGGACTGAGTCATATTTTACTTGATTATGATTTAGATTCCAAGCATCGTGACTATGTCTCCAAGATAGAAACTTCAGCTAATTTAATATTAAATATTGTCAATGATATATTGGATTTTTCTAAAATGGAAGCAGGCAAGTTCTCCATTGAGAAAATTGAATTTGATATGAATGGCATATTGGAAAATATTTCTACGATGATTGATTTTAAAGCCTATGAAAAAAAAAATAGATTTAATTTTTGACCTAGATAGCACTATGCCAACGCGTATATATGGAGATCCTCTACGTTTAACACAAATACTGATAAATCTTATGAGCAATGCTGTAAAATTTACAGATCAAGGTGAAGTTGTTTTATCTGCTAAACTTCTTCTTCCTCCTTCTGGAAAGAAACTATTGGAGTTTAAGATTTCAGATACAGGTATTGGTCTGAAAGATGATCAAATAGCCAATCTTTTTCAGACTTTTTCACAAGCAGATATCTCAACTAGTCGTCAATTTGGTGGTACAGGTCTGGGACTTACCATAGCAAAACAACTGGTTGAACTTATGGGTGGAAATATACGAGTAGAGAGTGTGTATGGAGAAGGAAGTGATTTTATCTTTACTATAGAGATAGAAGTGCTAAAAGAAAATACTTATCCTCTATCATTGAAAAAGATAAATAATCACAAAATTTTAATCTTTGATGAGAATAATTCTAGTAGAAAAGCACTAGAAAAAATGTTGCACAATTTTGGTTATGATGTTTTGAACGTTTCAAACATGGAAGAGTTATTTGAACATATATCAAAAGATGATTTTAATATATTATTTTTAGATAAAGCACTAGTTGAGGCATCTAAAAATAAGCTTACTAAAGATAAAGATAAATGTAAGGCAAAGATAGTTTTGATGCATCATCATGAAGATCATTTAGATGATAATATTTTAGAATATATTGATATCGATGCCAAAATCATAAAGCCATTCAATCACCAATCAATTTTTAATACTATGCAAGAATTGTATGGAGATAAACGTATCTCCCAAATAGAATCAAATACTTTTATGAGTAAAACATCTCTAAATATATTGAGTGGTTCACATATCTTGATAGCAGAAGACAATGAAATTAATCAATCGATTTTACTAGCACTACTAGAAGATACAGGTATTAAAATCACCATTGCAAATAATGGTCAAGAGGTCTTAGATATGATAGAAAATATTGAACCTATAGATTTGATATTTATGGATATTAAAATGCCCCTTATGGGTGGATATGAGACAGTTGAACACTTGAAAGAAAACCCTATATATAGTCATATTCCGATTATAGCTTTCTCGGGAAGTGCTAGAAAAGAAGATAAAGAAGAAGCGATGAAGGCGGGGATGGACAATTATCTTACTAAACCTATAGATGTAAACCTTTTTTATCAATATATTTTAAAATATGTCAAACCTAAAAAAGTTTTGTTTTAAGATTAAAAGAGGGAGCAGAAGAGATACAGACACTTATAGGTATAGGAGATTATTCTGAGGTTATAAAGATATCTAAATTACTTCAAGATGACGTTCAGTTAGTAGAAAAGAAGAATGTATTTAATGCTCTCTCTAAAATCAGTAAAAACATCTATAAACATCAAAAAATATTTCTTGTCCTAATAAAAAACTACAATAAAGCATTTGAGCATTTTTTATCTTTTGCAGAAGTTTTTATAAAAAATAAAGATATATCATCTAAAGAGAAAAAAGAAATATCAAAAATTCTAACACTAGACGATACTTTAGTAAGGCTCAAGAAAGATGAAGAAGAATATCGTATTATTCTTAAACTATTTTGTGATAAATTTAGAGATTCTTCTGCAGTCATAACAAAAAAAGTAGAAGTATTACAGTTGGAAGAGGCGACACAACTTTCTTACCAGATAAAAGAGGAAGCTAAAGAAATTGGAGCTTGTTTTTTATCTCAGTCTTTGGAACCTATTGTTGCTATTAATCAGACACAGCGAAGCCAATTAAATGATGCAGTTATTACATTTCATAAAGTGTGCGAAAAGAGTTTCTAAATGTATGAAGTTTAGAAACTCTAGATAGACAGCAAAAATTTTATTTTTCTTTTGCTACTGTTGAGAGTTTATGTCTAGCCAATGCCAAATTTGATTTAGAAGAATCAAGGGCTACATAGAGAAACAATTCTGGATTATCCTCTAAAATATGAATAATATGAAGTTGGTCACTTAAGCTAATCATTATATCCTTAATATTCCCCTCTAATTCAAGACTTTTCATGGTAGTCATCTTGGCTTTTACTACCTCTGAATTACCAGCTGATGCAAGTTCAATAGGAAAATTACCATTCGTATCCATTCCTAGTACCATACCACTTCCCCAATCAACCAACGATGCACCCAAAGCGCCATTTAAGCTAAGTATATCTTTTAAACCATCTTCTATTTTGTTCATATTCATATTTGTGTCCTTGGTATTTTTTAAACTAAAATTATTCATTTTAGTTTAGGTATTATACGCTTTATACACTTAATATCTCAACCATTTTCACTAAATTTAGCTATACGGTTAAATCTGTATGTAATTGCTTTACTCATTATCTGAATGATAGAAAAAAAGTTAGCGGTCTCTATAAGATAAACCCCATCCTCTTGTATAGCAAAATACGCAATATCCAATTTTTTTCCTAATTCTATAAATGAATCATCTCCTGTATAGGTATTGGATGATAATGCTAAATGAATAAATGGATTAAGTGCTTTTTCCTTGTCATAATAAAACTGCCCCTCATTGATACGGTGCAGGCTTGAAAGTGTGCCATCTACACCTAGTTTGTCCGCCACTAGAGCAGCAAGACTTCTAATGTATGTACCTTCACTTACCTTGACTTCAAAGTGTACAAAGGGGTGAGAGTAGTTTAGCAAATGAATATCATAGATGGTTGAAGTAATGGTTTTGAGTAGCACTTCTTTTCCTTCTCGTGCAAGTTCATAGGCACGTTTTCCATTGATCTTCTTGGCACAAAATTTAGGAGGGTAATAGGTGAGTTCACCTTGCAGTGAGGCTAAGACTTCTTTGATGTACTTTTCATCAAAAGCTTCGACTTCTTCAATACTGTCCACCTTCTCTATATCAAGACCTGGAGAGTTCGCACCCAACCATAGGGTAGCCTTGTAAGATTTTGGTGTTTTGTTGAGGTACTGGAATAGTTTTGTGTATTGTCCTGTAGCCACTATGAGACAGCCAGTAGCAAAAGGATCTAAGGTACCAGAAAAACCTACTTTTTTGCTGTTGTATTTATGTTTTATATAATTCATATAGCCATTAGATGTTCTAAAAATGGGTTTATTGACGACAAATAATCGGTTCATATTTTATATACTTTGGACAAAAGAGCTTAATATCTCTTTTTTGTTCCCACCAAAATTTATGAGAAGTTTATACCCATTCCCAGATTTATTGACAGCTTGTACCCGACCGATGCCAAAGATCTTGTGCTTGACAAGGTCTCCTTTTTTAAAGGCAGAGCTTTTGGTTATTTTGAGACTGGTATCTTGAATGAGTCCTGCTTCTCCTAGGAAACGGCTTTTGTCTATCATCTTACGACGACCTTTATAGAAACGGCTATTCACATAACAGAGTGTCAGGTCAGATTTTGCTCTGGTGATAGCTACGTAGCCTAAGCGACGTTCTTCTTCCATGTTACATCCTTCACCAAGTAAAGGAAAAAATTCTTCTTCCCATCCTATGACGAAGAGATGCTCAAATTCAAGTCCTTTGGAAGCATGGATACTCATAATAGTAATGGTATCAGCTTCTAGCTGATCTTGATCACTTTGTAGTGAAATATCATTGAGGAATCCATCGAGTGTTAGCTCATGATTTTTGATGACTGCATCTCTAAAGAACCCATAAAATTCATCAATATTCAAAATACGATCAAATCCATCTACCATGTCTCCATAATGATCTTTAAGTTTGATGTGTTCTTCAAATAGAGTCATAAAATTTCCAAGAGTATTTTTAATCTCATCTTGTAAAAGCGAAATATCTTCAACAAGTTTTGTAAGTGAAGTAGATACTTTTTTACTGATAACCGTAGGTAAATCACCAGCTGAGGATCTTTCTATATACTCGTATAGGGTCATTTGTGCGTCAAAGGCAGCTTTTTGTAATTTTTCTATAGATACTTTACCTATGCCTCTTTTGGGTTTGTTGATGATGCGTATGAGTGAAAAATCATCATGGGGATTGGATAGAACTCTAAAGTAAGAGATAATGTCTTTTATTTCTGCACGTTCATAAAATCGCATACCTCCGATGAGTTTAAAGCCTACACCTTCTTTTGTAAATCCCTCTTCTAATGAACGTGAAAGGGCATTGATGCGGTATAGCACTGCGATTTCTTCAGGGTTTACGCCTTTATCTAAGAGTTCTTTCACTTCATTTGCGATGGCTTTGGCTTCCATAGATTCATCTAGTGAATGTAGGAGTTTAACCTCTGGGACTTTACCTTTGTGTGAAGTTAGCTTTTTGCCTAGACGTGTTGAATTGTGTTCTATGAGTGTATTGGCTGCTTTGATTATGGGGTCTGTGGAACGGTAATTGGTTTCAAGTTTTACCGTTTTACAGGTTTCAAAGTTGTCTGCAAACTCTAAGATATTACGAATGTTTGCACCTCTCCACCCATAAATACTTTGATCATCATCTCCGACTACACAAAGATTGTTATGTTCTGAAGAGAGAAGCTCAAGCAGTTGAAACTGTAGTTCATTGGTATCTTGGTATTCGTCTACCATGATGTATTTGTAACGATTGCTGGTTTCCTTACGCAAGGTTTCATCTTGAGCGAGTATTTTGTAGGTAAGCATGAGCAGATCATCAAAATCTACAAGATTATTTTCTTCTATATTTTTCTGATATTTTGTATAGATAGAAGCAATCTTTTTGTAGTCAGAGAGTTCAGCTTTTTGGGAAACTACTTCAGGTGAGAGTATGGAGTTCTTATATTTTGAAATCTCTGAAGCAACAAAAGCGATATTGAGGTTGATTTTTAACTCTTTTGCGATAGAGCGTAAAAGACGTTTTTTATCATCACTATCTATGATGACAAAGGCATTACTTCTACCTAGCTTTTCGATATGAAATTTTAAAAAAAGTAGACCAAATTTGTGAAAGGTACATAAAAGTGGAGGATAAGAGACTGTTGGGGGCATCAGACTAAGTGCGCGTTCACGCATCTCGGCCGCTGCTTTGTTGGTAAAAGTAAGTGTGAGTGTATTGGCAGGGTCAATGCCTACTTCTCCGACAAGATAGGCAAGTCTAGTGGTCAGTGTTTTGGTTTTTCCACTACCTGCACCAGCTAGAATAAGCATCGCACCATCAATATGTTCAACCGCTTCTCTTTGGGAAGGGTTTAGTGCATTTAAAATTATTTCCATACGTTTTTATGCTCCTCTATAGTATATTAATTATACCTTTTAATTGATTAGAGGTGAGATAATTAATAGACATCTTGCAGAATTAGAAAATAAAATTACTCTAATAAGAATAACTTATGTATCTCTAAGTATAATCTGATATAATCATTCTATTAACTTATATATTTAAACAAGGACATATAATATGCTAAAAGATTTCGTAAAACTAGAAACATTTTTAACAGTATCACGTGAAAGAAGTTTTTCTAAAGCTTCTGCCAAATTAGGAATTTCTCAACCTGCAGTGACACAGCAGATTAAATTTATTGAAAAATATCTTGCTTGCAAGGTGATTGAGCGTAAAAAGAATGGTATTAAGCTTACCAATGAGGGTGAAGAACTCTATAAGATAGCCATGAGACTTGAAAAAGAAATACATTCGTCAGAAAAGGACATCCTTAAGATTATCAATAAAGAGATTACCTTTAGATTGGGTGCTTCTTATACGATTGGCACCTATGTTATCCCTGGACAATGTCTAAATACTGTAGCTGAAGCGATCAATAACTCTGTAAAACTAGATATAGATAAGAGTGATACAATCGTACAGAAACTCAAAGATAGAAAATTAGATGTGGGGCTTATTGAATCCCCCGTTATGGACAATGAACTTATTTATAGAGAGTGGTTAGAAGATGAACTTGTGGTAGTAAGCAATGTACCCATTCCTAAGATACTGAAAACAGAAGAGCTTTATGACTTTGACTGGATTTGTCGTGATGAAGGCTCACATACGAGAAGAGTTGTCACTGAAGTATTTGATGAACTAGGTGTCTCTTGTAAAAGTTTTAATGTACTTTCTGAAGTGAGCAATACAACGACTGTACTTCAAACACTTAAAAAAAGTGAGAGAAACCCAGAAAGACCAGTGGTTTCTATCTTGTCCAGACATGCGATTATGGATGAAGTAGCTAGCGGGGACCTTTTTGAATCAAAACTCAGAGGCTTTACTATGACCCGTAAGTTTTACATTGTGTATTCTAAAGAGAATAAACATAATGCCTATGTGGCTAAAGTAGTCAATTACATTTTAGCTGGACACTGTTAGAATCCTGTCTGACTAATTACTTCTTTTTTTTAAGAAGTTTTTTATTCTCAGGGTTGTTTAGTAAGGCTTCCATGGAAGATTTTTTAGAAGATTCCTTGGAAGAACTTACTGCTTTCATCTCCTCCCTTTGGAGTGGAAGTTTTGCATGATTAATGATGATAGGATTGTCATTTACAAAGAGCTGTTTAATCGCAAGCAAAGGTATGGATACTGTCGAACCAAAGTTCTCACTTCCAAATCCAGCTTCAAATGAAAAATAATCATCTTCTAGTTGTGCACTTTCAAATGTATACCCACTCAATATAAATAAGACTGTATCGTCAAATGATTCTTGAATACTTGAGGGTAATTCTGGGCTAAACGTGACATGCTTTATCTCACAGGCAAGGGCAAATTCCTGATTCTTTTGAAAGAAGTAGTCAATGGTGTGAGAGATATGTGTTTGCATGAGTGTACGATACTCAGGTGTTTGAAATATATTGATAGTCATGATGCTTACCTTACCTATTGGTGTATATTAAAATGATTTAAGATTGTAAATCCTATCATAGCATTCATTAAAGCTACATGTGTATATTTGTTTAGTTCGTCTTTTCGAATATTTTTAGCCTCAAGTAAGCCCTCATTGATCAATTTCTCTCTCATTGTACCTCGCAATAAAGGATTTTTAGGCGTAATCCAACGTTTACCATCATAAAAAGCAATATTTGCTATAGTGGTATCGGTTAAAAATCCTTCTTGTTCTATAATGACTTCATCTACATTGCAATGAGAGTTGAGCAAGGCATTTAATCCATCTCTATTGGCATATTTATACGCATATTGAAGATCAGATGAGACTATTTTTAGAGAATGTATCTTTTTGGGAACATAAGGGATGTACTCTATAGAATTTAGACATTCCCCATAAAGAATACGACAACGATAGAGACCTTCTTTGGGTGCTTTTATTTTAGAAGATAATTCTAAAATATTTGTAGATCCAAAAAGTATTTGACGGCTTTGGTTGCATCTTTGTTGATGATAAGAAAGATTGTATACTTTACCGTCTTCAATTCTTATAGTTTCGAGAAGAAGTGCTAATGAGTCTTGAGACATTATGAATCAAATAACTCTGTAGAAAGATAACGTTCAGCCGAATCGCAAAGTATTGTAACAATCGTTTTGCCTTTGTTCTCAGGTCTGGATGCAAGTATTTGTGCAGCGCGTAGATTTGCTCCTGAAGAAATACCAATAAGTAAACCTTCTTCTCTGGCAATTTTCTTTGCCATAGTAAAAGATTCTTCATTACTCACTGTAAGTACTTCATTATAAATCTCTGTATTTAGATTGTTTGGGATAAACCCTGCACCGATACCTTGAATCTTGTGAGGACCTGCACTTCCTCCAGACAATACATCTGAATCAGCAGGTTCTACTGCTACCACATTTAGACCAGATATATGATCTCTGAGTACTTCAGATGTACCCGTAAGAGTACCTCCTGTACCTACAGAGGCTACAAAAATGTCTATGTCTTTTGTGTCTCTAAGTATCTCTATAGCAGTGGTTTTTCGGTGAATATCAGGATTGTCAGGATTATTAAATTGTTGTAATACTTTAGCATTTCGTAGTTCTTTTTCTAAAGCATCTGCTTTTGTAATGGCTCCAGACATACCTTCAGATGCGGGTGTTAGTACAAGTTTCGCCCCTAAATGTAAGAGTATCTTACGACGTTCTATACTCATAGATTCTGGCATAGTGAGAATGAGTTTAAGTCCTTTTGCCGCACAAATGGCAGCTAGACCTATGCCTGTATTCCCACTTGTAGGTTCAATTATTGTTGTATTTTTATCTATGATACCTGATTTTAGAGCGGCATTAATCATATTAGCAGCAATCCTATCTTTTACTGAAGAAGTGGGGTTCATAAATTCACATTTTCCCAAGATGGTTGTACCTGTTTCTTTAGAAAGGGTATTGATTCTTACTAAAGGTGTATTCCCAATGAGTTCTTCGATATTATTTGCAATCATTTGTTATCCTTGTTTTTTTAATGCTATAGGCTATTTCTTCATCTGCAAACATGGGTACAACACCATTATAATCAGAAGGTACTGTAAAGGGTTTCTTTTCTAAAATAACGGTTTTGTTTGGGGGTGTGACAGCATAAATACTCTGAGCATTACCAGAAATAAAAGCTTGAAGATTTTCTATAGAAGCATTTTCTTTCGCAAAAAGTTCAGCTAAAACTTGTAGAGCAATAGGTGCAGTAAATACACCTGCGGCACAACCACAAGCTTCTTTGGCATGTCGTGGATGTGGTGCAGAGTCTGAACCAAACATCACTTTTGGATGCGCTTCTAGTGCCACTTTGAGCAGTGCAGATCTGTCTTCTGGGCGTTTGGCTATGGGTTTACAAAAAAGATGAGGTTTGAGCATACCACCCGCGACATCATCTAGGGTGATAAGTAGATGGTGCAGGGTGATAGTTGCATAAAGGTTTTCAAACCTATCAAGTACTGCTACACTTTCTTTTGTAGTGATATGCTCCATGATGATTTTGAGTTTGGGAAAAGCCGTAGCCAATCTTTCATAGATACTCACAAATTCAGCTTCTCTGTCCATCACAAAACCATTGGTCTCACCGTGTACACACAGTGGTATATTGAGTTGGGACATTGCAGTAAGTGCGGGACGTAACTCTTCTACATCAAAACCACTTACGCCACCTTCTGAATTGGTAGTGATACCTGCGGGGTAGAGTTTGATAGCGGTTATTTCATCTTTGATAGATTCTAAAAATGCTTTGTCATAAGAAGGTTTAAAAAAAATGGTCATATAAGGTGTGAAATTCTCTTCTCCCACGGCTGCCATAATACGCTGTTTATAGGCAATGACATCTTCTTTGGTACTCACAGGAGGTACAAGATTGGGCATGATAATGGCACCTGAAAATGTACAGGCACTAGATTTTGCGATATTTTCCAACATTTCACCATCTCTGAGGTGTAGGTGCATGTCAAGTGGAGCGGTTAATTGCATCGAAGTCCTTTAAAATATAATATTTTGAATTATCAGCAGACATACTTTGGGGTATGAGCCAATAGAGTACATCTATTTTGCCACAAAATATATTAAATTTGAGAATAGAAAGATGTTTGCGAGGGCTATAATCAACCAAAGGATAGTCTATACCACCTTTAAAAAATGGGTTACAGCGTAGTATACGCAAAGTGCTTTGGGTGAGTGCCTTATGGGGTGTAGTAAATTCAAACTGCCAAGAAGCATACTCCGAACAAGAGGGATAGTAACGACAAGATGCAGGTAGCATTTTGGAAATGTATTGATAGCCTTTGATGGGTGCTAAGAAAAAGTCAGTTTTATTCATAGGTGTAGAGGAGATTTTAAATTATTTTTGTTATAAAAATACTGAGTAGATTGCATAAAACCTCTTTTAGCCAATTATAGTTTAAAATGGGTTTTATGTCAATTCTATATCACAGTATTCTTTGCTATAATCGAAATTATGAATAAAATACAATGCAAATTTTTGATATCAGCTGACATCTTACGCTGGCTCAAAGAACAGAAATCAAGCCTTGAGAAGACAGAGCAATTTTATATTAAATCAGCAAATAATATAGAGTGTTACTATCTTAGAACTTTCCCTAATATTTATACAAAAGTAACGATGGGAAAGGAAGATGACGAATATGTAGGGGTGACACAAAAAGAATACCTGTCACAACGTGAAAATCATAGGGGTAAAAAAATACTCAAGCAGTCTTATAGCGTTGTTGTAGACGATGAAATTTTTGTGGTCTCCAAATATTTAAAAAAACGTAAAGGACTGTATATTTTGCTTGCCTACTTTAAAGATGCAAAGAGCATGAGAGAATCTTACACTTTGGAGACCTTGCAACCTTTTATCCTTAAAGAGATTGATCATGATGAAAAATATAATGATAAGGCTCTATCTATATATGTGAAACCAAGAGAGTATGATCTTAACAAATTGTTTGACAAAATAGATGCATTTGAATCTGCAAATCTCTTTTTCTGGCAAGTTCCACGGCGACTTTATATACGTGATGGCGTGGCGTTACTACTTTACAAAAATTTGCGTCTTTTACATTATTATAAAGTAAATTATCAGCGTAAACATTTGAGTGCTACACTGCACCGTTTACGTGTGCTTATGCGTCGTATTGCTACCATCTTAGATACTTTTTCAGAATTTTTTACCCCCGGAGTACAGAATTTTGCCAAAGCTTTACTGCTACGTTATTATGAAGAAACAAAATTATTACGCACTTTGTATTTTTTGGAAGAATTGAGTGCTACACGTAAAAATGCAAAGTTAAGTCTTCACAGTGAACTCAAAACCCTCACTTCCGAAGAAGAAAAAGAAGTGACTCAGATGCTTTTGTCACAACCTTTTGGGCATCTCATACAGATACTTACACGAGAACTTTATGATCAACAACATCAGCAATATCGTTCTTTAAGTAAAGAAGTCAAAAAAATAGTTAGAAATAAGTTGCATCAACTGGAAGCCTTACTTGCCCAAACAAAAGAGGGCTATGATGAAGAGATGCTTGAAGAATTTTATACATTTATGGATTCTCTTCAGACACTTTTAGAAGATTTCTATCATATCATAGGAGAAAAAGAGACCCAAAGACTGATTGAAGAACTCAATATCCTTTTTAAGCCTCTACGAGAATACCGTAACTGTAAAGAACGTGCAATCATTCTAACATACATAAAAGAACAGGCAGACAACACAAGGTTAGATACCAATCCACTCTTATGTGAAAAAGAAGTGGAACTTAAAGAGAAGATAGCCTATGCTTTGAAGTTGTTGAGGACTTCTAGGTTTTATGTTTAGAAGTTTGTGTTCAAAAATATACTGAGCTTGTTCAATAAGCCTACGGGAAGCTTTTTTAGTCCGATAAAACTTTTATATTCAAAACTATATTGGTATAATAAATACATAAAAAACAGGAGACATTATGGCATTTTTTGATCCACTCAAAAGACAACTGCGTTCAGTCATCCAATGGGATAATGATAACAACGATACACTGTTCTATCGATGGAGTAGTAATGGTGATGAAATTAAAAATGCATCCAAACTGATAGTAGGTCCCACGCAAGGGTGTATACTTGTATATGAAGGAAAGATAAAAGCTGTTTTCGATAGTGAAGGGCTTTTTAATATAAAGACCGACAATATCCCATTTATTACAACACTTAAAAAAGTGATGCAATTCTTTGAGAGTGAGCATAAAGCTGAATTTTATTTTTACAAGAAGAATCTTATCACTGATCAAAAATGGGGAACCATAGCACCTATCAAATATATTGACCCTATCTATGAGTTTCCTGTCGAATTGTTCGCTTTTGGAAATTACAGTATGCAGATTAAAGATGCTAAGACATTCTTTGTCTCTATTGTCGGTGAACAAGAGTATTTTGGTATAGAAGAATTTAGAAAGATCGTTAATGCCCGATTGGTTCATCCCATGAGTGATATGTTCGCAGAGTCAAAAGTATCATACAATCATATAGATGCGCAAAGAGAAGAGTTGGGAAATGCTTTGAGGGATAAGATTGATAAAGAGTTTCATACATTTGGTTTCACTCTGTTTGATTTTAGGATAGAGGGAACAGAATTTGATGAAAACACAAAAAGGCGTATAGATAAAATATCAGACACACAGGCAACACATTTTGCTGCCAAAAAGGTTGGCGTAAGCTATAAAGATATGAGACAACTAGATGCTCTTGAAGATGCCGCAAATAATGAAGGTGGAGCAGCAGGAGTTTTACTTGGTGCGAATGCAGGTGATGTCTTATCTCCCGGGCTAAATAAACCGTTTGTTACTCCTGAACCTGAACAAAAAAACGTCGCTCAAAGATTACAGCACTTAAAAGAACTATTTGAAGCTGAACTTATCACAGATGAAGAATACGAAAATAAAAAGAAATCGATTCTTAAAGAAGTATAGGTGAAGTGCAATTTTTGTTCAGCTCCTTTACCGATAAAAGGTCCTATTTGCAACTACTGTGGTCAACGAAACCCATTTAATCTTAGGGTTCTTTCCCCTATTGAGATTGAAGAAAAAAGTGCGGATCATGACTGTCCCGTATGTGATACAGCATTTGACACTATAAATATAGGACTCAAAGAAAGAGTACTTGTCAAACGATGTAACGATTGTGATGGCGTATTTATAACGGAAGATATCTTAGAACAGCTTATTAAAAGAGAAAAAAATGAAAGAGCCAAAATAGATTATAAAGTGCTTCGTTTTATACAAGAAAATCCGAGACAAAAGAGAGAAACGGTCATCAGATATAGAAAATGCCCCATCTGCGAAAATCTGATGCAACGGATCAATTACAGAGCAGTAAGTGGGGTGATAGTTGATAGATGTCTTAGGCATGGAGTATGGCTAGATGGTGGAGAACTTCGGCAACTGTTTGAATGGAAAGAAGCTGGAGGATCTGAAAAAAAAGAACTATCACCTAAGAGACAATCTTCAAACAGACAGTTTCCAAACAAAGAGTATCAAGGATATATACATACGGAATCTCCATATTTCGACCCATTAGGAGATTTTTTTACTTGGTTGCAGGGTGGATGATGATAGAGATATTATCAGGGAACTATACACCTATAAAGTATTTACAGATATAGAGTTCAATTCCAATAAATATGTTATTGTTTTATTCCATTTGGGTACTTAACTACCCCTTTATTGTCATTAGCGAAAAGAAAGAATAGTATTGCTACCACTCATCCCATAGACTCACGAGACCATAGCCTACCGCTCCAATAATAGCTATAGGTGCAGCAGCCGTGATGATGGCACCCGTTGCCATACCTCCACCCACAGCTGAACCAATAGCTGCCATACCAGAAGCAGTGGCTGCACCACCTGCAAGTCCTGATGCACCAGCCACACCAGCAAGAGAAGCCCCTGCCGTTCCTGCCGTAGCAGACATAATACCAGCAGCAGAAGCACCTACTACAGAAGAGGCAGTTGTTCCTGCGACAGTTGCAGAAGCAAGTCCAGTACCTGCTCCAATAATTTTAGATTTTTTAGACATTGTTTTTCCTTTCATAGAAAATATATTAGTTTAATGATAGACAGAGAGTCAAATCAAATCCTCGTGTTTTGATGGTGCAATTATAATATGTTAGATGGACATATTATGTCTTTATGAAAATACTTTTATTTTTATACTATTGTTTTATGGACAAAATATGGGTATAATTTGGGTTATAATAGTAAAACTTAAATATAAAGGATTTATATCAATGTTAACTAAACTTGAACAAGCTCTACTTTACAAGGATAATTCAAAGATAAAAAAGTTAATTCGTCAAGGATATGATATATCTAATATTAACCTTAATGCAGTTTTTCATTTAAATACTGACATTATTATTTTGTTAATAGAACATAACTATAAGAATATTAATATTGAAAATAATGAAAATTGGACACCTTTATTTTTAGCTATACAGAAAGGTAATATTAAAATAATTGAAGAACTTTTGAAATATGGTGCTAATATAAATTATGAAGTTAATTTAAAACCTTTGATAGGAGTTTATACACCCTTGAAATATGCTTTATTACAGAAAGACTGGAATATTATTGAATTACTTATAAAAAAAGGAGCTGATGTTAAAGAATATAATTATATTGGATGGAATGCATTGAAAATGGCTATTTTAAATGATGATAAAGAGGTTTATAAACTTCTTCATTCATAGATGTCAAGTCACCTATGGTGATAAATTGGATATGAGTAGTAGTTCTTTATTTTATGCTGTTGGTAAGAACAACTTTGACTTACTAGAAAAATTGATAAAAACATATAAAATATCGGATGTGAATTATTTACATTTCAAATGGAAAAAATCTTTATTATTGATTGCTACAATAGAGAACTCTTATGATATTGTTAAATTACTACTTGAAAGTAAGATAGATGTAAATCAGGTTTTTGGTGATGGTGTTAATGCTTTGATGTTATCCCTAAATTATATGTTAGACAAAAAAGTACATAATGATGAAATTACAAAACTTTTAATAATTAATAAAATTAATATAAATGCAGAAAATGATAAAGGCTTTACTTCTTTAATGATAGCGTGTAAAGATAAGTATGCGACAAGTACTATAAAATTATTGATTGAGAATAAGGCAGATATTAATTATAAAAATAAAAATGCTTTGACAGCTTTAATGTGTGCAGTAAAAGAAAATAATTATCCTGTAAGGACAACAAGATAAACAAACCCAAAATAAGCTAAAATACTATTTATGAAAAAGTACCCAAAAGAAATAGAAGAGCAAATGCTAAATCTATATAAAAGTTTATCAGAGAAAGACAGAAGACGCTACGCAGGAATAGAAGCAACCAAATTAAGTCATGGAGGGATAAGGACAACAAGATAAACAAACCCAAAATAAGCTAAAATACTATTTATGAAAAAGTACCCAAAAGAAATAGAAGAGCAAATGCTAAATCTATATAAAAGTTTATCAGAGAAAGACAGAAGACGCTACGCAGGAATAGAAGCAACCAAATTAAGTCATGGAGGGATAAGGACAACAAGATAAACAAACCCAAAATAAGCTAAAATACTATTTATGAAAAAGTACCCAAAAGAAATAGAAGAGCAAATGCTAAATCTATATAAAAGTTTATCAGAGAAAGACAGAAGACGCTACGCAGGAATAGAAGCAACCAAATTAAGTCATGGAGGGATAAGCTATATATGCGAAATCTTTGAATGTGACTATAGTGGTGTGTCAAGAGGACAAAAAGAGTTAAGAACAGAATTAGATAAAGATAATAAAAGACAAAGAGAAGAGGGAGGAGGAAGAAAGTCTATATTGCTCACAAGAGAAGGCTTAGACGAAGCATTCCTAGAGGTTATCGCAGAGAGTACAGCAGGTTCACCGATGGATGAGACGATAAAGTGGACAAATTTATCACGGAAAGAGCTACAAACTAGATTGTCAGAGAAAGGTTTTGTAGTTGATGTGGATATAGTGAAACAACTCTTAAAAAACATCATTTTCGTAAGCGACAAGCATTTAAAACACTTTCAGGAAAAGTAGATGTTGCAAATAGAGATGAGCAATTTAAAAATATTGAAAAACTAAAAGAAGAATATAAGAAAGAGGGGAATCCTGTTTTGAGTATGGATGTAAAAAAAAGAGTTTTTAGGAAATTTATACCGAGAAGGTAAACTGTATACTCAAGAGATAATTAAAGTTAAAGACCATGATTTTCCTTCTTACGCAGAGGGAAAAATTGTCCCTATGGGCTGTATGATATAAACCTAAATATTGGTTATATTACCATAGGGACAAGTGCTGATACCAGTGAATTTGCTTGTGAATCTATCAAAAATTGGTGGTTAAATTATGGATATATTGAATATCAAGGACATGATAAACTGCTACTACTGTGCGATGGTGGGGGCAGTAATAGCTCTCGTCACTATATTTTTAAAGAAGATTTACAGAAGTTATCAGAGGAATTACAAATTGAAATTCGTATTGCTCATTATCCTCCTTATACATCAAAGTATAATCCTATAGAACATCGCCTATTCCCTCATATCACAAGAGCTTTACAAGGAGTCATTTTCACAAGTGTAGAGTTAGTAAATACCCTTATTGCACAAACTAAAACGACTACAGGATTGAAAGTTTTTAGTTCTATTCTTGATAAGGTATTTCATACAAAAAGAAAATATGCAGAGGGCTTTAAAGAGAATATGAAAATTATCTTTGATATACATTTACCACTTTGGAATTATGTTGCTATTCCTAAAAAGTACTAGTAATTTGGTTTTATTTATGTTTTAGTCCTAAGTCAATTATTACTTGAAAATGGAGCAGATACAAAAATATCAGATAACAATGGTATGAGTCCTTTAATGTTAGCAAGTTGGGAAAATAATATTGAGATGATAAAACTTCTTATTGAGCATGGAGCAAGTTTAAAAGAAATAGACAACGATGGATTTAGTGCATTTGATTATATCTCTATTAAAAATAATAAAAATATTTTAGAAGTTTTTAAAAACAAGGGTTTAAGTAAGCAATTAGAAGACAAGATTTTGACAATTGATACAAATCATGGAATAGATAAAAATAAGTTAGATGAATGGTTAACAGAGCAAAAAAATAAACATGAACTACAAAAATTATCAAAAATCTTAAACAAGTTTAGTTCAGATGAAAAGATAAGATATACTAATCATCCATTAGATGAAAAACTAAATTATGATATTTTTAGAAAAGATTTAGAAATTGGCTTTGAAGAAATAAGTGCTGATTTAGAAAGTTTATCTGACAGTTTGCATCAATCAATTAGTGATTTACTTTTTTCAGAAGATGAAACTATTCAAGGGTGGTCATCTGAAATTATTAAAAATGAAATTGAACAAGGTAGCTTAAGTAGTAACCTAATAACTGAGTTACAAGACAAAGTTAAAAAATTGATTGTAGTCAAGCCAAATGATAAAAAAATAAGTTTACTCAAACGATTTATAGAGATAAGAAAATCACTTAAAAAAGAAGAGGATTTTGAACTCAATATTGATTTAAATTCCCTAAAAGAGATTACTATTGATAAATTTTTTACAGATACAAAACGATTTGAACAAGCGATTGAAACGATATTTCAAGATATAAATGAAAATAGTAAAGATGATACTAAAGAGGTAATTGTAGAAGCAAGTGAAATTAGTATAGATAAAGTGAATATGATAGAGATTCGAATTATACATATAGATTCTCATTCTTCTCAAAATTCAGAAGATTTAAAAGATACTATTAGTAAAAATGGTGGTAACTTTAAATCTATTTATAATAATCTTCTTTCTGTTTGTGATTGGAGTATTGATACAGTTTGTAGTGATGGTAGGTATCGTATAGAATATCTCTATCCTCAAATAGATAATAATAAACCTCATTGTAATCCTATAGAAGATACGATTAGAAGTTTTACACATATATTAAGGTTTTATAAATGATATTATTACTTGAAAATAAGCGAGACAGAATAGGTGGAATTGAAAAGAGTGGTATAAATTTTACAAAATATCCTCATATTAAAGTGATTTTATATGATGATAAATGTAATGATATATTGGATAATTTTGTAGAAGATAATTATCAATTTGATAAGTATGATACTATCATTATTCATGAAACTATTTATCATCAAAATAGACGAGATAAACTTTTTAAAGTTTTAAAAGAATTTTGTTCAGATAAAAAACTAATTGTATTTTCAAGTGATCACTCACAATCTTCTTTGTCTAAGAATACTTTAACACTTAGGACAACAAGATAAACAAACCCAAAATAAGCTAAAATACTATTTATGAAAAAGTACCCAAAAGAAATAGAAGAGCAAATGCTAAATCTATATAAAAGTTTATCAGAGAAAGACAGAAGACGCTACGCAGGAATAGAAGCAACCAAATTAAGTCATGGAGGGATAAGCTATATATGCGAAATCTTTGAATGTGACTATAGTGGTGTGTCAAGAGGACAAAAAGAGTTAAGAACAGAATTAGATAAAGATAATAAAAGACAAAGAGAAGAGGGAGGAGGAAGAAAGTCTATATTGCTCACAAGAGAAGGCTTAGACGAAGCATTCCTAGAGGTTATCGCAGAGAGTACAGCAGGTTCACCGATGGATGAGACGATAAAGTGGACAAATTTATCACGGAAAGAGCTACAAACTAGATTGTCAGAGAAAGGTTTTGTAGTTGATGTGGATATAGTGAAACAACTCTTAAAAAACATCATTTTCGTAAGCGACAAGCATTTAAAACACTTTCAGGAAAAGTAGATGTTGCAAATAGAGATGAGCAATTTAAAAATATTGAAAAACTAAAAGAAGAATATAAGAAAGAGGGGAATCCTGTTTTGAGTATGGATGTAAAAAAGAGTTTTTAGGAAATTTATACCGAGAAGGTAAACTGTATACTCAAGAGATAATTAAAGTTAAAGACCATGATTTTCCTTCTTACGCAGAGGGAAAAATTGTCCCTATGGGCTGTATGATATAAACCTAAATATTGGTTATATTACCATAGGGACAAGTGCTGATACCAGTGAATTTGCTTGTGAATCTATCAAAAATTGGTGGTTAAATTATGGATATATTGAATATCAAGGACATGATAAACTGCTACTACTGTGCGATGGTGGGGGCAGTAATAGCTCTCGTCACTATATTTTTAAAGAAGATTTACAGAAGTTATCAGAGGAATTACAAATTGAAATTCGTATTGCTCATTATCCTCCTTATACATCAAAGTATAATCCTATAGAACATCGCCTATTCCCTCATATCACAAGAGCTTTACAAGGAGTCATTTTTACAAGTGTAGAGTTAGTAAATACCCTTATTGCACAAACTAAAACGACTACAGGATTGAAAGTTTTTAGTTCTATTCTTGATAAGGTATTTCATACAAAAAGAAAATATGCAGAGGGCTTTAAAGAGAATATGAAAATTATCTTTGATATACATTTACCACTTTGGAATTATGTTGCTATTCCTAAAAAGTACTAGTAATTTGGTTTTATTTATGTTTTAGTCCTTACTCCAAAAAAACTTTATGAAAATTTAGAAACTTTTTTAAAAGAGTATGAGAGGGAGCATTCAAATATTCTTATGTTGGCTTATGGTAAAAATTGGGATTTAAACCCTTTACTGAATACGCTTGAAGAACTAAATATTTTTATTGAAAATTTTGATGAAGATGAAGAAATTAACTTTGATGAATTTGAAGATGATTTTGATTTACTTACATTTAAAAAGATACTAAAAGATGAAGAGTATCAATCACTTTATAAGAATCTTGATTTTGCAGATGAGGTAAGTATTGACGAGATGAGAATTTTATCTGATAATTTTAAGACTCTTATCCAAACTAAAGCCTCTTCATAATGTCAAATACTCTTAGCTTTGACATTCAGCACCTATTAGTATATACTATTCAATAGACTTAAAAGGAGAATTAAAATGCATAATATAGCTTTAAATGTTAGTAATAATGCGTATGAACATCTTATATATATCTTATCTAATTTGAAAGATGATATAGAGGTCATAAAAGATGAGGTGATTTTGAACTACAATGAAGATGATGTTTTAACAGAAGAATTATTGTCAAGAGTGGAAGATATAGAAAGTGGTAGAGCAAAAATACTTACTAGAGATGAAGTTTTCAATGATTTATAAAGAGGGGTTTCACTCTAACATTAAATCAGATTTCAAAAAGATTGACAAAAGTGTTGTTGAGAAGATAAAATCAACACACTTAGGTATTATTTTAGAAGATCCATTGATACATGAAAAATTAAAAGGGAAACTATCGAGTTTTTACTCTTATCACTTCACTCAGAATAAGGTTAATTATCGTATAGCATACAAAATAATTGATGACAACAGTATTGTATTTTATTGCCTGATAGCCAAAAGAGAAAACTTTTATAAGAGCCTTGGACAGAGAGGATAAAAAATGAATTGTTTACTAATACATCATGATAATACCCCTATTTTAAAAAGCTTTGAATCGTCTATCAAATTTGATGCTTCTAATGATATAGATGAGTATATTGCTACTACTATCATGCCAGAAATTCAAACTAAAAAACCTAATATCATTTTCATCAAAGATAACCTATCCTCAAACTACTTAGAACTTTATGGATTGAGGTTGGCGTATCATCTTCGCTTTGAAGAGAAGTTTAAATATGTGCCTATTGTGATTTTGAGTGATTTAGATGGTTTTACGCTTAATAGATTTGAACCGATGGCTAAGATACTTTTTACTAAAAATATATTTTTGGAAGAAAATAATAAAACAACACTTGAAAAATATAATCAAAAAAACATACAGCTACTTACAGCAGATGAGTATCAAAATAACTTTTTAAATCTTATAGAGGTTGAACCTCCTGAAAACTCTTCTAATCATAGTATTGCGAATGAGTGGGCTATTGATAGGTGGGGAGTTTTTCTTGGGATTGAAGATAAAGATATTATCAAAAAGAATAAAACTAAAATTTCTTCTATGTTGTATTTTAAGTATCTTAACGAGAAATATAGGAACGAAGCAAAAAAGAAAAAGATAACACAAAATCAAGAAGTAGAAGGTAAAGTATTATTTATTGATGATAGAGGTGTAGATGGTTGGAATGAGATAATGAGAAACTATGTATCTCAACATTATGAAAATGTAAAGATTGAAACACTTGAAGAGGATATTAACTATTCAGATTTAAATGCTATAAAAAATTGTGTAGAAGAGAGTATCAAAAAATTTGACCCACATATTATTCTTTTGGATTTACGATTATTAAAAAAGGAAGATATTAATATAAATAAAATAAGTGGTCTTCAAATTTTGAACTTTATCAAAAGCTTGAATAAAAGTATTCAAATAATCATGTTTACAGCTTCTAGTGATAGCTTAATCATTGACACTCTACATGATAAAGGAATATTGGGATATGTCAAAAAAGATGCTCCTACAGATAGGTATGAAGCTTCAAAAAGTAGTTTTAAGAAATTGGATACTTTGATAAAAAAAGGTTTAACGAAGAGTTATCTAAAAGAGATTTGGGATATTCAAAAGAAGATTTTAGAATTAGAGATACTACAAAGTAGTAATGAAAACTATAAAAATATAAAAGATGAAATAGATACAGTTTTTGAAATATTAGATTCTAATTTGGAAAATAAAATGAAGTTTACAATATTGACAATATTTAAAGTTATAGAGATACTTATTGAGGAATATTCAATTAATAATCAAGCTACTTATGACAAATTTGTATCTCTTTTTCAAAAGTTTAATTTAAACAAATATAATCATGAGATTAGTCAATTAGTTTGCACTAGAAACTTTTTAGCTCATGCAGGAGATTTTAGAGCAAGTTGTAAAAATAGTGTTGTTAAAAAACCAACAAAAGAAAATATCCTAACATGGTTCAAAATGCTCAAAACTATCCTAGAAAAGATAAATAAAAAAATGACAAACCAAACCACAAGAGTCCTAGAACTCCTCAAACGCTTTAATGATGGGCAAAAGGTTTGCATAGAAGCTTTGCAAAATGATATGCTTTGGGAGGGGAAGTCTGTGAAGACGATACGGCGTGATTTGGATGTGATAAAAGAAGTATTTCCTCAGTCTTTTGAGCTTATTCGAGGGGGAGATAAGGGATGTTATAAGGCGATAACCAAAGAAGCTTTTGATAACTTTATGAATAAAGATACACTTTCTTTGATGGTGAGGGCTTTTAGTATCGCTCAATATAATGAACTCTTTGATAGTTTAGAGATAGATAGTGTAGATAAAAAATTGATAGAAAATAAGATAAACGAATTTAAAAATATTTATGCGTTTAAAAGTAAACCTTTTGAGAAAAAACTTAATAATAAAGAGATATATAGTACTTTAGAAAAGGCTATTTATCGTAAACGAAAACTGACTATGGCGTATGAAGTAAAAGGGAAAGAGAGACTCTTTGAGGTAAAGCCCTATAAAATCCTCTTTATGAATGAAAACTTTTATCTTATCTCCGAAGTTGAAGGTCAAAAGTTTAGAGTTAAAATATCTCGTATTTCTAAAATAAAAGCCATTACTATGCAAAGTGATAGTTTCTATCATCATGCAGAAATAGATAAGTTTATTACGCAGATGCAAACACCTTTGGCTATTTATTCTGAGGGGTATGAGAAGAAACTTATCAAGGTTATACTTGAAGTAGATGTGAGTAAGGCTGAACATTTTAAGAGTAAAAAACATTTAGTTTCACAAAATATTGAAGAAGAAAAAGAAAATGGAAATTTAATACTTTCTTTTCAAGTTACACAAAATATGGAGATGGAAGAGCTTATTAAAAAGTGGATACCTTATATCAAAGTGATACAACCACAGTCTTTAAAAAAGAAAATAGCAAAGACCTTTTAGGGTATTTGAATTGATTTTAGTAAATGGAGTTTCCTATTTGATAACTCCTCCATCTTTTAGCACATAAGCCTCCGACATATTCACAGAATGATACATAGTCGTTCCATACTTTTTACTGTAGTACTGTAAAAGTAACTTCTGTAAAGTTGGTTCTATGGATGGGGTGAACCAGCCGTTGTTGCTGAGGATTATCATATTTTGTGGGTGCATTCCATCTTTTCCTTTTTTATAGAGTTTTTCTGAAGTGGCTTCAAAACAGATGGCATTTCTGTAAGTGATACCATCTATGTCATAGTCTACAACATCCGAGCTTGCCTTGTAGTCTACTGCACCATCATAAAACACCTCATTGACCCAGTCACTCAAAAAATCGGGTAGGGGGTTACTTTCTCCAAAAGGGACAAGTAAGACTTTGTTTGCTACAGTGATTTTGCCTTCTGTAAAAATATAGGTTGAATTTCGGGGTGTTTTTCCATCCCAGTAGAGTCCACCTGTAACGATGGAGATCTGTTTGGCTTTTTGACCTAGCTTGTCAAGAACTTCTTGGGAGCGGTTGAGGAAGATAGGGAAAACGGATTCAGGAAAGATAATAAGTGTCTTTTTATCTTTTATGGCTTGATCAATATGTTTGAAAACATCTTTAAATTGTTTGGGGTGCAGTGTTTCGTTCCATTTGTCTTGAACTGTAGTATGGGTTGTGATAATGGCGATGTTTTTTTGGTATTTTACTTTCTGTTAGAGGGGTAGTTTGGTATGCAAAAACAACCAGTAGAAGATAAAAAAACTGTTTTTTCCAAAGCGTCATAATAATGGAAAACAGCACGATAGCAAACTGCCATTTCTCTATACCTAGATAGCTTTCAACAAAAATGAGTTCGGGTTTTAGCCAGTCAAAACCGAAAGGATGAATATAGCTTAAGCTCAAAAGCCCTAGGGCTTTTAGCATTAAAGTGAAAAGTGAAAAGTGAAAAGTGAATAGTGTGGTAAGTTTATAGCCCAACCATAGAGATACCTGCAAAAAGAACACCATAACTAAACATGATGATAAATAATTCTATAGGCACAGCCCAGAGCATCTCATAATGGATGAGGCTCAGTGCAATCCACCAAAACCAGAAGAGACCTGTAAAAGCTCCAGTAATGAACCAAGTTTTAGTGTTCGACTGTAAGAGTAAATAGAGAAATAGAAGTCCTAAAAATGTATTTAGGAAAAGATATGAAAAGCCCCAGTGGTTGAAGTAAATAAAGGCAGAGCCTAAAACAGCAATAAAAAAGCCTCTTGTTATCTCTAAAGTGCTAAAATAATGGCTAATTTTATACACAAAGGCTTTCCATGGAACAACTTGGCTCATTTTTACCCCTTATTATCTTATTCGCGATTTTTTATTTTTTGATCATCAGACCACAACAACAGCATCAAAAAGCTCATAAAGCAATGCTCGAAAGTTTGTCTAAAGGTGATAATATCATCACAACTGGCGGATTGATGGCTTCTATTGTTAAAACTGAAGAAGATTTTATCAAAATCAAACTAAATGATGACACGATTGTTAAATTAGATAGAGGATATGTTGCAAAAAAGGTAGAACTTGGTGAAAACGCTTAATTATAGGGTTATTCTTTTCGCTTTTGCATTGATTTTTGGAATTGTTTTTTCAATTCCTTCTCTTACGCAAAGTGAAAGTGGTAAAAAGATCACTTTGGGGCTTGATCTTCAAGGTGGATTGCATATGCTTCTTGGGATCAAAAGTGAGGTTGCTATTGAATCACGCATCAAATCTATGGCTGCTACGGTAAAGTATTTGTTTGATGACGAAGAAATTATTTTTGATGATCTTCGTATGAATGAAGATGGTACGATTACTTTTGAACTTTTAGATGCGGATGATGTGACTAAAGCAATCGCTCTTTTGAAAAAAGAGATAGAAGGTACAGTGCTTAGTCAAAAGTCTTTGAACTTTTCTCTTGAAATGACAGAAGAAGAACAAATACGTACCAAACAAAATGCCATCGGGCAGGCAGTAGATACCATACGTAACAGACTCAATGAGTTTGGACTTGCAGAACCAACTGTGGCAAAACAAGGTACAGATAAAATCTTGGTAGAAGTACCAGGTATCAAAAACAGAGCGGATATTGAACGCCTCAAAAAACTCATTGAACGTGCGGCACATTTGCAACTTATGGCTGTAGATGAAGACCGTATCGCAAGAGTCAATACGATGAGTGCAAATGAAGCTAAAAGTTTTGGGGATGTGATACTTACAGATGTGAAAACCCCTGAAAAGTATTTGGTTCGTGCTATTCCTGTGCTAGATGGTTCTATGCTTACCGATGCTAAAGTAGGTTTTGATGAAAATAATCAGCCCGTAATAAACTTTGCACTCAATGGACAAGGTGCAAAGATATTTGGTGACTTTACAGGGAAATATGTAGGTAAACGTATGGCGGTTGTTTTAGACAATATGGTTTACTCTGCACCAAACATTAATGAGCGTATCGGTGGTGGACATGTTCAAATCTCAGGAAACTTTACTTTTGGAGAAGCACAAGATTTAGCTATAGCTTTACGTTCAGGTGCCCTTTTGGCCCCTGTCATCATAGAGTCTGAGCGTTTCATAGGTCCTAGCCTTGGGGCAGACAGTATAAAAGCTAGTTCACTTGCTTTAGCACTTGGCTTCCTTTTGGTTGTTATTTTCATGGTGATTTACTATGGGATGGCAGGAGTAATTGCCAATGTGGCACTCATAGGAAACCTTTTCCTTATTTTGGCGATTATGTCATTGGTAGGTGCTACCTTGACACTTCCTGGTATGGCAGGTATCGTACTAACCGTGGGTATGGCAGTCGATGCCAATGTTATTATCAATGAGCGTATACGTGAATTATTGCATCAAGGAAAGTCTATAGGAAAGTCTATAGAAGATGGATACAACAATGCCTTTACGGCTATTTTTGATGCAAATGTGACCACACTTATCGCAGCTATTGTGCTTGTGGTATATGGGACGGGAGCTATTAAAGGGTTTGCGATTACTATGGGTATCGGTATTGCGGCTTCTATGCTTACGGCTATAGTCGGAACGCATGGTATTTACCAGTGGATACTGCCTAAGATAGATAAAAAGAAACTAAACTTTTGGTTTGGTATTAAACAAGAGGAGACGAAGTAATGGAAGTTTTTAAATATAAAAAACCACTCTCGTTAATGGCTAAAAGTAAACGTTTTGGATTGCTTTCTATTGTGGTACTACTTTTGTCTGTGGGACTCATACTCACCAAAGGTTTTAACCTTGGTGTTGATTTTGCGGGTGGTACACTGATACAAGTCAAATATGCAGGTGAAGCACCTATCGAAAAGATTAGGGATGCACTCAATACTGATAAAACGTATAAAGGTGCTTCCGTAACTTTCTTTGGATCACAAGAAGAAGTAGTGATACGTACTAAAATGTCTTCAGGTGTATTAGGTGAAGATGTAGGTGCAAAAGTAAGTGTATTACTGAAAGACACCGGTACACTCGAAATAAGACGTGTAGATATGACTTTGGGGCTTGATCTTCAAGGTGGATTGCATATGCTTCTTGGGATCAAAAGTGAGGTTGCTATTGAATCACGCATCAAATCTATGGCTGCTACGGTAAAGTATTTGTTTGATGACGAAGAAATTATTTTTGATGATCTTCGTATGAATGAAGATGGTACGATTACTTTTGAACTTTTAGATGCGGATGATGTGACTAAAGCAATCGCTCTTTTGAAAAAAGAGATAGAAGGTACAGTGCTTAGTCAAAAGTCTTTGAACTTTTCTCTTGAAATGACAGAAGAAGAACAAATACGTACCAAACAAAATGCCATCGGGCAGGCAGTAGATACCATACGTAACAGACTCAATGAGTTTGGACTTGCAGAACCAACTGTGGCAAAACAAGGTACAGATAAAATCTTGGTAGAAGTACCAGGTATCAAAAACAGAGCGGATATTGAACGCCTCAAAAAACTCATTGAACGTGCGGCACATTTGCAACTTATGGCTGTAGATGAAGACCGTATCGCAAGAGTCAATACGATGAGTGCAAATGAAGCTAAAAGTTTTGGGGATGTGATACTTACAGATGTGAAAACCCCTGAAAAGTATTTGGTTCGTGCTATTCCTGTGCTAGATGGTTCTATGCTTACCGATGCTAAAGTAGGTTTTGATGAAAATAATCAGCCCGTAATAAACTTTGCACTCAATGGACAAGGTGCAAAGATATTTGGTGACTTTACAGGAAAATATGTAGGTAAACGTATGGCTGTTGTTTTAGACAACTTGGTTTACTCTGCACCAAACATTAATGAGCGTATTGGTGGTGGGCATGTTCAAATTTCAGGGAACTTCACCTTTGGAGAAGCACAAGATTTGGCTATAGCTTTACGTTCAGGTGCTTTACTCGCTCCTGTGATTATAGAGTCTGAGCGTTTCATAGGTCCTAGCCTTGGGGCAGACAGTATAAAAGCTAGTTCACTTGCTTTGGCACTTGGTTTCCTTTTGGTTGTTATTTTCATGGTGATTTACTATGGGATGGCAGGAGTAATTGCCAATGTGGCACTCATAGGAAACCTTTTCCTTATTTTGGCAATTATGTCATTGGTAGGTGCTACCTTGACGCTTCCTGGTATGGCAGGTATCGTACTAACCGTGGGTATGGCAGTCGATGCCAATGTTATTATCAATGAGCGTATACGTGAATTATTGCATCAAGGAAAGTCTATAGGAAAGTCTATAGAAGATGGATACAACAATGCCTTTACGGCTATTTTTGATGCAAATGTGACCACACTTATCGCAGCTATTGTGCTTGTGGTATATGGGACGGGAGCTATTAAAGGGTTTGCGATTACTATGGGTATCGGTATTGCGGCTTCTATGCTTACGGCTATAGTCGGAACGCATGGTATTTACCAGTGGATACTGCCTAAGATAGATAAAAAGAAACTAAACTTTTGGTTTGGTATTAAACAAGAGGAGACGAAGTAATGGAAGTTTTTAAATATAAAAAACCACTCTCGTTAATGGCTAAAAGTAAACGTTTTGGATTGCTTTCTATTGTGGTACTACTTTTGTCTGTGGGACTCATACTCACCAAAGGTTTTAACCTTGGTGTTGATTTTGCGGGTGGTACACTGATACAAGTCAAATATGCAGGTGAAGCACCTATCGAAAAGATTAGGGATGCACTCAATACTGATAAAACGTATAAAGGTGCTTCCGTAACTTTCTTTGGATCACAAGAAGAAGTAGTGATACGTACTAAAATGTCTTCAGGTGTATTAGGTGAAGATGTAGGTGCAAAAGTAAGTGTATTACTGAAAGACACCGGTACACTCGAAATAAGACGTGTAGATATGATAGGCGCAAAAGTAGGTTCAGAGTTACGTACCAAAGGGTTTGATGCGATGCTTATCGCGATCATAGGTATTTTACTTTATGTGTCTTTTAGATTTGAGTGGCGTTTTGCTGTTGCTTCTGTGTTGGCACTTATCCACGATATCACCATTGCGATGGGGATGATTGTTCTTTTTTCAGTGGAAGTAAACCTTGATATATTGGCAGCTTTACTTACCATACTTGGGTACTCTCTGAACGATACGATTATTGTATTTGACCGTATACGTGAGGGGATAAGAACCATTAAAAATCCAGATCTCTCAGCGATCATTGATGAGTCTGTAACACGTACACTTTCACGTACAACATTGACATCTTTAACCACATTCTTTGTGGTGTTAACACTTTTCATCTTCGGTGGTGAGATTATACATGGCTTTGCATTTACACTACTTGTGGGTATCGTAGTGGGTACATATTCTTCTATCTTTGTGGCATCACCTATCTTGATGTGGCTTGGTTTCTCAGTAAGTGGCTTTAGAGAAAAAGAAGCTATAAAACTTAAAAGAGACAAAGAGAAAGAAAAAATGCGTGCGATGTATGAAAATGGGACAATGTAGAAGAGACACTAGATAATGAGACTTATGATACAATATGCTTAACTAAATAAGCAAAAAGGTATATAAATGCTTGAACAAATACAGCAATACTCTTTAATGTTGCTCAAAAATCTAAGTATAGAAAATAAAAGATATTTTTTTAATGAGGTAGACTTTGACAATAAACTTATAGGTATCATAGGCGATAGAGGCATAGGAAAGACTACCTTTTTGTTACAGTACCTTAATGCGTTGGCGTTACCACTAGAACAAAAACTTTATGTGAGTGCAGAGTTTTTGCTTGTGGGGTCTCTGGAGCTTTTTGAGCTTGCAAAAGAGTTTGAAAAAGTAGGTGGTAAAGTACTTGTGATAGATGAGATACATCAAATCCCTAATTTTGAGAGACATTTGAAGATGATATATGATATGTTTGGACTTCAAGTCATCTTTTCTGGGAGCAATGCCATAAAGCTAGAACATGCAAAAGCAGACCTGAGTAGAAGAGCGTTGATGTATAGGTTTGGTGGGCTTAGCTTTAGGGAGTTTTTGGAGTTAAAAACTGGGCAGAAGTTAAAAAGTTTTAATTTAGAAGAGATTATAAACAACCATACCCAAATAGCTTCTGAGCTTACGGGTACATTTAAACCTTTTGCATTTTGGAAAGAGTATTTGGAGTATGGGTATTATCCTTTTTATTTTGAGACAAAAAAAAGAGAGTTTTTTGATACGTGTGAATGAGACTATCAGTACCACCATAGAGCATGATTTAGCATACATTTTTAACATAGAACCTAAGTTTACCATAAAGCTTAAACAACTCGTAGTTCTCATCTGCTCTTCAAAGCCGTATGAACTTAATATCTCAAAGTTAGCCACTAAAATAGGTATAAATAGAAATACGCTCTATCAGTACATCTATTATCTTGAGCGTGGAAAGGTATTTAATATACTACACCATAAAGCAAAAGGTGACAACATTTTTTCCAAACCAGCAAAGATATATCTTGCCAATACCAATCTGAATTATGCGTATTGTAATACTATAGAAATAGGGACGATAAGAGAGGGTTTTTTTACAAATCAGCTTAAAAACTATTTTGCTTTACATAAAAACTTAAGCTTTTTTAGATGAACAAATTTTAGCTTCTAAAGAGGGTGATTTTTTGATAGATGGTAAATATACCTTTGAAATAGGTGGCAAAAATAAAAGCTACAAGCAGATAAAAGATATAGAAAACTCTTATGTAGTAGCAGACGACATAGAAGTGGGTTTTGGACATAAAATACCGTTATGGTTATTTGGATTTTTGTATTAAGGAGATGGGATGTTTAGGGTGATTTTTTTAGGATTTTTAGTTTTTACTATCTAATGTAAATCTCAATACGTCAAATTAACAATTAAGAGTAGGACAAAACCCTACTCCACCGTCACAGACTTAGCCAAATTTCTTGGCATATCTACATCATTCCCCAGTCTTACTGAAATTTCAAGTGCTAGTAATTGGGTCACTACCATCATTTCAAAAAATTCTAACATAGGGTGAGAATCGTATTTGGTTTGGATAAAGTCATCTGCCAACTCAAAGGGTAGAGGGGAGATGGCACAGATGGTGGCATCTCGTGCAGAGAGTTCTTCTACGTTTGATTTCATCTTGTCGTAGTGCATGGACTTTGGCATGAGTGCTATGGTAAAGAGTTCACTGTCTGCCAAAGCGATGGGCCCATGTTTCATTTCACCTGCGGGGTAACCTTCTGCATGCATATATGATATTTCTTTGAGTTTTAAAGCACCCTCTAGTGCAAGAGGGAAGAAAATATCTCTACCTATGAAGAAGAAACCGTGACCATGTAAGTAACGCTTTGAAAGTCTATGAAGTTTTTCGTGTAAGGTATCTGTGACCACAAGGGCTTTAGGTGTATGTAGCATGGCATCTATTTCAGTTTTGAGTACGTCTTTTGAGATAGTTTTTTTCTCTTGACCAATGTAGAGTGCGAGTATCCATAGCACCATCGTTTGTGTTGCAAATGCTTTGGTACTAGCAACCCCTTTTTCTATACCTGCTCTAGTCAATATGGCTGCATCACTCTCACGCACGATAGAAGAATTGTCTACGTTACAAATGCTCAGACTTTTGAGTCCTGCTCTTTTTGCCATTTTGAGTGCTTCTAGGGTATCTGCGGTCTCACCACTTTGAGAGATGGTGATGAACAGTGTGTCAGGAGTAAGAAGAGGATCTTTGTATCTGAACTCAGAAGCGATCTCTATGTCACAACGTACTTTTGCTAGGCGTTCTAAAAGATAAGCAGCAGTGAGAGCAGAATGATAAGAAGTACCACAAGCACATATCTTGACAGAATTGATACCTTCAAAGAAGTCACTACCTAGTTCATCAAGTGCAATAGTATCATCAAGAACACGACCCATCATCGTCTCAGAAATCACACGGCTTTGCTCATAAATCTCTTTTTCCATAAAGAATCTATAGCCGTCTTTTTGTGCCAAGACTTTATCTGCGGTGAGTGCTTGTTTTTTAAAGGTTTTTTCTCCATTGGCATCAAAAAGTTTGAATACTCCCTCTTTGGCATAGCCATATTCACCATCTTCTAAGTAGTAAACTTCAGTGGCTTTTCCTATGATGGGTGTATCGGATGAAGCAAAGTAAACATCATCCCCATTAAATCCAACAAGCATCGGAGAACCGTGTTTTGCAAAGTAGATAGTATCAGTATCTGCTTGCGTGATGAGTAGTGTCGCATAGGCACCATCAAGTCTTTCTATGGTGTTTTTAAATGCTTGGAAAACAGACTTAGAAGTTTTATTTTCTTTTTCAAAAAGGTGTACTATGGTTTCTGTATCGGTTTGAGATAAAAATTTGACACCCTCAGCCTGTAACTCTGCTTTGAGTGCCTGATAATTTTCGATGATACCGTTATGTACTACATAAGAGTAATCCCCTAGGTGAGGGTGGGCATTGAGTTCTGTGGGTTTACCATGGGTTGCCCAACGTGTATGCCCTATGGAGATACCAAAACCTTTAGTCTGGTAATTCTTAGTCTTTTCTCTAAGATTTTCTAGTTTACCGATGGCTTTAAATTGGTTAAGGTTTTTACCTTCTATGACTGCGATACCTGCTGAATCATACCCACGGTATTCGAGTTCTTGCAAACCATCTAAAAGTATCTCTTTTTTTTCATTTTTTCCTAAATAGCCTACGATTCCACACATATTATTTCCCACCCATTAGTTTTTCTATTATCGTATCAACATTATGACAAAAGTTTCCATTCTTTTCGATGAGAAACATATCTCTAGCACGGTTCTTAAGTGTATGTACTTTTGCAGTGACGATGTCTATGCCTAGTTGATCAAACAGGTCTATGATGTAGGCAAGTAAACCTTTTTGGTTTTTGGCATTGACATGCATAATGGCATAGGTTTTTGAATGTTCACAGTCTATATTCACTTCATCTTCTTGAATGTAGGGATGAAGTGAGATAGTATTAAGAGTATGCGTAAAAGATTTGTTGATGTATACTTCTACAAAACCTACTTCATCTGCTGTAATCGTTTCTGATAAGTCTATCTTGAAGTATTTTAGTCCATTGAAGAGTTTACATATATCCATATTTACCACATCCATATTGGAAAGTTTTCCTAACAAATAACCAAGATTAAAAGACTCTTTTCGGATGATTTCTATGGTTAAGTGCGTGGTATTGCTAATTGTATAGGTATAAGAGGTTGTTTTAAATGCTTCTTGTGCAATAGCGAGTATACGCTTAGGTGTATAACGTAAAAAGATTAAGTTTGAGGGGATGGATAAGATTTTGTTTTGTTTTGTTCGTGTGAGTAGAGTAAAGGCTTTGGTGCGTTTGAGTGAGGCTACTTTTTTGCTACGTTTTTCTGCTTCATCTAGCCTTTTGGTTTGTCCTAGTACCTCAATAGATTGTTTGTAGAGTGTACGTATGAGTTTTGCAGAAAAAGAGTTGTAGATGTCATGACCCACCCCAGACATATCGGCATAGGTCAAGATGTATATCAAATCTAAGAGTTTTTGCGTTTTAAAGTGAGAAGCAAAAGCCAATATAACCGTCTCAGAGTACAAATCTTCTCTTTGGGCAACTTTTGACATAAGTGTATGGTACTGTATGAGCGTCTCTCCCATAGCTATGAGTGTAGTATCTACATGTAGTTTACTGGCAAATATTTTAAATAAAGATACGCCTACATAGTGATGGTCTCTGCGTCTTCCTTTCCCAGCATCATGTAAAAGTACAACCACTTTTAGCATGGCTTTTTCATCGGCACTCAAAGCGTGCCAAAGATTTAAGATAAAGTCGTCTTCTATATGTTCCAAATGGTAAACACAACGAAGAGAATGCGTATCGACGGCATACTGATGGTAGCCATCAAACTGGGGTAAATCTACCACTTTTTTGATAGGTGGGATGGTGTATTTGAGAAGTTTTGCGTAAGACAAGGTAGAGAGTACTGAATGGGTGTGAGGCATATAAAATAATTTGGCAATCGTTTTGTAGAGTGAATCATCTAAGCGTTCAGGTTTTTTAATGTTGATGAGTTGTTGTAAGAGTGTAGGATGGGCATAAAAAGGTTTGCTAGCTTGCTTGCTAAGTTGTAAGAGTACAGTATTTAAATCATTTGTACCTTTTTGTGGATAGACATAGTTTTTGCTACTATCTTCTTTTATATATTCGTGTATGAGTGTCTCAAGCCATATCATACTGTAGAGTCTGATGATTTTGAGGCTACCGATGACCTTGGAAGCAAAACGCATATGGTCTTTTTGGCTCATATCGTAGCCCAAAAGTGTAGCTGTAGCAGGGATGAGATCAAGGCGAAGTTTGTCTTCTTTCTTCTTAGCAACGAGGTGCAAGGCAGAACGAACACGAAACAAGAACTCCAAAGCGATACGAAAGCTTTTGTAGTCTTTTTCGTTGACTACTTCTGAGGGTAAGGACTTAATGTTGTTCGTATTGTAGAGTACTTTTCCTACCCAGTAGACAAGGTTTGCATCACGAAATCCTCCTGCACCGTCTTTAAGGTTTGGCTCCATAGTGATGGGAAACCTATGATGTTTTTTCTCTTGTTCTTCAAGTTTTAGGCGTATGAAGCCTTCTCTATCATCATGGCGTATTTGCGTGAGAGCATTTTGTGTGTCAGTCCAGATAAAATGTGAACCTTCTATAAAACGAGACTCAATAAGGGCAGTTTTTATGGTGATGTCAGTTTTGGACACTTCAAAAAGTTCTTCTACGGTGTGTACTCTGTGTCCCAGTTTTAATCCCGTGTCCCAGAGAATATACAGTATCTTTTCGATCATCTCTTTGGTATTGTAGCCAGGGATTTCTTTGTAGACTATCATGAGGTCTATGTCAGAATAAACACAAAGTTGTTCTCTTCCATAAGAACCAAGGGCTACAAGTGCTAAAGGAATGGAGTTTTTCATAGGAGCATAGTCAGCAAACATGGTTCTAAGTGCTATTTTGTAGATCATTTGTAAAACAGTGTCTATTTTTTTGGTATGTTTGAGAAGGAAATCTTTCCCTCCTGAAGTGGCAAAGGTATCTTCCAGTGTATCAAAATAGCGTTTGATGTCTTTTTTGAGTACTTTTGCTATCTCAAAATCTGCTGCATTTTCGTATAGTAGTTCTTCTATTTGTGCTTTTACTTTATCCACTTAGTAACTCCTAATCTATAACTGTTATAATACCCAAAATAGCTAAGGGTAGAAAATGGATTTAGCACAAGAAGAAGTATTAGTTGAAAAAGCATTAATCGAAAAAGTACGTAATAAAGTAAGACTCACTCAAGAAGAAGGTGAAGCCCTCTATGAGCTTGACCTTTATACCTTAGGTGAGTTAGCGGATAATATACGTAAAGAAAAGTATGGAAAGAAATCTTACTTTAACATCAATCGTCACATCAATCCTACGAATGTATGTGCAGATGTATGTAAGTTTTGTGCCTATTCAGCCACACGTAAAAACCCACTACAATATACAATGACACATGAAGAGATACTCAAAATCGTAGACCACTCTGTAAGTATTGGGGCAAAAGAGATGCATATCGTCTCTGCACACAACCCTAAAGATGGTGTGGAGTGGTATATGGGTGCATTTAGGAAAATAAAAGCCAAATATCCTGAAGTTCACGTCAAAGCTATGACGGCTGCTGAGGTAGACTTCCTCGCACGGGAGTATGGACACTCCTATGATGAACTCATAGATATGATGATAGAAAATGGCGTAGACTCTATGCCTGGTGGGGGAGCAGAAATTTTTGATGAAGGTGTACGTGAGTACCTTTGTAAAGGCAAAGTGACTTCAGCACAATGGCTAGACATCCATGAAAAGTGGCACAACAAAGGCAGAGAATCTAATGCAACTATGCTTTTTGGACATGTAGAGACAAGAGCTCACCGCATAGACCACATGATACGTTTACGTACTTTACAAGACAAAACTGGGGGGTTTAATGCTTTTATTCCTCTTGTGTATCAAAAAGAAAACAATTACATGAAAAACTGTAACTACCCTTCAGGACAAGAAGTCTTAAAAACCTATGCCATTAGCCGTATTATCTTAGATAACATCCCACATATCAAAGCCTACTGGGTAACGGCATCCATAAATCTAGCACTCATCGCCCAAGAGTTTGGTTGTGATGACTTAGATGGTACGATAGAAAAAGAGTCCATACAATCAGCCGCAGGTTCAGAAGGTGCAAAGGGCATGAACTTAGATGACTTTGTAGCACTCATTAAAAACGCAGGATTTACACCTGTGGAGAGGGATAGTCTTTATAATGAGCTAAAGGTTTATGAGGGTTAATTTTAGAAAGTTATAATAGAAAGAAAGGAATGTAATTATGACAGTAAGAATGAACAACGACTTTATTAATTATTCGGACTTTATCTCTGTATCTTTAGAAGCCCTAGAAAAGAAAATGCTAAACTTCAATATAAAAAGATGACATGTAAAAAAGATAAAAATTGCTATTCTATTGGTATTGTAAATACACAATATAGGATTTTAATGTCGGTAATAAATTAAGAGCTTTTTGTTGTTGATAGTATAGATATGAAAAATCTAACTTTAAATTGACTCCACCTAATTTTAGAATAGCTGATTATAGAAAATAATATAAAATGCGAACATACAAAAAACACATCAATCCATTCACCTATGTGAGAAAGAAAAATAGCCCATGCAAAACAAACTAAAAACCCTAAAAATAAAAAACTACAAATGTCTTAAAAACTTTGAAGTAGAAAAATTTAAGAGAGTTAATCTTATTGGTGGGCGTAATAATGTGGGTAAAACGACTCTTTTGGAAGCTTGTTTATTGTGTTCTACTACGGAAAATACTTTGCTGTATCAGAAACTTTTGGAGATACAGACGCATAGGAATTTGGTTAATAGTGTGTTACTTAGAGAAGATAGGCAAGTGGCGTTAAAGAAGCTTATTTTAAACCATCAAAATATCTCTATGACTTTGAATGAAGATGAAGCTTTATATATTGAAAATATTGAGAATACATTTATGCTAAAAACACCTTTGACAAAGTGAACTGAGATTTGATTATCAGGCTTTATATACACTTTTGGATACTCAAATTGAATATTCTTATATGCACTTTTCTTTGCATTATATTTCTGCTTTTTCAGACTTTAATGAGATGTATAATAGAGGGATTAGTTCACTAAAACTTAGTAATAGCCTTTCTGTTTTAGAAAAGTATCTAAAAGAACTTTTTGGCATTGAAAAGCTTGATTATATCAATAACGAAGCACAACTTTATAAAAGAGGATGGGAGAAACTCTCTTTTTATGGTCAAGGTGTAAAGACCTTTATTAATATTATGATTTCACTACTTAGCTTAGAAAATAATACACTTTTTATAGATGAGATAGAAAATGGTATTCACTATAGTTTATTTGATAAAATGTGGGAAATAATCTTGAAAATATCTAAAGAAAATAATGTACAAGTTTTTGCTACAACACACTCAAAAGAGGCGATAGAGTCTTATAGTCGTGTCTCTAAAAAACTTGAAGATGATGATATAGCATTTATTAATCTTTCTACAAATAAGGATGACGATATTATAGCTATTACACTTGATGCAGGAATGTTTAGAAGTGAAATAGCTCAAAATCATGAGGTACGGGCATGGTAAAGATTGTTTGTGAGGGTAAATCAGATAAAAATAAACTCAAAGAGATATTGGTTTTTTTAGATATAGATTGTTCTGATGATAACTTTATTGTCATGGGAAATAAAAGTACTATTTTTAAAGAAAATGATGATAGATATAAAACTTTAACTACTCTAATTAAAGCTCAGAAAATAGAGAAAATACTTTTTATTGTAGATGCTGATTATCAAAAAGACAATAGTATTTATGGAGGATATTATAATACAGAAAATGCTTTAGATATTTTGATAGAAAAGCTTAATATTAAAAGTATGAGTAGTTTTTATATATCTTGCAATCCACTTTCAAAAGATGGCTATTTAGAAAGCCTCTTACTCTCAACCGTTGATGAAAATTTAAAAGTTTGTTATGATGAGTTTTTAGATTGTATAGAATTTGAAGAAAAAAATCATCATAAGTATATCATGGAACAACTACATAAAATTACCTCTCCTAAAAAACCTTATGATTTAGAGCATCCATATTTTAGAGAGTTGATAGGTAAGTTAAGCAATCTATTTAAGGAAGTATAAAATGAGGTAATACATTTCCAATTAAAAAAACAAAAGTAAATTATAACAATAAAAAGATTTGTAAAATTATTAAGCGTTTTCAGGAGAAGACAACATGAATCCTATAACTAGATATTACTACCCTTACCAAGAATACAAACAAGACTTAAAAACCCTCATACAAAAGATAGACCAATCTTTTGATGCCATACTAGGTATAGCAAGAGGTGGCTTGTCTATGGCTCAGATGTTGGGGGAGTATTATGATTTACGTGAGGTGTATGCTCTTAACACTATAGGGTATGATGATACGCAGAAAAATGACTCAGTTGAGGTTTTTAATATACCTAATTTAAGGTCTGCCAAACAAGTGCTTATCGTCGATGACATTGTAGATAGTGGTGATACTTTAGTGGAAGTTTTAAAAGTCTTAGGGGAGGCATATCCAAAGGTAACTTTTTTGACGGCTTCACTTTTTTATAAACCTACTGCGCAAATAATGCCAGATTGGTATGTGAAAGAACCAAAAGGCTGGATAGAGTTTTTTTGGTCTGAAGATTTGAATGCTTAGGTTTTTGTCAATTTTTAGATACATAAAATAGTAAGGAATATGATATGAGTCAACGGGACATAATACAAGCACAAACCCATTGACATTCTAAACAATATTATATATAATACTCTAAATAGTATGATAAAGGATATGATATGGTAATAAGTGCAAATGAACTTAAAACAAAGGGTGTCACTTTGCTCGATAAAGTACTCGGTACATTGGATGAAGTGCTTATTTCAGTGAGAGGTAAACACAAGTATGTGGTTGTAGATATAGCACGTTATGAGTATTTACGTGAGTGTGAACTAGAACAAGCATACACAGAAGCACAAAAGAGCATAAAAGAAGGTAAGTCTGAAGTTATGACGGCACAAGAACACTTAGATAGACTTGATGATGCCTTACGCGATTGAGATTACACAGAGTTATGAGAAAAGACTAGTAAAGTTTTTAAAGAAGCATAGGGATATCACAAGTAAGTATGGGAAGGTTATACGATTATTAGAAGTGGATCCTTTTCATCCCTCCTTGCGTTTACATAAACTTTTCGGAAAACTAGATAAACTATATTCGGTCTCTATCGATATGCAATATAGAATTAGTATAGAGTTTTATATAGAAGATAACAAGATAATACCTGTACAAATAGGTACACATGATGAAGTCTATAAATAAACTTAGACCATAAAAAGGGCTAACGTATCCAAAAAAATAAAGGAGAATCAACCTATGGCTAAAGTGTATTTAACAGGTGCTGGTCCTGGTGATATAGAACTGTTGACACTTAAGGCTTTACGTGTTATACAGCAGGCAGATGTGATTATATATGATAGGCTTGTAAATCCTGAGGTACTCAAAGAAGCGAAATTGGGTTGTGAATGTATCTATGTGGGTAAAGAAAATAAACATCATATCTTACCCCAAAATGAGATCAATACATTACTCTATACCAAAGCCTTAAAACATGAGCGTGTGGTACGTTTAAAAGGGGGAGACTCTGTGGTGTTTGGACGGGGTGGGGAAGAGGCACTTTTTTTAGCAAGTAAGGGGATAGACTTTGAGTTTATACCTGGGATTACTTCTGCTATCGCCGTACCTGAAATGGCAAATATACCCATAACACACAGGGGTAAATCTGTATCTTTTCGTGTGGTGACAGGATATGAAGCACCAGAGAAAGGCTATGCACAACTTGATTGGAATAGTTTTAAACAGGATGAAACCATCATTTTTCTTATGGGTTTACATCAACTTAAAAATATTTGTCAGCAACTCATGGGGGTTGGTAAACCTTCAGACTACCCCGTTGCCGTGATAAGTCGTGGCACGCTTAAAGACGAAAAGGTGATTGTCGGTACTTTGGCAGACATCTATGAAAAAGCAAAAGATCTTCCAACACCTGCACTTATAGTTGTAGGTGAGGTAGTTAGCGTAAGAGCAATGCTTTTGGGGGAGAGGTGATGTCTTTTTTTCCACTTTATATAGATATGCAGAACCTGAAAGTGTTAGTGGTAGGTGCAGGAAGCATTGCTAGGGAGAAACTTGAAAAATTGTTGGATTTTACGAAAGAGATCACAGTGATTGCAAGGGAAGTAAACAGTGAAGTGCATAGGCTCATAGAAGATAATGGATTAACCTTGTATCAACGTGCCTATAAACAAGGGGATAGTGAAAGGTTTGATATAGTCATCGTTGCGACAGATACAGTGGACTTGCATAAAACTATCTATGAAGAATCCAGAGGAAGCAGAACATTGGTAAATTCGGTGGATGACACAGCATACTGTGATTTTATCTTCCCTTCTTATGTACAAAAAGGAGATTTGACCATAGCTTTTTCTACAGGGGGAGCATCACCTGCTTTTGCAAAACAAATACGCCGTCATTTTGAAAATGTCATCCCTGATTCTGTAGGAACATTTTTACAAAAGATGAAAGCATTGCGTACGACTATGCCCAAAGGCAAAGCACGTATGCAATACTTTGATGGTTTGGTTGAGGCATATTTTTCAAAACATTTTAAGTGATATTTAATAGAAATATCTATTAGGTATTTCTTTTAATTCTTACTTTTTTAGGGTCAAAAAGTGCGATTGCTTCTTTGATCATAGGTTCTTGCAAGAGTGTAGAAGGGTCTTTTTCTTTTGCTGCTTCTGTATCTCCTGCTTCTGGAGAGATACAAGAACTTTTCATCTCAATGTCTTCTATCATTGAACTTACATCTGCATCAGAATGAGGGATATTCTCGCGATCAATTACTTTTTTAGAAATATTGACGATTTTTGTTTCAAAACCAAAGGTGTCTTTGACAAACATATTGATGAGACCCCAGTGTGTGACCAATGTTTTCTTATCGTCACCTTCTACTGTGGAACCCCATGTGAGTTTGTTATCTTCAAAGTTCTCAAAAGTGATATTATGCTCAAAGCAAACACCGAGATCATAGTTTCTGTCATAAAGTTTTTTGATAAGAATATCAAATGTTTTTTGATGAGAGTTAGTTTTAACTAAGGGTGTTTTCGTAATGGTAGGTTCTACTATAGCCTCAACTTTGGGTTCAACCGTATTTTCTTTTTCTTCTCTGATTTTTGAAACTTCTACGCCTTTAAGTTCTTGTTCTAGTCCACGTATCATGCTGTCTATGTCTTTGATCTCTAAGGATTCCATCATTTTAAATAACGACAATGAGAGTACAAACTCACCATCTGAACCCAAAGCGAGTAAAGATTTTGAGTCTGCAATCACTCTAAAGAAACGTTCTATGATCATAGGTGAAAATGTACCATTGCCGTTGAGTAATAGATCTTTAAGGTAGAGTGTCAGCTCATCGAGGATCATTTCGGCTTCATAATCTGTTGCCATTCTTATGAAAGCTAATATCTTTGTGCTGTCTTTATGCATGATGTCATGGAGTAAGGTTTCAAGATGGCTAGGCTCTATGATACCTAGCATACCTGTCACCGTACTGAGATCAACAAAGTTTTTAGAATAGACAATAGCCTGATCTAACAAGGTAAGAGAGTCCCTTAGGCTTCCTGCTCCAGAACGTGCGATGATATCGAGGGCTTCTTTTTCATACCCTACCTTCTCAAGATCTAAGATGTGTTCCAAATGTTTCAGTGTGAGGTTTTGAGGTATTTTCTTAAACCTAAAATGTTGTGTACGCGAAAGGATGGTTGCAGGAAGTTTCAGAGGATCAGTCGTCGCCAAAATAAACTTAACAAAAGCAGGAGGTTCTTCAAGGGTTTTAAGCAGTGCATTAAAGGCTTGTGGGGTGAGCATATGGACTTCATCAATGATAAAGATCTTGTAGCGTGCAGAAGAAGGTTTGTATTTGGTATGTTCTATAAGGTCTTTAATATCGTCAATACCACGGTTAGAAGCCGCATCCATTTCGATAATATCCATATGGCTACCTTCACTTGCCATCAGACAGTGCGTACATGTACCACAAGGGTGGGAAGTTTCACCTTTTTCACAGAGTAATGCTTTTGCGAAAATACGGGCTGTCGAGGTTTTACCACTTCCTCTAAGTCCAGAAAAAAGGTAGGCATGAGAGAGTCTGTTTCCATCAAGTGCAAGGGAGAGTGTTTGTGAAACTGCCTCTTGACCTATAAGGTCATCAAAGGTGGCAGGACGGTATTTTCTTGCTAGGGCTAAAGACACAGAGAGATTCCTTTGTATGTATGAAGTGTATACATATTTGTTGGTCTCATTGTAGTAGATTTTTACTTTTGGTTGGTATAATTTTACCAATTACTAAAGGAGAAAGTATGAAATGGAAAGGTGGACGAAAAAGCTCCAATGTTCTTCCAAGTAACGAATGGAGTGGGGTAAAGTCTGCTGATATGAGGGTTTGTGATAGGTTTGGAGGGGATACTTATTGGGTATAATCAATAACTGCTAAGTATTTAAATATGATATAATAATGTAAGATTTAGAAAAAAGGAAAAATATGCAAGTTGTTACTTTAGAAATAGAAGATGATTTTATAGATAAATTTAAACATGTACTTGATGCTTTTCCTTCTGGAAAAGTTTTACTTAAACAAGACAAAGTTCAAGTAGAAATCCAAAATAGACTTGATGCCATAGACAATGGCAAAGAGATTCCTAAATAGAAATCAGGTGTCTAGTAATGCTATATTTGTCATCTTGCTAACTAAGGGGACGAGGTTATTTATGATGTATTGTTAAACAATACATCACAACTCCCCCCCTAACCCCATCTTGGCTATAATCATTGTTATAAAATAATCACAATATAAGCGAGAAAATATGAGTTACAATCCAAATGAGATTGAAGCCAAATGGCAGAAGAAATGGGATGATGAGAAGGCTTTTGAGCCTGATGATACTTTAACACGAAAGAAAAAAATATATTTTGAGTATGTTTCCTTTTCCTTCTGGGCGTTTGCATATGGGGCATGTACGAAATTATGCCATTGGTGATGCGTTTGCAAGGTATTATAGAAAACAAGATTTTAATGTACTCCATCCCATAGGTTGGGATGCTTTTGGAATGCCTGCTGAGAATGCTGCCATTAAACATGGACGACATCCAAAAGACTGGACGTACTCAAACATAGATTACATGAAAAAAGAGCTGAACACACTTGGTCTTTCATTTTCTAAAACACGTGAATTTGCGACTTGTGACCCTTTATATACAAAGTGGGAACAAGAGTTTATTATCAAAATGTTTGAAGAGAAACTGCTTTACCGTGAGTCTACGACGGTAAACTGGTGTGAGGACTGTCATACTGTACTTGCCAATGAGCAAGTAGAAGAAGGCTGTTGTTGGCGTTGTGACAATCCTGTGGAACTTAAAGAAATGCCAGGGTATTACCTCGACATCAAAAAGTATGCAGATGATTTGCTAGATGATTTAGACCAGCTTGAAGGTAAATGGCCAAATCAAGTGATTACCATGCAGAAAAACTGGATAGGGAAGTCTCAAGGGCTTGAATTTGATTTTGAACTTTCTCCTGCATCGAAAGCTAAACTTGGTGGAAATTTTGACACATACACTGTATTTACTACACGTCCAGACACGATTTATGGTGTGACATATTCAGCTTTGGCGGCTGAACATCCTATCACGAAGTATCTCTTGAAAAATAATTTGTTGGATGCAAAAGTAGCAGAAAAAATTCTGACTATCACCAATATGACAGAGATAGAACGTGCCAAAGAGGGTAAAGAGGGATATGACTTAGGTTTAACCGTCATACACCCACTGACCCTTGAAGAGATACCTGTATGGACAGCAAACTTTGTACTTGCCTCTTATGGTGGGGGTGCTGTGATGGCTGTACCTGCACATGATGAAAGAGATTTTGAATTTGCTACGAAATATGATTTACCTATAAAAAGAGTGATAATGGGTGGGGATGACTTGCCTTATACTTTTGAGGGTAACTTAGAAAACTCAGGGTCATTTACGGGTGTGAAAAATACAGAAGCCAAAGCACAGATCATAAGCTATTTTGAAGAGCAGTCTTTGGGGAAGGGTACTACCAACTACAAATTGAGAAACTGGGGAATTTCTCGTCAGCGTTATTGGGGTGCGCCGATTCCTTTTGTGCATTGTGAGGATTGTGGGCTTGTGCCTGAAAAAGTAGAAAATCTACCTATAGCATTGCCTGATGATGTGGAGATAACAGGTGAGGGTAACCCACTTGCAAACCACCCAACTTGGTCACACTGTGCTTGTCCTATCTGTGGGAAAGATGCCAAGCGTGAAACAGATACACTTGATACTTTTGTACAGTCAAGCTGGTATCAGTTTCGTTATGCAACCAATCCTAAGAAGTGGAATGATGTAGGTATAGACAAAGAAGATGCGAACTATTGGTTGGGTGTAGACCAGTATATAGGTGGGATAGAACATGCTATCTTGCACTTGCTTTATGCACGCTTTTTCACCAAAGTACTTCGTGATCTAGGCTACCATGACATAGATGAACCTTTTGAAAACTTGCTTACACAAGGGATGGTACTTATGGATGGTACAAAGATGTCTAAGTCAAAAGGAAATACTATTGATCCCGATGCCTTGATAGAGAAGTATGGAGCAGATACGGCAAGACTCTTTACACTTTTTGCTGCACCTCCTACCAAAGAATTGGAGTGGAATGATTCTGCTGTTGAGGGTGCGTATAGGTTTATCAAAAAACTTTATGACAGAAAAGAGAGAGTAACAGGCAATACTTTAGCAAACGTAGACCAAGCATCATTAAGTAAAGCATCTAAACTAGCACGTGTAAAAGTCTATGAAGCCTTACAAAAATCTTCAGATGTGTATGAAAAAACATTTGCGTTTAATACACTTATCGCTGCATGTATGGAAGCCCTTAATGCACTTGATAAACAAGACAATGGCGATGTCTGGACGGAGGGCATGTATATTATGCTGAACTTACTTGAACCTATCATTCCTCATGTGACAACAGAACTTTCTGAAATGTTATTTGCAAGAGAAAATCTAGGTGCTATACTTGAAGTAAAAGAAGAAGTATTTGTGCAAGATAGTATCAATTATATGGTGATGATAGGTGGCAAAAAACGTACAGAAGTAGAAATGAATACTTCGGCTTCAAAAGATGAAATTTTGGCTGCGGCAAAAGAAGCAGGGGCTAAATGGCTTGAGGGTATGACAATTGTTAAAGAAATCGTAGTGCCAGGAAAATTGGTAAACCTTGCGGTGAAACCAGCGTAAATGTTTAGTGGTCGGTGAATCGACCCTAGGGAGTTAATATGAAACAAAGAATTATGTACACGGCATTATTTACTATCATGGCACTACTATTGGTTTCTTGTGGGTATAAACCTTCTTCTCATCTAGTCAAGCATGTCTTTTCTGAAAATATTTATGTAGAGGTGCTAGTCGATAGAGCAGAACCCGAAAATGCATCTTTTGTAAAAGATGAAATAAACCGCTTGATTTATACACGTTTTAAAGGTCGTGTGACTTCAAAAGAAAAAGCGCAAAGCCAAATACGCATTTCTTATGCAGGGAGTAGTTTCTTACCACTGGCTTATGAAAATGGGTATGTGACACGGTATCGGGCAAATATTAGGGTACATTTTAATATGCTCACAAAAGAGGGGAAGTTTAAAAAAACAATTTCAAGTATGGTTGAAGCAGATATACAGGCTAGTTCATTGACTTCTTCAGCACTTAGAACAGAAGCTATTCGTAAGGGTTTGGCTAAGGCTTTGGATGAATTTTTAGCGTATGTGAGTGCTAAAGGGATGTTGAAAAGTGAGCGATGAATTTTAATACATTTTTAGAAAATAAACCACTTTATTATAAAGAGATAGACCATGAGCGGATACATGAAGCCTATGCCTGTAGTTAAAACCACATATCAAACAGCCTCGAACTGTGCATCTTGTGGGAACAAATGGTAAAGGTTCAACAGGACGTATACTTGCACATTTGGCATATAAAAGCGGACTGAATGTAGGGCATTATACTTCTCCACATATTTTGAAATTTAATGAGCGTATCTGGCTAGATGGAAAAAATATTTCTGATGAGGTATTGGAAACAGCACATCAGAGACTTTTTAGGCTATTGGGTCAAGAGATGCGTGATGCGTTGAGCTATTTTGAATATACCACACTTTTGGCTTTTGTCGTCTTTCAAAATTGTGATTTAATGGTCTTAGAAGCAGGTCTAGGTGGGGAATTTGATGCGACCAATGTCTGTGATAAAGAGCTTTCTATTATTACGCCTATTGGCATAGACCATCAGGCATTTTTGGGTGAGACTATAGAAGAGATAGCAGGTACGAAGATACGTAGTATTCAAAAACAGGTTTTGTTAGCACCTCAGGTGTATGATGAAGTGATTGAAGTCGCGAGAGAGATTGTTTTAGAAAAGGGTGCAAATATTATTGTCGGGGAGGGGACACCCCGACCTAGGATACTTATGTGTATTGCCAAAGAAAAAGGCTGGCCCGATTACCTCATAGAGAATGCTAGTGTGGCACTAGAAGCCTTAGATATATTAGAACTAAAATATGCTATAGATGATTTAAAATCTTTAGAACTCTTTGGACGATTTTATGCTTTAACGCCAAATATACGTATAGATGTAGGGCATAATCCTTTGGCTGCATCTGCCATAGAAAAAGCCTTAGATGAAAAGGTAGTACTCATTTATAATAGTCTTGATGATAAGGACTATGAAGAGGTTTTACGTAGTCTTAAAGCCTAAAGTAAAACGTGTGGAAATCATAGCTATGGACTCACAAAGAGCCAGTACACTTGAAGAAATAGAAAAAGCTTTAGAAAAAGTAGGGTTAGAATATAGTAATTTTGAGAATAAAGTGAACAAAGATGAGAAGTATTTAGTTTTTGGATCATTTTATGTTGTAGAAGCATTTTTAAAAAATAGGAAAAAATAAATATATGTACCAAAGTAATACCTACCAATACCTAGAAGCGTTAAAAGAGACAAAGCTACTTATTTGTAAAGACGATAAAGAAGCAGTGCAGATTCGTGATGTTGCTGTACTTCTAAATTTTGATACTTTTGTCTTGCCTGACCTTCGTGTTTCTTTAGGTGAAGACTTGCGTGCTTATGATGAAGATGTGCAGGCATTTTTTATCACGTTGGCAAAGTATTATGCCAGTCAAACGAAAAAAGTACTTATTTCTCCTTTGAGAACCTTACTTACTGCCTTTTCCTAAAAGTGAATTATTTGCTACCAAAACTATAGAATTTGGTGATACTTTAAATTTGAAAGAGCTTAAAGATACTTTGTATCATTGGGGCTATCATTTTACAGATATTGCTGCTGGGCGTGGAGAGGTTTCTTTTCGTGGAGATATTATAGATATTTTTCCTATAGATGCGGATAAACCTTACCGTATATCGATGTTTGATGAAGAAGTGGAAACCATACAGTATTATGATGAAAATACGCAAAAACGTGATCCTGATGAGTTAGAGTCTTTTACGTTTACCCCTGCCTTTTTAGCACTAGATAAAAGCCAATATGAAACACTCAAAAGTAGGGTAGAACGTAGTAAATATGATACTTTTGTGAAAGACATAAATTCACTTGGTTTATGGCATTTGGATGATTTGGGTGTGTCTGCTTTGGAAGAATTTTCAGGGGTATGGGCATCTGGCATAGATGAAGAACTCAAAGAGATCTATGACTTGACTACTCCTTTGGTAGAACGCAAAGCATTTTTACTGCCTTCTATACCAGAGGGGCATAAATATCGTGATTTGGAAGCAGTCAACCCCAATAAACTTTTGGAATCACATAAAGATAAGAAGATTACCATACTTGCAAAAAATGAGAGTATTGTAAGAGGTTCGGAGCTTGATTCTTTTGCCAATATTGAGTTTGTCTACCAAGAGGGTATCGTCAATATCATCGGTGGGGATAGACTGATACTTTCACTCAATAAACCACTCAAACGCAAACGTGTCAAGAAAGCAGGTATTGTGCTTGATGCACTGAAACCTGGGGATTATGTGGTGCATGAAAATTATGGGGTGGGTCTTTTTAAAGGCATAGAAAAACGCGAGATATTGGGTTCACTATCTGAGTTTGTAGTGATGCATTACCAAAATGAAGATGCTTTACTTATCCCTGTCTCTTCCCTTGAAGTCATAGACCGTTATGTGGCAGAGGGGGGATCTTTGCCCATCTTGGACAGACTAGGTAAAGCCAGTTTTAAAAAGCTCAAAGCAAAAGTGAGAGAAAAGCTCTTTGCTATTGCTTCTCAGATCATCAATCTTTCTGCACAACGTCATTTGAAAAAAGGGATTAGACTTAAGAAAAATATGGAAGAACATGCCATCTTTATGTCTGAAGCAGGATTTGTACATACAGAAGATCAAGAACGTGCTATCAAGGAGATGTTAGAAGATATGTCTTCGGGCAAGATTATGGATAGGCTTCTTTCTGCTGATGTTGGTTTTGGTAAAACAGAAGTGGCGATGAATGGTATGTTTATCGCAGTGAAAAACGGCTATCAGGCTATGATGATAGCACCCACAACGCTTACTTTCATCACAGCATTTCAAATCTTTGAAAGAGCGTTTTTATTCCCATGGTATCAAAATAGGAAAGCTAGATAGGTTTTCAACTGCCAAAGAGAAAAAGAATACTTTAGAAGCACTTGCGGATGGAAGAATGGATGTGGTGGTAGGAACACATGCCTTGCTTAAAGCCAAGTTCAAAAACCTAGCACTGGTGATCATAGATGAAGAGCATAAATTTGGGGTGAAACAAAAAGAAGCACTGAAAGAGATAGCCATTGATGTGCATCTGCTCTCCATGTCTGCTACGCCAATTCCTAGGTCTTTGAATCTTGCTATGTCAGATGTAAAGTCATTTTCTGAAATCCTTACCCCTCCGACAGAACGTCAGGGAGTAAGAACGTTTGTGAAGTCTTATGATGATAAGGTGATCAAAGAAGCCATACTACGTGAAATGCGACGTGGAGGACAGACATTTTATGTCTTTAACTCCATCGCAGGGATAGAAGCAAAGAAAAAAGTTTTGCTTCAGATACTTCCCAAACTTCGCATAGCCGTACTGCATTCTAAGATTTCAGCCAAAGAAACAGAAGATGAAATGATGCTTTTTGAAGATGGTGAGTATGATGTGCTTCTCTCTACTTCCATCGTAGAATCAGGTATACACATGCCCCATGCCAACACTATGATAGTAGATGGATCAGACAACTTTGGTATAGCAGACTTGCATCAACTTCGTGGGCGTGTAGGACGTGGAACTAAAGAAGGTTACTGTTACTTTATGGTTGCAGACAAAGAGCGTTTGACTGAAAATGCAAAACGTCGTTTGCTTGCATTAGAGTCACATTCTGATTTAGGTTCTGGAGCGGTATTGGCATTTCATGACCTTGAGATACGTGGGGGAGGAAACATCATCGGAGAAGCACAGTCGGGACACATTAAACAGATAGGATATTCACTGTATTTGCGTATGCTTGAAGATGCTATCAAAGAACTTTCGGGACAAGACAAAGAAGTGGCACAAAACATAGATATGAAACTCTCCGTGGATGCCTACTTAAATGAAGAACTTATAGAAGAAGACAGACTACGTTTAGAACTTTATCGGCGTTTATCTCTTTGTGAAAGTACAGGAGAAGTGTATGAGATAGAGTCTGAAATAGCGGATCGTTTTGGTAAACTAGATACAGTGACCAGACAGTTTATAGATGTCATTGTGATGAAAGTACTGGCAAGGGAAAAGGGCATTTCAAAAGTCTCTTCTTATGGTGAAAATGTGTATATGGAGTTTATAGAAGAGAATAAAGACAGAGTGGTGTTGAAGTCAAGTAGTAAAGATGATGATGACATTATCGCTACGGCTATGGGATATTTGAAAAAATAATAGTCTCAGTCTACACTAATCAATCTCCTACTATACTTTACTAGATAGAATATGAGGGATATAGCGTTGAATTTTTTTGAAGCAGAAGTATTAAAAGGCAAATATTTTATACCTCAAAGTCGTGACAGGTTAAGAGCAACAATGGTCAATCTGTTTATTTTGGTGGGTGTCTTTATTATGCTTCTTTATGCTTATGAGAATTTGACTCATGGCTATTATGTGATGTTGATGATTGAATTGTTTATAGTCTTTATCCTTATGGTTGCATATCTTGTTTTTCCTCATTATGTGACGATCCTTCATACCTCTTATATCATCCTAGGAACACTTACTTTTTTGCTTGCAATGTCACTGATAATACCAGGACAAGACCCTGAACTTTCACTGTTTTGGCTGGCATCTCTACCGATATTTGTTTTCTTTTTTTTAGGGGTAGACAAGGGGATAAGATGGAGTACAAATATGTTTATTATTTTACTCTTTATTCCCTTATTTTCTTTTCTTACAGGGATAAAGTTTGTCTATGAATGGGAACTTCTTTCGCAAATTGTTTTAGGGTATTTGGTTGTCTCTTATATGTTATATATTATTGAAAGTGAACGAAGTTCTTATGAAAAAAAGCTAAATATAGCCCTTGAAGAAAATCAAATACTTCTTAAAGAAGTACATCACCGTACCAAAAATAACATGCAGGTGATTATGGGTTTACTTGAAAGTCAATCTTTTAAGATAACTGATCCCAAATATAAAAAAATGTTTGAAACCCATGTCGATCGTTTAAAAGCGATGAGTCTCATGCATAAAAATCTTTACAGTAATCAAAGTTATGAGGAAGTGAATATTAAGGATTACCTTGAAGAGATAGCCCAAAGTTTACAAACCTATACGCAACATAGTATCAATACTGATATAGATGCTGTCGTGGTAGATATGAAAACAGCGATGAGTCTTGGGCTTATTTTTAATGAAGGGGTAAGCAATTCCATTGAGCATGCTTTTGATGATAAAGAAGAGGATAAGGTAGGAAATATTGATATTTCGTTTAAGCAAGTGAATGAAGGCTATTGTTTGTATATATCAGATAATGGAAAAGGCTATGATACGTCAAGAACATACAACTCTTTAGGTTTGACTCTTATAAAAGATTTGTCTGCTACATTACCCAACCATAATATAAGTATAGATGGCACACAGGGTGTTCAGATTAAGATTTCTTTTGATCGAGACAAAGAGCTATAATGCTGTTACCTAAAAACATAGTCATAGTTGAAGATGAAGTCATCACACAACGTTATTTACAAGATGTTTTAGCTCAGTATGATGTGATGGTATCGGGTTGTTTTGATAAGGCTTCAGATACAATGGCAGCACTTAATCATATAAACTGCGATATGATTTTAATGGATATTAACATTAAGGGTTCAGTGGATGGTATACAATTAGCTAGGAAAATATTAGAACGCTATACACTGCCCATTGTCTTTATTACAGCACACAATGATGATGCCACACTGGAAGAACTTTTAGAACTGGCACCTTATGGATTTATAGGGAAGCCTTTTTCAAGTAAAGAAGTACTCACGACAGTGAAGATAGCGTATAAACGCTACTTGACACATATGGAAGTATCACAACTTAAAAGAAAAGAAGCATCAAGTAGTGATATAATTATCAATGCGTATTATACCTATTCACGTACTTTGTCTATATTGTATTTTGATGGGGAAGCTGTGAAGTTGAATAAGAAGCAAAAAATGCTTTTAGAGATTTTAAGTCAAAATATCAATGCTACAGTAGGATATGACACGCTTATTTCAACCCTTTGGGGAGATGATAAGATAGCAGATTCTGCTTTACGTACTTTGGTGTATTCACTACGTAAATTACTTCCTGATTTGCCTATTGTCTCTCATAGTAAGGTAGGGTATTCCCTCGAAGCTAATTATTAACTTTCAATTAACCTCACAAAAGTATACTTCCTTTATAAAAATGTAGGAGTGTATCTTGAGTCAAATTATACAAAATATCAAAACAGAAATAGCTAAAGTGCTTGTGGGACAAGATAAAATGGTCGAAGGACTTTTGGCAGGTTTGCTTTGTCGTGGGCATATACTTTTAGAAGGTGTACCTGGACTGGCTAAGACCACAGCGGTCAATGCACTTGCAAAGACCTTGGGTTTAGATTTTAAACGTGTACAGTTTACGCCAGATCTCTTACCCTCAGACATTATAGGTACAGAGATTTATGACCCCTCAAACAATGCCTTTAAGATTAAACAAGGGCCTATATTTACAAACCTTTTACTCGCAGACGAGATCAACCGTGCGCCTGCAAAAGTGCAGTCTGCTTTGCTAGAAGTGATGCAGGAAAGACAAGTGACCATTGGGGATGAAACGTTTAAAATAGATCTTCCTTTCTTGGTAATGGCAACACAAAATCCTGTAGAACAAGAGGGTGCTTATGAGCTGCCTGAAGCACAATTAGACAGATTTATGATGAAGATAGTCGTAGGCTATAACACCAAAGAAGAAGAACTTGAGATAGCAAGACGTGCAGCAAACAATACTTTTGGAGAGATACAACAAGTAGCCACTATAGAAGATCTCAATAAAATCAGAGAAGAAGCCTTAGCCGTGCATATGGATGAAGAGATCGAAAAGTATATCATAGAACTTGTATCTGCGACACGTAATCCTAAAGAGTATGGACTTGAAGCGTTGGAAGCATACATTGAGTTTGGTGCATCGCCTCGTGCGAGTATTGATATGTATAAGGCTGCACGTGCCATTGCTTACTTAAAAGGGCAGGATTATGTTTCTCCTATAGAGATAGCCTATATAGCTAAAGAGATATTGCGTCATCGCATCATCCTTTCTTATGAAGCACAGGCAGAAGAAGTGACAACAGATGAGATCATAGAGAAGATTTTAGCGGCTGTGCCGATTCCATAGGGTTTGATGATGAACAAAGCTGTCAAAAAGATTGTACTTAAAACCAAAAAGCAAGTTTACGGAGATATGCTTGGAAACAATGCATCACTTTTTCAAGGTGAAGGCTTTGAATTCGCAGAACTTCGTGAATATGTGTATGGGGATGATGTTCGTAAGATAGACTGGAAAACCACAGCAAAACTAGGTAAACCTTTTGTGAAGATTTACAAAGAGGAGAGAGAGCTGAATGTAGTTGTAGTTTCTATGCTTTCGGGTTCTACGTATTTTGGTACGGTGAAACAAAAGTCTGACATTATCGCTGAAGTGGCTGCGACTTTGGGTTTTTCTGCTATCAAAAATTCAGATCGTTTTTCCCATATGATTTTTGCAGAGAAAATGTATAGTTTTTCAAAACCCAGTAAAAAACTTCATGCTGTACATAAAGCAGTAGATGAAATAGTAAATTTTGATCCACTGGGAAAAGAAGCAGATTATGGTACTGTTGGTAGAAACATCTGGTCAATCGCTTGAAGAAAAAAGCACTGTTGTTCATCGTTTCTGATTTTGTAGGGGAGATAGACTTGAAATTATTGGCAAAAAAACATGACATTTTTGCTGTCATTGTACGTGATAAGTTTGAAGAAGACCCTTCTGAGTTAGGATACCTTAGACTTATAGATATGGAAACTAGAGAAAGTTTTGAAGGTGATGTAAATAGCAGTACCTTGAAAAACTATAAAAAAGCACTACATGAGAATGATGAAAAACTCTATAAACAGTTTAAAAAGCAGGGCGTTCGGTTTACAAAAGTGTATACGAATGAAGAGCCTACTTTAAAACTTATGAAGAAGATGAGATGATGGAAAATAATATTACAGAACAACTCAGAGATATTAAACCTTTACTTGAAATACCTGACAATTCTTACTATATCTACTGGGGCTTGATTATTTTTGTCTCTTTGCTAGTTGTGGCGGTTTTATTTTTTGTGGCTAAAAGGTTTTGGGACAACAGAAAGCTCAATCTGGCAAAAGGCTATGTGGAAAAACTCAAAGCTTTAGACTGGAAAGATACCAAAAAATCTGCGTATGAGGCAACACATTATGTAAGGCTTTTGGCAACAGATGAGAGAAAAAAAGAACTCTTTTCTCAACTAGAACCCTTGTTGGAACAATACAAATATAAAAAAGAGGTAGAAACTTTGGATACGCAAACACAAAACAAGTTTAACCTTTATGTGCAGGTGGCAGATGAACGGATTTAGTTTTGAATACCCTTTCTTATTGGGACTGATACTTCTTTTTATCGTGTGTGCTAAGTTTTGTAAAGAGCGTAGTCGTGCTATCTTTTTTCCTCATGTAAAAACCTTGATGGTACAAAGTGCAAAAAGTTTTTCGTGGCTCAACGTACTCAAATGGATAGGTATCGTTGCTGCTATCATTGCTTTGGCTTCTCCTGTGATGACTAAATCTTACTCTAACTCTAAAAAAGAGGGGCGTGATATAGTTTTGATCATTGATTCTTCTGACTCTATGCGTCAACGAGGTTTTGACCCTAGTGATTTGTGGAGAAACAAATTTGACATCGTCAAAGAAGTGGTGGGTGACTTCATAGAAACAAGAGAAAATGACCGTATAGGTATGGTGACGTTTGCAGACATTGCTTTCATCGCTTCACCTTTGACTTTTGAAAAGAAGTTTTTAACAGATATTACCAAAATGCAAGAGATGGGTGTAGCAGGAAAACGTACTGCGATCAATGATGCCATTGTTCAGAGTTACACTCTTTTGAGTAAAAGTAAAGCAAAATCAAAAATAGCCATCTTGCTTACAGATGGGGTAGATAATATGTCTAAAATACCTTTTGAAGATGTGAAAAATATGATAGAAAAACATGACATCAAACTCTATACCATAGGGGTAGGAGATGCACGTGACTATAACGGTCCGTATCTTCAAGCATTGGCAGATGCAGGGCATGGGCTTGCCTTTGGTGCAAAAGATGCAACTACCTTGACGCAAATATATGAAGAGATAGACAAACTCGAAGCCACTAAAATAGATGATAAAAAGATCGTACAGCATACGTACCTTTATATCTATCCATTGTTTTTGGCAATTTTAAGTCTTTTGTTGTTTATGTATCTTAGAAATAGTAGAGGAGTGTAAAATGACTTTTGTGAATCCACAGTTTTTTTGGGTAATGATTGTGCCTTTTTTGGTCTTTGCTTTTCTCATTAGCACCAACAAAGAAAAACTTTCACGTATTTTTGATGTAAAAGTACTCAAAAGACTTTCGGCTACAGATGAAAGTATGCCGATGATGTTACGTAATATATTTATGCTTTTAGCCATTTTGCTGATGATCATTGCACTAGCAAGACCAGTGATGGAAAAAGGAGATAAAAAGGTAGAAGTGCAGGGATTGACACTGTTGACCGCTCTTGACATCTCTGGATCTATGCGAAGTACAGATGTGTATCCAAACCGTTTAGAGTTTGCTAAAAAGAAAATGTCTATGCTTTTTGATGCAATGCCAAGTGATGAGATAGGGGTGGTTGCTTTTGCTTATAGTCCTTTTATTTTGGCACCATTTTCTTCAGACAAGGACAGCCTCAAAATGATGATTTCGGGAGTAGATGACTCCTACATAAACATGGGGTCTACAGATTTTTCTGCTTTGGGTGAATTGACAGCGTCATTACTAGAAGAGAAAAAACCAAAAATTGTTTTACTCTTTACCGATGGTGGAGACGAAGAAGCCATAGCAGGGTTTTCAGACATACTCAAAAACAATGAGATAGATCTTTATGTGGTACTTGTAGGTACGGATAAAGGTGCACCTGTCATCGGTGAAGATGGAAAGCCGTTTACACAAAAAGACGGAACCATTGCCATTACGCAGAGAAATGATGCATTGGGTGAAGTAGCCAAAGAAAATGGCGGTGCGTATGTGATAGCAGGGAATGGAGATGAAGACATCAAACAGCTGGTCTCGGTCATTCGGGGTAAATACAAAAATCAACAGCAAGGTGAAGTGACCGTAAAAGAACGTGTGGAGTTTTTTTATTATCCTTTGGGATTAGGGTTGTTGTTTTTGCTGATAGGGTTTAGCTCACTGCCAAGAAGGAGAAATGTATGATCAAAATATTGATATTTTTGTTATTATCGGTAACTATAAATGCAGGATTGACGGATTTTAAAACGATCAAAGAAGCAAATGATGCGTATGAAGCTCAAGAGTATGGGAAAAGTGCAACATTACTCAATAGCTTAGATGCAAAAAGTCCTCAAAAACAGTATGACATAGGAAATGCACTCTATAAAGATAAGAAATATGACGAAGCACTTGCAGCCTATGAAAAGGCTGAGGGTGTAGATGAGAGCCAGAGATTACATAACATAGGGAACAGTCAGTTTCAGAAAAAAGAGCTTGATAAAGCCATAGCGTCTTATGAAAAAGCCTTAAAACTCAAAGATGATGAAGATACAAGGTTTAATTTGGAATTGGCAAAAAAACAGAAGAAAAAAGAAGAAGAGCAAAAGAAAAAAGATCAAGATAAGAAAGATGATAAAAAGAAAGACGACAAAAAGATAAAGACAAAGACAAGAAAGATCAAGACAAAAAAGACGACAAAAAACAAAAAGACGAAGAGAAAAAGAAGCAAGATAAAGATAAAAAAGACAAAGATGACAAGAAAAAAGAAGATGACAAGAAGAAAAAAGACGATAAAAAAGATGGTGAAAAAGATAAAAAGGGTGATAAAGAGGGCAGTCAGTCTAAAGAAGATAAGAAAAAAAGTAAAGAAGAGAAGCTAAAAGAACAAGAGCTGAAACGTCTAATGAAAAAGATGCAACAAGGCAAAACACCTACGATGATGTATCAGATGGGTGAAAGTAAAAAAGGTCAAAGGAGTGAAGATGCAAAACCTTGGTAAAGTATGGTTAGTATTTGTTTTGAGTGCTAGTGTAGTATTGGGTGCTGGTGTGAAAGCTACTGTCAATACAGTGGAAGTAGTGAGGGGTAACCCTGTAGAATTACGATTGAAAGCTACAGGTGGTTCAGTAGTTTTTCCTAAGATTTCGATGGTAGCAGATGCTCCTATAACGAGTACATCAAGAAGGAGTAATCAAAGCTATAGTATAGTAAACGGTTCATATAAAAGCGAAAAAACCATTACAAAGGTTATACAATTTGTACCAGAACATAATATAACTATACCTTCTTATACTGTCAATATAGATGGCACAGAGTATAAAACAGATCCTATAGCTATAAAAGTTGTCAAGTCTTCTGCTTCAACAGCAAGTAAAAATAGTCTGTTCTCTTTAGAAATGCGTGTGAACAAAACTAAAGTAATGTTGGGTGAATCTTTTATGGTCACAGTTTATTTTGCATTAAAAAATGGCGTAAGACTCTCACAAGAGGTTCAGTATACCAATCCCTCTTTCCCTGGCTTTACTGCAGTAAATGTGAATGAAAAAAATGCATATATGAAAGGTAATTATCAGGTACAAGAAGTGAGATATATACTCACAGCACAACAAGAAGGAAATCTTACAATTACTCCTGCTAAGGCAAAAGTAGGTCTTCAAGATCGTAGTAGTAGGGGTATTTTTGGGATGACTTTTGGTACAAAATGGCTTCAAACTGTTTCAAACTCTCTTGATATAGAAGTGCTGCCTCAAGCGCAAGAGAGTAATCTCATAGGTGAGTTTAGAGTACAAGCAAGGGTAGATACGCAAGAGGTAAAAGCCAATAAACCAGTAAACCTTACAGTAAAAATCGAAGGAAAAGGAAACTTAGAAAATTTTGAATATCCAAAATATGAGATAGATGGCGTGACTGTTTATTCGGATGAAGCCAAAATAGAAACACGTATTGTGGATGGAGAGTTGCATAGCAGTTATAATAAAACGTTTGCATTTATATCGGATAAGGATTTTAGTATTCCTTCTCAAAGCTTTTCGATGTTGAGTTTGGAAGATAAAAGTCTAAAATCACTGGATGTGCCAAGCTATGATATAAAGATAAAAGTTTCAAATAGTACAGCTATTACCAGTAACTCAACAGATAGTAAAGGCATAGTACAAACGAAAGAAGTTATAATCGAAAAAGAAGTAGAGGTAAAATCTGTAGCATGGTGGATGCTTGTTCTTTCCTTTGCTTTGGGTGCTTTGTTTGTAATGTTAGTAAGATGGTTGCCAAACTTTAAAGGAAGAACTACAAGTCCCTACAAAGAGTCTGAAGCCTTGAAAATACTGTATGCACATATGAGTGATGATGCAGAGGTGGAAGCGATGGTACGTCAGTTGTATGCAAAGAAAAATGGTGATAAATCTGTTATAATTGATAAAAAATTATTGAAGAGATTGGTGGAGAAATATACCCACTAATCTAAAATATCATGCAGGGTATTGGCTTCTTTCATCCACTCGTTGAGTGTATCCCACTCTTCATTTTCTACCATCTTTTGGCATTTTTTTAGCTCTGACTGAAAGGATTGGATCGCTTCAAGGACATTACTTTTATTTTGCCTAAAGATATCTTCCCACATATTGGGAGACGATTTGGCAATGCGGCTCATGTCTTTAAATCCTCCACCTGCAAGGGCAATAATGCTTTGCGAAGCTTCTTGTTTGATGACCGAATTTGCAAGTGCGTAAGAGAGTGCATGTGGCATATGTGAGATGAAAGCGGCATGCCTATCATGCTCTTTTGCTCCCATACAAACGATGTTCATACCTATATCCGTAAAAAGTCTTTTAGCAACTTTATCTTGGTGCTTAGCACTTTTTTCCATGTCGCAAAGCACAACTACTTTATCGGTATAAAGATTTTCAATGGCAGCAGTAGGACCAAATTTTTCTGTACCTGTCATAGGGTGAGCTGTGACAAAATTATGTCGAATATCTGAGGGGATAGAGAGAGATATTTTTTCTTTGGTACTTCCTAGGTCAATGACTGTACATTTTGGATCTAAAGTACCCAATTGTTTGGCTATGGAGAGTATACCATCTACGGGGATACTTAGAAAAATAATGTCACAACTTTTGAGTGTTTCAAGAGAAAGGGTAATTTCATCTACAAGACCCAATTTAAGTGCCTGTGTACAATGTAGTTTATTGTGGTCTAGACCGATAAAGTAATACTCTTCAGGAAGCTTTTTGAGTGCTAGACTCAAAGAACCTCCCATAAGTCCAAGACCGACGATTCCGACTTTTGTATGTGTCATAGATACACCAACCTGTTTTTTAAAAGTATAACATGGTTTTTCTATTTCTTATGAGGTTCTTATTGAAAAAAAGATAAAATAATAGCAAATTATTTTAAGGTCTCAAATATGACAAAAAAGACATCACTTTTCTCAATACTATTTTCTTGGATGATGATAAGCTCATTGTTGTCAGCACAAAAAGTCACACAGATTAAATTTGTAGGACTTGCACACCTTTCTCCTACGGTTGCAAAAGAAATTGCGGATATTCGCGTAGGCGAAGAGATGGACAGCGAAAAAATCAATGATTCGATTAAAAACTTTTTTTCACAGGGCTATTTTAAAGATGTCTGGGTAGACAAACAGGGTGGTGTACTGATTTACCATTTTAAAGAAAAATTGGCTATTTCAAATATAGATATCAAAGGGTATGGTTCTGGAGATGATGGTAAAAAACTTTTAGAAGGTATTGGACTTAAAAAGGGTGATCTTTATGATGAAAGACGTGTCAAGAAAGCAAAAAAAGCACTCATTTCTAAACTGGAAAGTCAAGGATATTATGATACTGTTGTTGAAATAAGTAAGACAGCTATCGGAGAAAGCAGTATTTCTATTATTTTCGATGTTAATAAGGGTGAAAAGATTATCATTAAAAAAATGAACTTTGTTGGTGCTTCCAAAATAGACCAAAGTGATCTTGAGCGTGAACTTGCCAATAAAGAAGAAGATACATTTGGATGGATGCCTTGGAGAAATAGTGGTGAAGCATCTACAGATCAACTCGAATATGATGCCTATAGGGTGAAAGATGTGTTTATGCAAAATGGGTACTTAGATGCCTATGTAAGTAAGCCGTTAATGCGTGTGGATTTTGGTTCTTATAATGCAGAAGTAGACTATCAGGTTTCAGAAGGTGTGCAGTACCGTGTAGGAACTATAGGCGTAACACAATCGGTTAAAGGCTTAAACACAGAAGATATGAAAGAAGATCTTCTGTTAACAACAGGTAAGATATTTAATGTAAAGAGAATGCGTAAAGATATTAAAAGCTTGGAAGAAAAAGTGGGTAACCTTGGATACGCTTTTGTAAAAGTTTCACCGCAGATGCATAAAAATCCAGAACAAGAAATCATTAATTTACAATACATAGTGGAGCCGGGAGAAGTGGTAACCATTAATGATGTTGTAATTTCTGGTAATGATACGACTAAAGATAGAGTCATCCGACGTTACATCTATCTTGCTCCTGGTGACACATTTAATGCAACAGATTTGAAAGATTCAAAATCTTCATTAGGTAGAACAGGGTTCTTTGAATCTATCGATATTCAAAGTGAACGACTATCTGACAACAAGATCAATCTTCTTGTAAAAGTAAAAGAAACTTCTACGGGTACTATCTCTGCGGGTGGTGGATATGGTTCATATGAAGGATTGATGGTGAATGCGTCTATCTCAGATAGAAACATCTTTGGTTCTGGGATCAACACCACTTTAGGTTTTGAAATCTCACAAGTTTCCAAAAATGCCAACCTCTCTTTTGTGAATCCTAAAATATGGGACAGTATGTACAGTTTTGGTGTGAGTTTTTATAAAAGAGATTATGAATATGTAGACTATAGTGAAGATTCACTAGGTGCATCCATTACTTTAGGAAGAGAGTTTTGGAGATATTTCCATGGTACAGTAGGGCTTGGTTATGCAGATAATCAGTCAACCATTAATGATTCACTCACTACACCAGTAGAGGGTTTGTTATATAATGACCAGTATTCGAAAACATCTGTTTTTGTAAGTATGAATTTCGATAATACGGATGATTTTTTTATACCAAGATCAGGAATGAAAGCTATCGTAACCTTTGATTATGGACAACTAAAAGGTGATGATTATGATCCAGTCTTTTTTAATGGTTATGCCGATCCACTCAAAACAAATGCAAAAGTAGGGTTTTATTATGGGTTGGAAGATTGGATTGACTATGATATGATTTTACGTGTCAAAGGTAGAGCAACTTACATCAGTAGAGATGAAAACGATAAGTTACCTACAGCTGAAAAGCTTTTTATGGGTGGTATGGGTTCTGTTAGAGGGTTTGATCCTTATTCTTTAGCACCTTATTATATAGACCCTGCAACAGGTTTTCGAAACCTAGTGGGTGGGACACAACGTGTTTCAGGAAGTGTAGAAGCAAGTGTGCCTCTTTCTGAAGCAGCAAAAATGCGATTGGCATTTTTCTATGATTACGGGTACATTGGTTTAGATAACAGTCAATATCAACTGAATGTGGTTGAAAATGATATCAGTAGATCTTCCACAGGTGTGGTGTTAGAATGGCAGTCTGCATTTGGATTGATAAACCTTGTCTTCGCTTATCCTATAGATGAGAAAGAGGGTGACAGAACAGCAAGCTTTGAATTCTCTATGGGATCACAGTTCTAAACGCCCAACTCTTTGTTTCTTGGCACTTTACTTTCATCCTTAATAATAATCGCAAATGCTAGAGGTTTTTCCAATGACTTTATCTTCTCTTTTGCCAGATAAAGTGGCTTATCGGTGTAGATGGTAAGGGTTTTGTTGCTATAGGTAAATTCTATACTTGCAGAGTTAGAAGCTTCATGTAAAAATACTGTTAGTGTATAGATAAAACTCAGCCAAAGCAGGGTCTCTCTCTCAGGTAAAAGTGTTTTGAAACTTTGAAAAAGAGGTTTGTGCAATAACTCTTTGCCGTGCATACGTAAAAGCAATGCGACAAGAAGGCTTTGTTCATGGGTAAAACCATAATTCAACTCCTGCATAGTGATGTAAAATGCATGTTGGTGTGACTTATAGATGTTTAATGTTTTTCCAATACCAGAAAGTTTTAATGCCCAAAGCAGTTCATTTTTATACTGTTGTTTGTTTTGCATTTCACATGGCATCTGTTCATAGAGCTTAGAGGCTATTTTAAGCTTACTTTTTTTTCTTTCTTTCAATATCTCCTAAAGGGTTAAATCTATCTAGAATCATACCTTTCTACACAAGTCCAAAGTCAATACCCATGATTTTAGATAAATCATCTTTCATGCTAAAAAAGGTCATCAACATTATAAACAGTAAGAATATCCATCATTTGCAAAAAGTTCCATAATCCAGCTAAGAGTGCAGGAGCCGTATAATCCTTGCCCCATTCCATCAATCGACCAGAAATTTTGACAAGAAACTTTTTGATTGTTTCTGCATTCTCCTCATTGGATTGTTGCAGTTTCCATAATAAGACACAAGCATAAGAGCAGATAAGCAATCGTCTAAAGATAGCTTTAGGGTCTTGTTGTTGCCACTTTTCAAGATTAAATCCAGCTGTTTTTAAAAGTTTGAAATAACTTTCAATCTTCCAACGATAGTAATACCAAGTTCCAATGGTTTCACTAGAGACATCCTTATTTACATTGGTCAAAAGTATCCATTGTGCAACTATCTCACCTTCTTTGTTGATAATTCTTTCCACAACCAATCTAGCTTTGATAGGCTCTCCTGATGTTTTCTCTATAACTTTTTTTCCATCCTCGTTAATTAGACTTTTTGTAGCATCTCTTCTTAGTTCAACCTCTATCTCATTGACATAAATTTTAACCTGTTCTTGTTTTTTTCCTTTGGCTCTATACTCAATATTTTTGACAAACTCTCCTTTGGGTAAACTATCTGCCACTTCCCCTTGTTTTAGCTCCTTATCAAGTGTTGGAACATAAACTTTATGACTACTTTTAGCCCGTATAAGATAGAGCCATTTCTCTTTTTCATACTCTCGCATAAGGGCTACGCTATCTCCTTCTCTATCAATAATATCTACTATCTCTTTTTTTATCTCAAGGTTATTTCGAATCCATTTTGTTCTTTGGATTAACTCTTCTAAATGTGTCAGGTTCATATCTATATTCTCATTATACGTACAACACCTTAGCCAAAAATAAAAACAAAATATAAGCCAAAGCCATGAGACAACTACTATAATTTTAAACCAAAAAAACATAAAGTTATCCCATGACAGAAATTATAACACTCTTAAGATGTATCGCACCTATAATTGTAAAAAACAAGCATAAACAACTACAAATCATCATCCAAGCCTTGCTCTCAATGCGAGGACGGATTACTATGTTAGGATTAAGTAGATGGAGTGAAAAAGGAGGGAGTTATCGAACTATCACACGCTTCTTTCATTCAAAGATAAATTGGGAAGAAATCAATTGGATGTTTATCAAAACGCATTTAACAAAAAAGGGTTCAGTCTATCTTTTGGGTGGAGATGAAGTAGTAGTAAGCAAAAGTGGGAAGCATACTTATGGGATAGATAGGTTTTATTCTTCTATCCAAAACCAAGTGATACAAAGTTTGGCATTTCTCAATCTTTCCTTGATAAGTGTAGAAACAAGAAAAGCTTATCCACTAAGTACACAACAAATAGTTCGAGAGAAAAAAGAAGGTTGTATCAAAGACAAAAGTGTAAAGAAGAGTAAGAAAAAGAAGCATGGTAAAGTTGGAAGACCTGTAGGCAGTGGGAATCAAGATAAAAAAGATATTGAACTTTCTCCCTATCTTAAATTTGTCCAGGAGTCCGTAAATAAGGCACTTAAACGGATTGACAAGCATATTGATATTGTTTATTTTGTCTTTGATGGAGCATTTGGAAATAATCCTGCTGTACAAATGGTGAGGCAATGTGGATTACATATCATTTCTAAACTTCAAAAAACTCTGCACTGCTATTTCCTTATAGTGGAGAGTATGCAGGAAGAGGATCTCCTAGGAAATATGGAGATGCTATTGACTATGATAATCTTCCAGAACCCTATCTAAAATCAGATACCATAGACGAAGATAAGAATATCCAAACAAAAATTTATCAAATGGAGATGTTGCATCGTAAGTTTGCTGATAGGCTTAATATTGTGATTATAGAAAAGATAAATCTAAGCACAGGAAAAATTGCTCATGTAAATCTCTTCTCTACAGATTTGACATTGGACTATGAAAAGATTATTGATTACTATTCACTTCGTTTTCAGATTGAATTTGTCTTCCGAGATGCCAAACAATATTGGGGAATGGAAGATTTTATGAATACCAAAGAAACACCTATCCATAATTGGGCAAATCTCTCTACTTTTATGGTCAACTTTTCTCATGGATTACGTCAAAACTCTACTATGAAAGAGATGAGTATTCTTGACCTAAAAGCCCACTACCATGGGCTTAAATACGTCAAAGAGGTATTTAAATTACTTCCGAATTTAGCTAACGAGTATTTAATTCAGAAGGTATCCATTAAGATTGCGAATTTAGGGGCTATTCACCCCCATGAGAGGGTGGGTTAGAGGGGTTTTTTGGCTAAGGTGTTGTACGTAGAGAGTACATTTTTATCTATTTTAAGATTTTGAGCCAATGGAGCTATTGGTTCACCTGTTCTATCACTCATGGCTAGACACGATTGGTGGTCATAGCCTGATTGTTGACCACTCTTCTTATTCTTGTTTACTCTTCCTTCTTTAGAATGATGATGTTTATAGTCCAGATGTGACCAATCGTATGCATTTAACAGATACACATCACACTGACGTTCTATCTCTTCTAATCCATGCTTAATAATTGGATTATTTAATGATGTGAACTCTACATTCTCATTGTTATAAAATCTATACGATGCTTGTACTTGGCTCATCCCTTCTGTCTTTATTAAAAGGTTAATTCCTGTCTTTGCATTTACTTTACTATTCATCTCACCCACTACTAATTTTTCCTGTCTGGTTTTTAATCTATGTTCCATGGCTTTTTATTTGCTATTTTACTCTTTTTTCTTTTGAGGAACTTGTGTAGAAAGGTATGTCTAGAATGGAATGTACACTTGGATTTACTGTAGAGGGAAATTTTAAGTTATCGTCTCGTAAGAGTTGTTCTAAAAATACACCCTCTCTTACCCCAACAGAAGAGGTAATTACATCTTTTGCAGAAATTTCGGAGAGTATCATCGTAAAAATGAGCGTACCCTCTCGTATAGTGTCGTAACGATTTTTTTTGAGGTCAAACTGTTTGAGGTTTTTAGCACTTGAAAGGGGAATAGCATGAAGATAGTCTATGTGTTCTTGAATATTATAAGAAAATGCGTGTAGTTTGTCCAGAGGGTGCTTAGATCGTTTCATAATCCCTTTACTCAGCGTTCTTGCAGTTCCACCTATGCCTATGGCTAAAGTGTGCCTAAAATGTTTAGGAAGCTTTGCCAGTTCATTTTTTATATAGGCTTTTGCTTTTGTATTACTCTCTTTGAGTGAGAGTTCTTTGTCAAAAAAAAGTTCTTTGAGTCTAACGGTACCTAGATTGAGAGAATAGGTGTCTACGATACGATTGTTTTGGATGAGAGCCATATCGGAAGATCCACCACCTATATCAATCGTAATACCCTCATGGATAGGAAGTAGGTTACTCGCAGCAATTGCACCATATTTGGCTTCTTTTTTTACCATCAATGATCTTAATGGAAAGTCCCAATTCTTTTTGTATCCATTGTACAAATATTTTACCATTTGGTGCATCTCTCAATGCAGAAGTCGCGACACAAAGTATTTTATGGACTTGAAATTTTTCTATGGTGTGAACGAAAGATTTTAATGTGAGAAAGGCTCTCTTGATACCAATAGGTTGGAGATACCCTTTTTTTTCATAGGCACCTTCACCGATACGTACTTTTGATTTTTGTTCGCAAACGAGATGAAAGCCATAACGGCTTGTTTTTTCAAAAATAACAAGCCTAGCTGAATTTGAACCGATATCAATGATGGCAGTTCGTTTTGCCATACTCTAAGACTCTTCTTCTTGTAGTTTATCATATTTGAATTTTAACTCTTCAACATTCTCAACATTGTCAGGGTCGGTAACAATACAGTCAACAGGACATACAGCGATACATTGTGGTTCATCAAAATGACCTACACACTCGGTACATCTATCTGGATCTATAAAATAGATAGGATCATTTTCTTCAATGGCCTCATTGGGGCACTCTTCTCTACATGCATCACATGCTATACACTCATCTGTTATTACTAATGCCATATTATCCTCTGTGTCTATTATTTATAGGAGTTATAACTCAAGAATGCTTATGATTGAGTTAAATATGGAAATAATTTTATTATAGAGTAGTTTTATAAGAAAAGAGGGGTCTTGTACCCCTTTTTGAATGAGATGTTAAGAGATCTTCTTAGGAAAACAAAATCTATATCCACGTCTTCTGACTGTTTCTATAGTAGTTATATTTAAAGGCTTGTCCATTTTTTGACGTATTTGGTTGATGGCAACTTCAATCACGTTAGGAGTGACCAGTTCAGGTTCTTCCCAAATGGCATCAAGGAGTTGTTCTTTAGAAACAATTTGATCTTTGTGCATAGCAAGATGTGTGAGTACCTCAAATGGCTTTCCTTTGAGTTCTATCTCTTCACCTTGATAAATAATTTTTTCTTCTTCGGGATTGATAGTAAGATCATCAATTTCAATAATATTAGAAACACCAAAACGTAATTTTGCCTCTATACGTACTACCAAGATATCATAATCAAGAGGCTTCCTGATAAAATCATCTGCACCTGATTTGAGTGCTTCAATTTCACTCTTTTTATCTGAACGTTCAGAAAAAACGATGACAGATGTTTTATAAGCATCTGTTTTAATAGTCGAGATAAGATCAATATGACTTTTGTTGTTTTCTGGTCATGACAGCAGCACTAGGTCATAGTTTCTGATATCAAGATAATACTTTGCATCACCTAGATTTTCAGCGATATCTGCTTGATAATTTTCTTCAATTAGTTTCTCCGAAAGTGCTTTACCTAGTTCTACATCTTCTTCAATAATTAATATTCTCATATAAGTGAACCTTTTAGTTTAAAGTTAAGAATTTCTTAATTATAGCATAAAATAAGGGTTTATGAAAGTTTTTAAGTTTAGAATTTCCAAAGATGACTGAGTGCAACATTACACTCAGGAAGGATGTCGGGTTTTGAGATCTTCAAAGAGAGTATTTGGAGTTGAGGGTAGGCTATATAAAGTACATCTTTGACACCTATAAGTGCATTTTCCAAAAGGGTATATCGTTTTAGTTTAAGTTCATTTTGTATGAGGGTTACCATATCGGCATAGTCTATAAAAGCATTGTCACTATAATCATAACTTGCACTAACATCTACGATCACAGATTGTGTGTGATCACGTTCAAAGTCCAGTAAACCAATAATGACATCAAAGGTCAGTGCTTCTATATGTATAGTCATACTTTAAACTTTAGCCTCTTCTTTGTTAAAAAGTCTCATAATATTTGGGATATGTTTATAAGAAATAATAAAAGCAATAATCCAAATAGGCGCATGTGAACCAATACCTGGAACCTCAGGATAAAGTACATAAGAAGCGATGATAAAGGCGACAAGTCCTATGAGTGAAGAGATGGAAGATATTTTTAGACCCTTAGCAGCACCTAACCAAATCACTATGGCGATGAGTGCAGGGATAGGCATCATAACTAATAATACGCCAAAACCTGTAGCAACACCTTTGCCTCCTTCAAAAAATAAAAATGCAGAAAAGCAGTGTCCTACAACAGCAAGCACTGCGATGATTCACAGTACACCTTCTGGAACACCGAGCATCATGGCTATGACTATAACCACAACACCTTTGATTCCATCGAGAAAGAGCGTAATAGCACCCAATTTTTTTGCGAGTTTTGGGTCTTTTTCTTTTACGACACGTAGTACATTGGTCGCACCAATATTGCCAGAACCTTCTTCTTTGATATTTACACCAGCAAACTTTTTAGCCAGTAAGTATCCAAATGGGATACCTGCTAGTAGGTATGCTGCGAGATAAAGTATGATATTTTGGTTAAGTAAATCCATTGAGTATTCCATTGTTTTAAATTAGACTAGAGGAGCCCTAAAGTCTTGTTAGGTGCAATTTTAACCAAATTTTGCTAAAATAGCCACAAATGATAGCATGGTTTAAATAGAAAGGTAGAATATGATTGATTTTAAAGCTGAAATAAACAGGCTTAAAAAGAGCTTGATGTTACGGTTGTTGCGCATTATTATCAGCGTGATGAAGTATTTGAAATGGCAGATATTACGGGTGACTCACTAGAACTTGCACGCAGATGTCAAGCTGATGGCAAAGAATGGGTAGTCTTTTGTGGTGTTGGATTTATGGGGCAGTCTGTAAAAATCCTAGATCCAGACAAGCGTGTACTTATGCCAAAAATTGCCTGTTGTGCCATGGCACGTATGATGGATGGCTCATATTTTGAAGAGTCTGTGCAGTATATGGTAGATAGGGGCATAGCCAAAGAAAATATATTACCTATCACGTACATAAATTCTGATGCTTCAGTTAAAGCCAAAGTAGGAGAGATGGGTGGGTATGTTTGTACGTCATCCAATGCTTTTAAGATCATCGAAAAAGGACTTGAAACAGGTAAAAGATACTTTTTGTACCTGATAGATGTTTGGGGCAGAACTTTGCTATACAAATGGGACTGAAGTCTTGTGTCATAGGTGTGGAGATTGATGGGGAAGAATGTGACCCAAAAGAAGCAGACATTATTTGTTTTAACGGTTTTTGTTCCGTGCATCAACTTTTTACTGTAGATGATGTAGAGTTTTACCGTGATAAATTTCCAGATATTAAAATCGCTGTACACCCAGAATGTGATCCATCTGTAGTAAAAGTAGCAGATTTTTCAGGTTCGACTTCACAGCTTATTAAATATGTGGATGCCTTAGACCCTGAACAAAAAGTGGCTATAGGTACAGAATATAATCTGGTCAACAGAATGAGAAAAGGAAATACCTATGTACTTTCTTCTACCAAACCAGAATGCCCTACAATGAATGAAACGACTTTGGAAGACTTGTATAATACTCTGAAGTCTATAGAAGATGAAAAACCTATGAATGAGATAGTGGTTGATCCCGAGGTTAGAAAATATGCTAATATGGCATTGGAACGTATGTTGGCGATAAAATAAAAACTTTGTAAATATGACAATTTGACATATTTACAATGTAATATAAAGAATATGAGTAGAATATATAATTAGAAATTTTTACATTTTATTAGGATAAATTATGGTAAATGAAAGAAAAACAGAACGAATTACAAGGGAAATCTTAACAGGGTTAAATTATTATGATAATAAATTAATTATAGAAGAGCAAAAAAGTGATAGTAAAATTATATCAGAACTTTTATCTCGTGCTAGTAAATCAGGTAATGGGGCTGGATATCCAGAGTTTATAATAAGAAAAAATAATTCTGATGTAATAATCGTAATTGAATGTAAAGCCAATACAAAAGAACATGAAAGCAATAATAAAAACAATCCTAAAAAATATGCAGTTGATGGGGTACTCCATTATGCTTCATTCCTAAAAAATAAATTTAATGTAATAGCTATCGCGATTAGTGGAGAGAAAGAAGAAGACTTAAAAATGTCCTTTTTCCAATGGTCTAAAAATGAAAAAAGGTACTTTCCGAAAAAATATTCTCAATTTATGAATTATAAAAATTATTATGAATTATTTCATAATAATGACAATATAAATTTAACTCAAAAACAACTTTTAGAATATGCAAAAAAACTACATAATGAAATGAGAGATGAAGCTAAATTAAAAGAAGCAGAAAAACCATTATTAGTAGCTTGTTTGTTGTTAGCACTAGACAATGGTGATTTCGTCAATGAATATAAAAGTATTACCAATCCTCAAAGATTGGCAAAAAGGATACTAGAAGCAATTACAGAAAGTCTAAATGAATCCAATTTATTAAGTAGTAAAATAAATACACTTATAAATGAGTTTGATTTTATCACTACACATACATATTTACTTGATGGAATGATAGATAATCAAAACCCATCACATGATAATAATTCTTTGCATAAATTTTTAGTTGATATAGAAAGTAAAGTGTATCCATTTGTAAAAAAAACAAATAATATAGACATTATTGCTCAATTTTACTCTGAGTTTTTAAGATATACAGGTGGTGATGGTAAAGGACTAGGCATTGTTTTGACACCTACACACATAACAGAATTATTTTGTGAATTAGCAGAAGTCAATAAAAATTCAAAAGTTTTAGATATATGCACGGGGACAGGGGGTTTTCTAATATCTGCGATGGAAATGATGCTAAAAAATGATCCTACAGTATCAGAAATAGATAGTATTTATAAAAATAATTTAGTTGGCATAGAAACGCAAACAAATATGTATGCCTTAAGTGCTTCAAATATGATTATTAGAGGAGATGGTAAAGCTAATTTAATGCAAGAAAATTGTTTTAATATAGATCTAAATTTAAATGATTATAAATGTAATATTGGTTTAATTAATCCACCATATTCGCAAAAGAAACTAGAGGAAAAAGAATTAAATTTTATTAAAAAATTATTAGATTCCTTGGAAGTTGGAGGTATTGCAATTGCAATTGTACCACTAAGTTGTACAAATAACGATAATGATATTAGACAAAATATACTTGAAAAACATACTCTGAAAGCTGTCACCGTGATGCCATCTGATTTATTTAAAGGTGCAAATACACATACGTGTATTATGATTTTTGAAGCACATAAATCACATAATATAAATACTAAAAGTTGGTTTTCCTTATGGGATGACGATGGGTTCGTTAATGCTAAGAATAAAAGAATTGACATCAATAATAAATGGGAAACAATTAAAGAAGAATGGATAAGTAATTATAGAGACAAAACTATAGAAAAAGGAAAATCTATATTGCAAAAAGTTGATTATAATAGTGAATGGTCTGCTTATGCTTATGTAGAAACAAATTATTTAAATATGACTTTAAATAATTTTAAATCAACTATTAAAGACTATCTTATATTTAAAACAAAGATAAAAGATAATTATGATTTAATATCTTATATCTTAGAAAATCAAAAGTTACAAGAATTATTTGGAAATAAGAAAAAAGATTTAAAACCTATTGATACATCAAAATGGAAAGAATTTAGCATAGAAGATATTTTTATTGTAAAAGGCTCAAAAACAACTCCTAAAAGAGTACTGGAAAACTACGGTGAGGGTAAGTATCCATATGTTACAACAAGAGCTACAAATAATGCTGTAGATAATTATTATAACTATTTTACTGATGAAGGAAATATTTTAACAGTAGATTCTGCAACTATTGGATACTGTAGTTATCAAGAAGAAAAATTTTCTGCAAGTGACCATGTGGAAATTTTAAAGCCTCAATTTAAGCTAAATATTTATCGGGCTATGTTTTTTCAAACTTTAATCAACAAAGAACAGTTTCGATATTCATATGGAAGAAAATTTAATCAAGGAAGAATAAAACAAACAAAAATTTTGTTACCTTTGACTAAAGGTGAAATTGATTTTAATTATATAGAGAAAATGATAAAAAATATTTATATTTTTGACTGTATTGACTAAGGAAGACAAATGCTAAAAGAACAATTTTTAAAAGCATTGGTAGCTGAAGATGTAGGCAGAGGTGATCTTTTTCTCGCATTGGTGAGAGTAAATCCATACGTGCTTATATCATTGCCAAAAGTGATGGGGTATTTGCAGGGCAGGAATATGTCGAAACATTTGAGAAGATGTATGATTTATTTTTGGAGTGGGAAGTTGAGGATGGTAGTCGGTTCAAGAAAGGTGACAAGCTACTTTTTATTTCTGGAGATTCAAAAACTATACTTTCTCTTGAACGGTCTATTTTAGATATGGTACTACACGCTTCTTCTATTGCTACGCTCACTGCGCAGTATGTAGCTGCTATTAAAGGTACGGGTGTCAAACTTTTGGATACAAGAAAAACCAGACCCTTGCTGCGGGTTTTTGAGAAGTATGCTGTGCGTTGTGGGGGAGGTATCAACCATCGTATGGGTTTAGATGACTGTTTGATGCTCAAAGATACACATTTGCAGACGATAGATGATTTAGAGGCTTTTATGAAAGAAGTACGCCAAAAGATACCATTTACCTCTAAAGTAGAGATAGAATGTGAGAGTCTGGGAATGGCAGAAAAAGCAATGAAAGCTGGAGCAGATATTGTGATGTGTGACAATATGTCGTTGGAAGAAACAAAGGAAGTAGTGCTTTATAGGAATGCTAAGTATCCACATATATTGCTTGAAGCCAGTGGCAATGTCACACTTGAGACTATATCAGCCATAGCCCAAACAGGTGTAGATGCTATCTCTTCAGGTTCTGTGATACATCAGGCAAAGTGGATTGATCTTTCTATGAAGGTTGAATAGTTTTATGCAAAGTCTCCCCTATCAAGAAGTTAAAGAAAAGATAGAACAAGCAGAGTCTATCACTATACTTTCTCATCTCAATCCAGATGCCGATACCTTGGGTACAAGTTTAGGTATTTATGCATTACTGAGTAAAGCATTACATCAAAGAGTAGAAGTGGTGAATGCTTCAAGTGCATTGCCTCAGTATTTGGATTTTCTTCCGAATTTTAAAAAAATAAAACACCATATAGACTATAAACAAAGTCTTATTATCGCTTGTGATTGTGCTAGCATAGACCGTTTAGGATTTGATCTTGTGGGAAGAGAGATTATAAATATAGGCCATCATGAAAGTAATACACGGTATGCTTCGGCTTCACAAGTTGCTTTTACATTGTTTAAAGAGATCTATAAAATAGACGCAGATGCTGCAACCTGTTTTTATACTGCCTTGCTCTCTCATACAAGGTATTTTACCAGCACAAATGTCAATCAAGAAGTATTTTCAGTCGCAAAAACTTTGGTTGAAGCGGGTGCCAAACCAGATACAATAGCGTATAACTTTACACAAAGAAGACCTTTGTCTTCCTTGCGTATTTTACAAAGAGCACTGGCTTCTTTAACTCTTTATGATAATGCCAAAATCGCAACACTGAGCGTCACACGCTTAGACATCGAAGCCACAGGGGCTACAGTAGCAGATATGGATGGGATAGCAGACTATGCAAAATCTTTAGTGACTGTAGAGATTGCTTTTTTTGCGATGGAAGTAGAAGAAGGGATTCGTGTCTCTTTACGAAGTAAAAAAAGTAGATGTATCTAAAGTGGCTTTAGCCTTTGGTGGGGGTGGGCATAAAGTAGCTGCTGGTTTTACTCTTAGGAAATACGGATCACACGCAGGTGGCTTACAAGAAAGTATAGA
>JAUZSE010000001.1 GCA_030949725.1 Sulfurovum sp. | reverse complement strand
TTATTTCACTGCCTTACATCGCAGGACTTTTCTTTCTTTTTCTTTATATTTCGGAGGAAACGTAGATGTATTTTTATCGCTCAATGATCAGTCTTCTTTCCTTTTAACATGGGCTATAGGATATGAAGTTATCGCAGCAATCATCCTATTTTTTATTATCAAAATGTCTTAAATGCTTTCAAAGGTGTATCATCAAATTAATTTCGTATTAACAAATATGATGTTATAATCCTAAATTATAATGAGGGATTAAAATGGCGACGACACAAGTTTCAAATAAAAGAACAGTTGCATCAACAAAGACAAGACTTAGAAATACCAAGACAGAAGCACCAGGAAAGTTTGGACAACAAAATGTTGACCTTGCACAAACACCCCTCTTTTTTCCTGAAGGTTTTGAGAAAATATTTATCACTGTTTATTTTATTTTACTTCCTTATATTACTGGGCTTTTCTTTCTTTTCTTTTATATCGCAGAAGGAGATATAAAATTATTTGTATCACTTAATGATCAATCTTCTTTTCTTTTAACATGGACGATAGGATATGAAATCATAGCAGCAATCATCATGCTTTTTATTGTCAAGATGGCCATAAGTTTTGCAAATCAAAGTAGAAAATCAACTTCAAGAAAACAATTTAAACGACCTTAGTAAACTCCTTAGCCAAATACTCTCCCGTGTAAGAACCTGTATCTTTATATTCACTTGCTAATTTTTCTGGACTTCCCGTAGCAATGATAATGCCACCTTTATTTCCACCTTCTGGTCCCATATCTATGATGTAATCTGCATTTTTAACCATATCAAGATTATGCTCTATCACGACTACAGAATTACCTAGTTCTACCAAGTGATGTAAAACGCCCGTAAGTCTGTCAACATCTGCAAAATGAAGTCCTGTAGTTGGTTCATCTAAAATATAAAGTGTATTACCCGTATCTTTTCGGCTTAGTTCTTTACTCAGTTTAATACGCTGTGCTTCACCCCTGAAAGTGTGGTTGCATTTTGTCCTAAATTGATATAATCTAGTCCCACATCTGTCAAGGTTTTGAGTTTCACCGCAATCATAGGAATAGCCTTGAAAAACTCTAGTGCTTCCCCCACAGACATGCCCAATACATCTGCTATAGATTTACCTTTGTAGCGTACTTCAAGTGTTTGGGCATTGTATCTTGCACCATTACAGACATCACAACTTACCAGCACGTCAGGTAAAAAGTGCATTTCTATCTTTATCTGTCCATCTCCCTGACACTTCTCACAGCGTCCGCCTTTTACATTAAAAGAAAAACGTCCTATTTTGTATCCTCTAAGTTCAGCTTCTTTTGTTTGTGCAAAAAGTTTACGTATCTCATCCATCATACCCGTATAGGTTGCAGGATTTGAACGAGGTGTCCTTCCTATAGGACTTTGATCCAGATAGATGACTTTATCTAGTTTTTCAAGTCCATTGATTTCTACACCATCTACCTTATTTACTTTTTTAGCATGGTTCAGCAGTTCTCTAGCCACAGGTAAAAGTGTCTGTAAGATAAGTGATGACTTACCACTCCCACTTACTCCCGTGATACATACAAAGTTTTTGAGAGGTATTTTAGCATCAAGCTTTTCTATGTTATTGAGTGTCACATTTTTGATCTCAATCCACTCTTCTTGAGGATTATCATGCGTATAAATAATATCTTTTCTTCCATACATATAATCTGCCGTTAAAGTTTTGGCTTTTGCAAGTTTCTTCGCATCACCAGCAAAGACCACTTCACCACCAAACTCCCCTGCTCCAGGACCTATATCTATGATGTAGTCTGCTGCAAGAATGGTTTCTTTATCATGTTCTACAACGATGACCGAATTCCCTTTGTCACGCAAGGAATTGAGTGTACGTATGAGTTTCAACGTGTCTCGCTCATGCAAGCCTATACTTGGCTCATCCAATACATACATCACACCAGTAAGACCCAGAACCTATCTGAGAAGCGATGCGTATACGCTGTGCTTCTCCTCCGAAATACTTCTTGCATCACGATTTAAAGTGATGTACCCCAATCCTACATCAAACAAAAAGTATAGTCTTTCATACAGCTCTTTAAGTATGGATTGGGCTATCATTTTTTGCTGATCAGAAAGGTGAGAAAAAGTATTTTCATCTGCAAAATATGCATACGATTTTTCTATAGGCATGGAGATAATATCTGCGATATTCTTGCCTTCAATTTTGACGGCTAAGGAACGTGGTCTAAGTCTATGTCCATCACATTTGTCACAGACTTTTTCTGTCATATATTCTGAAAGGTCTTTTTCATCTTTGAACATATCATGTGCAAACTTTACAACGCCTGGCCATTCTCGTTTGAGATTATGACGTTTCCATGTAAAATCTACAGAACCACCGTTACCATAGAGTATGGCTTTTTGCTGATGAGATTCTAGTTCTCCGTAAGGTGTTTTGACATTTATATCATTTTGTTCACAAAAAGCATTCAAAAACTTCGTATAATAACTCTTGTTAAAACCATACATCACTCTTACAGCACCCTTTTCAATGCACAGTGCAGAGTCGATCACCTTTTTAAGGTCAATGGCATAACGTATCCCAAGACCATCACAAGCAGGGCAAGCACCTTTGGGCGAATTAAAAGAAAAACTAACAGGTTCTAAAGGCTCAAAACTCAACTTACAATCAAAACAAGCCAAATGCTCTGAGTAGTGCATATGCTGTCTCTCAAAGTCAACCTCTTCAAAGTTCAGTACTTCAATCTCTAGTTCACCATACGACTCTTTGAGTGCTTTTTCAACATCCTGCCCTATGCGGTCACGGCTCTCTTCTTTAACCACTACTCTATCAACCACGACTTTAATCGTATGTTTTTTGTTTTTGAAAGTTCTATCTCATCATCAAGACGTACCATAACCCCGTCTATCATAGCTCGGATGTACCCTTTATGACGTAGAGACTCCAACATATCTGCAAAAGAACCTTTTTTTCTTTGACCAGTGATGCTTATGATGATAAGTTTTGCTCCATTAGGTAGCTTTAACACTTCTTCAATGATATCTGAAGCTGACATAGAAGAGATAGGTTTTCCACACTCATGACAATGTTGTTCCCCTACACGTGAAAAAAGTAATCGTAAATAATCATAAATTTCTGTGATCGTACCCACTGTAGAACGTGGATTTTTAGACGTGGTTTTTTGATCTATAGCTATAGCAGGAGTCAAGCCTTCTATCTTATCTACATCAGGCTTACCCACACGTCCTAAAAACTGTCTAGCATAAGAAGAAAGAGACTCTATATAACGTCTTTGCCCCTCTGCATAAAGTGTAGAAAAAGCCAAGGTTGATTTACCCGAACCAGATATACCCGTCACAACTACCAACTTATTTTTAGGAATACTTATATCTATATTTTTTAAATTATTTTCTCTTGCACCATAAACGTGTATCATATCTTGATTGTTTTTCAATTTATACTGTCCTTAAATTAATTTGAAAGTATAACATAACTACTAGATAATTTTTTCATCAAAAATCTTATGGTCAGGTAACAAACTACAAATAAAGCCATAAAATACTAAACTACATAAAACATTAGGAGTAGCAATATGGCAAGAAAACCAAGACTTGACCTTGATAGGTTTCATCATATAGATGTATCCTCTGCTTTGGTTTCTTATGTTTTTAGGCATTGTAATGATGCGTAATATGTAGCATATTAATGCTACAATATAATATTTATTAGCAAGGAGCTAAATATGTCTTTAAATGCAACAGTCCGAGCCAGAGTAGATGAGTCACTTAAAATTGAAGTAGAAAATATACTTCATGAGATTGGATTAAATACATCACAAGCTATCAATATCTTTTTAAAAAAAGTTGTAGCAGAACAGGGGATTCCATTTGAATTAAAACTGCCAAGTGATAGACTTAAACTAGCAATGGATGAAGCTAAAAATAATGAGGGTACTTATCATGATAATATAGATGATATGATGAAAGATTTAAAATCTTGATACAGTATCGCTTATTTAAAACTAACTCGTTTAAAAGAAGTTACAAAAAGTTAAAATTAACAGATGAAGAAGATTTAGCTTATATTGACGTAATGTATAATCTTTTGAGTGATATTAAACTCATTGATAAATATAAAGACCATCAACTCAAAGGAAATATGAAAGCCTTTAGAGAATGTCATATTAAACCTGATTTACTACTTGTTTATATGATAGAAGAGAAGGTATTGAAGTTAGTTGATATAGGCTCTCATAGCGAGTTGTTTGATTAGTTTTTTAGCCATAAAACGCTACACTACACAAAACATAGGAGTATCACATGGCAAGAAGACCGAGACTTGACCTTGATGGGTTTCATCATATCGATGTATATTCTGCTTTGGTTTCTTATGTTTTTAGGCGTTGTAGTGGTTTGTTGGCTGAGGCTAAGGTTTTGGGAATTTAACCATATTTAGATATAATCAAAATAAAAGGTATGAGCTATGTTAGAACTTTCTATTAATAATCATCTCGTTGAAGAGTATTTTAAAGCACCAAACTCCATAGAAACCTTTTTGGAAAAAGCTGTCAATATGGACTTAATGAATATCATACAAGAAATTGGAGATGATAAACTTCATCAAAAATCTTTGAAAGATATACAAAATAATAATTTGATTTTTTATCAAGATACACAAGATTTGATAGATACTTTAAATGCCTAAATATCAGTTTACATTTTTAGATAAATTTAAAAAAGATTACAAAATATCAAAGAAGAAAAATATCAATTTAGACCGTGATTTTGCTCAATTTATAGAAAATTTTAATCCAAATGATGGTCTTCTTGTATCTGCTACAAATGGAGCAAAAAAAATCAGATTTGCAAAAACGAATAGTGGTAAAAGTGGCAGTTATAGAGTCTATTATTATTTTCTCTTAGAAGATAAAGTATATCTAAAATACTAAACTACATAAAACATTAGGAGTAGCACATGGCAAGAAGACCAAGACTTGACCTTGATGGGTTTCATCATATAGATGTATCCTCTGCTTTGGTTTCTTATGTTTTTAGGCGTTATAATGATTAGTGGTTTGTTAGCTGATTCTAAGGTTTTAGACCTAAAGTTCAGTGTGTTTATTTTTAGGTAGGAGTATTAAGATGATGAAATATATAGTGTCTGTATTTTTTATAGTTGTTATGCTATCGTCTATTCTCAAATCAGACGATATCATAAGTAAATCAAATGAGAATAAAAGTAAGCTATTAGAGGGTGTTAAGCGTTGTCATGATAGAACTTTATATACTTATAGGCATACCTTTCTACACAAGTCCAAAGTCAATACCCATGATTTTAGATAAATCATCTTTCATGCTAAAAAGGTCATCAACATTATAAACAGTAAGAATATCCATCATTTGCAAAAAGTTCCATAATCCAGCTAAGAGTGCAGGAGCCGTATAATCCTTGCCCCATTCCATCAATCGACCAGAAATTTTGACAAGAAACTTTTTGATTGTTTCTGCATTCTCCTCATTGGATTGTTGCAGTTTCCATAATAAGACACAAGCATAAGAGCAGATAAGCAATCGTCTAAAGATAGCTTTAGGGTCTTGTTGTTGCCACTTTTCAAGATTAAATCCAGCTGTTTTTAAAAGTTTGAAATAACTTTCAATCTTCCAACGATAGTAATACCAAGTTCCAATGGTTTCACTAGAGACATCCTTATTTACATTGGTCAAAAGTATCCATTGTGCAACTATCTCACCTTCTTTGTTGATAATTCTTTCCACAACCAATCTAGATTTGATAGGCTCTCCTGATGTTTTCTCTATAACTTTTTTTCCATCCTCGTTAATTAGACTTTTTGTAGCATCTCTTCTTAGTTCAACCTCTATCTCATTGACATAAATTTTAACCTGTTCTTGTTTTTTTCCTTTGGCTCTATACTCAATATTTTTGACAAACTCTCCTTTGGGTAAACTATCTGCCACTTCCCCTTGTTTTAGCTCCTTAGGACTAAAACATAAATAAAACCAAATTACTAGTACTTTTTAGGAATAGCAACATAATTCCAAAGTGGTAAATGTATATCAAAGATAATTTTCATATTCTCTTTAAAGCCCTCTGCATATTTTCTTTTTGTATGAAATACCTTATCAAGAATAGAACTAAAAACTTTCAATCCTGTAGTCGTTTTAGTTTGTGCAATAAGGGTATTTACTAACTCTACACTTGTAAAAATGACTCCTTGTAAAGCTCTTGTGATATGAGGGAATAGGCGATGTTCTATAGGATTATACTTTGATGTATAAGGAGGATAATGAGCAATACGAATTTCAATTTGTAATTCCTCTGATAACTTCTGTAAATCTTCTTTAAAAATATAGTGACGAGAGCTATTACTGCCCCCACCATCGCACAGTAGTAGCAGTTTATCATGTCCTTGATATTCAATATATCCATAATTTAACCACCAATTTTTGATAGATTCACAAGCAAATTCACTGGTATCAGCACTTGTCCCTATGGTAATATAACCAATATTTAGGTTTATATCATACAGCCCATGGGGGACAATTTTTCCCTCTGCGTAAGAAGGAAAATCATGGTCTTTAACTTTAATTATCTCTTGAGTATACAGTTTACCTTCTCGGTATAAATTTCCTAAAAACTCTTTTTTTACATCCATACTCAAAACAGGATTCCCCTCTTTCTTATATTCTTCTTTTAGTTTTTCAATATTTTTAAATTGCTCATCTCTATTTGCAACATCTACTTTTCCTGAAAGTGTTTTAAATGCTTGTCGCTTACGAAAATGATGTTTTTTAAGAGTTGTTTCACTATATCCACATCAACTACAAAACCTTTCTCTGACAATCTAGTTTGTAGCTCTTTCCGTGATAAATTTGTCCACTTTATCGTCTCATCCATCGGTGAACCTGCTGTACTCTCTGCGATAACCTCTAGGAATGCTTCGTCTAAGCCTTCTCTTGTGAGCAATATAGACTTTCTTCCTCCTCCCTCTTCTCTTTGTCTTTTATTATCTTTATCTAATTCTGTTCTTAACTCTTTTTGTCCTCTTGACACACCACTATAGTCACATTCAAAGATTTCGCATATATAGCTTATCCCTCCATGACTTAATTTGGTTGCTTCTATTCCTGCGTAGCGTCTTCTGTCTTTCTCTGATAAACTTTTATATAGATTTAGCATTTGCTCTTCTATTTCTTTTGGGTACTTTTTCATAAATAGTATTTTAGCTTATTTTGGGTTTGTTTATCTTGTTGTCCTTATCAAGTGTTGGAACATAAACTTTATGACTACTTTTAGCCCGTATAAGATAGAGCCATTTCTCTTTTTCATACTCTCGCATAAGGGCTACGCTATCTCCTTCTCTATCAATAATATCTACTATCTCTTTTTTTATCTCAAGGTTATTTCGAATCCATTTTGTTCTTTGGATTAACTCTTCTAAATGTGTCAGGTTCATATCTATATTCTCATTATACGTAGAGAGTACATTTTTATCTATTTTAAGATTTTGAGCCAATGGAGCTATTGGTTCACCTGTTCTATCACTCATGGCTAGACACGATTGGTGGTCATAGCCTGATTGTTGACCACTCTTCTTATTCTTGTTTACTCTTCCTTCTTTAGAATGATGATGTTTATAGTCCAGATGTGACCAATCGTATGCATTTAACAGATACACATCACACTGACGTTCTATCTCTTCTAATCCATGCTTAATAATTGGATTATTTAATGATGTGAACTCTACATTCTCATTGTTATAAAATCTATACGATGCTTGTACTTGGCTCATCCCTTCTGTCTTTATTAAAAGGTTAATTCCTGTCTTTGCATTTACTTTACTATTCATCTCACCCACTACTAATTTTTCCTGTCTGGTTTTTAATCTATGTTCCATGGCTTTTTATTTGCTATTTTACTCTTTTTTCTTTTGAGGAACTTGTGTAGAAAGGTATGCTTATAGGAAGAGTTTACTTTGGAATGACAAAGACTTTATTTTAAAAAATATACAAGCACCTGATTGTGACACATTTATCTATATAAGCCAAACTTTACAAAGAGATAGAGATATAATCTTACACTTTATAGATGGAGGTCGAGCTTTAAAATATGCAGAACAATCGTTAAAAGATAATGAAGAAATAGTTTCAAGAGCAGTGAGTAAAAAGGGTTTTGCATTACAATGGGCAAGTCAGCGTTTACGAGATAATAAAGAATTAGTCTCTAAAGTAGTAATAAAATACGGTCTAGCATTAAACAATGTAAGTAAACGTTTACAAGATGATAGAGATATTGTTTTGAAATCTGTTAGAGAAAATGGTATAGCATTGAGGTTTGCGAGTAAGCGTTTACAAAATGATAAATATATTATTTTGAAAGCTGTTAAAGAAAATGGTAAGGCACTGGCGTATGCAAGTAAGCATTTACAAAAAGATAAAGAGGTCGTACTTACGGCTCTAAAACAAACACCATTAGCTTTTCAGTATATTGATGACATATTTAAAAAGATAAAAAAATTATTTTTGATAGTATTAAAAGAAATAATTATATGTTTCGTTATCTTGATAAAAAACTACAAATGGATAAAGCATTTATTTTAGAACTTGTGAAGGTAGCACCTTATGCACTGTATGAACTTGATGAAAAGTTTAAAAAGGATAAAGAGATAGTATTAATTGCTGTAGCAAATGCTGGTAGTATTGTACGTCATATTGATGAGCATTTAAAAATTGACCGTGACATTATTTTGGCTAGTCTCAATAAATATCATGCATATTTTGACAAAGTACATGGATTGGTTAAAAATGACAAAGAGGTAATCCTTGAAGCAGTAAAAAAGAATGGTTTATATTTAGAACATGCGAGTGATAAGCTACAAAAAGACGAAGAGATAGTATTTGAAGCTGTAAAGCAAAATGGATTTTCTTTGAAGTACGCTGATAACTCGTTAAAGAACGACAGAAAATTCATTCTAAAGATTTCAAAGGTAGCAAAACAGTTTTATACTAATATAGGCAAGTCACTTAAAAAAGATAAAGAAATTTTTAGAAATATTGTAAAAATACATGGACGCAGTTTAGCATTTGCTGATAGTGAATTACAAAATGATAAAGAGATATTCTTAATTGCTGTTAAAAACCATCCGAGTTTACTATCTTATATGTCTACTCCTAAAAAATATAGAAAAGACAGAGATGTTATTTTAAATGCTGTAAATTCATCAGGTACAATATTGGCATATGCAGATAAAAAATTGCAAGACACTAAAGAGATTGTAGTAGTAGCGATAAAAAACAATCCGATGGCATTAGAATATGCATCTAAGAGATTGCAATCAGATAAAGAAATAGTAAAAATTGCTGTGACTAAACTAGGTAAATCAATTCAGTTTGCAAATAAAGATTTACAAGGAGATAAAGAGATAGCATTATTAGCTGTTCATTCAGATAAAACTGCTGTTGAATATATTAAATATAGTTTACTAAAAGATAAAAGGTTTGTTATTGATATGTTAAATAAACAACCTGAACTCTTAAAGTATATATCTAAAGAATTACGAGCAGATGAAAAGATTGTTACGGATGTACTAAAAAGAAATAAAGGTTTAGTCAAATATGCAAGTGATGAAATAAAAATTAAATATCAAGCGTTAGAATCTAATAACTTTCAAAGAAATTTTAAAGAAGGAGCTTGGAAATCTTTTACTATAAGAGAAATAGAATCAGAATTATATGCTTCAGAGCCACTTGCAGATTACCCAAAAACCCACAATTAAAGCTAAATTAAAGTTTCAAAAAGCCCCAAATAACTTCATTTGTTGTATAATTCATTATCATAAAAACTAAAAATAAATAAAACCAAAAGGACTTTTTGATGAAGAATATTATACCAAGTTTATCTAAAATGTGGAATAAAGTTTTGAAGTTAGAAAAAACTCTCTTCCCCGCTCTCAAAGAGGAATTAAGACTAGAAGAGCTAAGTACTAAAGAACAAAAACTCATTAGTATATTAGACTTCGCCGAAATAGAACAAAATATCACTGTTGTAACTATCACAAATACTCCTAAAGATAGAGAAGAGATGGCAAGAGCATTTATAGCAAAGTCAGTTTACAATATACAAACAACAAGAGATTTAATAGATAGGCTTCGTGTTGATAGAACTCTTAGAATGTTATGTGGTTGGGAATACTCCAATAAGATTCCAAGTGAAGCTAAATTTTCTAGGGTATTTAAAGAGTTCACTGATTTGCAAATAGCACAAAAGACTCAAGAGCAGTTCGTAGCGAAGTACCTCTCAGATGTAATATTTCTATATAACGCAACAGATGCCACAAAGGCACTCACTGAGAGAAAAACCTATCAAAGTAGAAAAAGAGAAAGAGAAGCCCAAGCACAAACCTGGAAGACCTAAAAAGGTGAAGTAAGAGAAGCAATCAAACCTAAGATATTAGAACAACAAAAAGAGATGCAAACAGTAGAAGAGATGCTTACTCTTGTATCAACGAACTGTGGTGTAGGAGTAAAACAGAACTCCAAAGGCAATAGAGAGGTTTGGATAGGTGGTAAACTACATATATCAGCAGTAGATGGAGATATCCCAATAACAGCTTTCTACTCGAGTGCAAATGTACACGATAGTTCAGTAGCCTTACCTCTAATGCTAGAGACAAGCAATAGAATAAACTACCTATTTGACCTTCAAGATGCAGGATATGATGCTGACATTATCAGAGAGTTTTCAATCAAACTTAAGCATAGACCGATTATAGATATTAATCCAAAAACTCTAAAGCATTAAAAGAGAAAATCTTACTAATCAAAGAAGAGAAAATAAAGTTCAAATGGTTGAACTTGGAACAATCATCAGACATTCACCACTATAACCAAAGAAGTATGGTTGAGAGAGTCAATAAATATCTAAAAGATGACTTTGGATGCAATACAATATATTATCAAGGAGCAGATAAAGTAGCTTCCGTATTAGCATTTGGTGTTTTATCTGTTTGTATTCATCAAAGTTTGAAGTTAGTAACATAAACTAAAAAAAGGGATAAATAGTTCAAAATATAGATGAGAAAGCATAAAGCACGCAATAGTTATTCACATATTTAGAGAATTGGGTGATATTTTTCTAAAATGATGAAAATAGTTGTTCACATTTTTTTTAAATCTTGAAAATTTCGATAAGGTGGATTTATTTTGGTGACTGGGATTGAATTTGCAAGTGGCTCTTCAGATATTAAATTTTTGAGTGATAAGAAGATTCGTTTTAGAGTAAGTGATATGGGAACACCCATTAATCCTATTTCTATATTGGTTCGTTCTAAATATAAGATGAAATCAATCTCAATTTTACAAAAAAGCAGTGGAGAAGATAGTTTAATTGCTTTTTTTAGTTTGAGTGGTAAAAAGTTTGAAACAGAAATTGGTAGTAGCGATAAAAAACAATCCGATGGCATTAGAATATGCATCTAAGAGATTGCAATCAGATAAAGAAATAGTAAAAATTGCTGTGACTAAACTAGGTAAATCAATTCAGTTTGCAAATAAAGATTTACAAGGAGATAAAGAGATAGCATTATTAGCTGTTCATTCAGATAAAACTGCTGTTGAATATATTAAATATAGTTTACTAAAAGATAAAAGGTTTGTTATTGATATGTTAAATAAACAACCTGAACTCTTAAAGTATATATCTAAAGAATTACGAGCAGATGAAAAGATTGTCACGGATGTACTAAAAAGAAATAAAGGTTTAGTCAAATATGCAAGTGATGAAATAAAAATTAAATATCAAGCGTTAGAATCTAATAACTTTCAAAGAAATTTTAAAGAAGGAGCTTGGAAATCTTTTACTATAAGAGAAATAGAATCAGAATTATATGCTTCAGATATTAAATTTTTGAGTGATAAGAAGATTCGTTTTAGAGTAAGTGATATGGGAACACCCATTAATCCTATTTCTATATTGGTTCGTTCTAAATATAAGATGAAATCAATCTCAATTTTACAAAAAAGCAGTGGAGAAGATAGTTTAATTGCTTTTTTTAGTTTGAGTGGTAAAAAGTTTGAAACAGAAATTGCTTATAAAAATAAAGAAAATATGTCTTATAATGAGATAATTATCATTGTGGAGACAAAAGATGGAAAGTTTTATAAATATATTCAACGTGTGGATGAACCGATGTGTATTTATGATAATAGTGAAGCAGGAGAAGAATATAGGATGATTGAAAAACAATTAAGAGCAAAAGAAAATTTAAAATATATTATAGAAAATATGGAATTTAAAATACGAAAGAAATATACAGTTATGTTCTTATCTATGCTTTATCCTATGTCTGTAGATGATTTTATTACCCATATTCAAGGTAAGGTTAAAAACAAAGTAGTATTTGATATTTATAGTAATAACTTTTTCCCAAAAAAATTAAAATTTAGAATGATATTAGATGCTGTAAAAAAGGATAATACATTAGATATAACATTTACAGATAATCAAGGTAAAGATTTTACTGAAAGTTTTATCATCAAGTAATTTTCATCGTTCCTACCTAGGAACGATACAAACGAGGAAAGTCTTCACGTAAGATGAAGTTACACTACATAAAACATAGGAGTATCGCATGGCAAGAAGACCAAGACTTGACCTTGATGGGTTTCATCATATTGTTAATCGTGGTGTAGCAAAAAATAATATCTATAAATGTGATGAAGATAAAAATAAGTTCTTAGAGATGCTTTGTAAATCTTGCCATATCTATAGAGTAAATATACATGACTACTGCTTGATGGACAACCACTATCATCTCCTCATAGAAACCACTTCTCAAAACCTCTCCTTGTTTATGAGACAAATCAATGGTAACTACGCTATCTACTTTAACAAAAAATACAAAATGGTAGGACACTTGTGGTAAGGACGCTATAAATCGTGGTATATCATCAATGAGGAGTATCTTTATACTAGGCGTTGTGATGATTAGTGGTTTGTTACCTGACCCTAAGGTTATATCTATATTTTTTAAATTATTTTCTCTTGCACCGTAAACATGTATCATATCTTGATTATTTTTCAATTTATATTTTTCAATTTATACTGTCCTTGAATTAATTTTAAATTATAATATAACTACTACATAATTTTTTCATCAACATCCCCAAAGAAACTAGATAAAGTAGCAAAAGTGCTATTTTATGGTTTTTGGAAGTCACATGGTCTTTTAAGACTATACCTATTGCAACCCCTAACAACGATGCTACAGCTACAGGTAACGCATTTAAAAAATCAATACTTCCCGTACTCAATCTACTGATCAGTCCTGCAATTGAAGAAAAGACTACAAAGAATAGCCCTGCACTCACTGCTTTTTTGAGAGGATAATGTAATAAACCTACCAAAAGTGGTGTCAATATGATAGATCCACCTATACCCAGTGTCATGGAAAAAATACCTATAATAACCCCGATGGCAAAAAGTAATCCTTTATTGAGTGATTTTGCATGACTCTCGTCTTCATGATTTTGTGAGAAAAAGAGTCTGAACAGTGCAAAAAGTAGCAATCCCATAAAGGTAAATTGTAAGACCGTATCGGAAATAGACTGTGTAACATACCCACCGATATACCCTCCTAAAAATCCACCAAAACCGACAAAGATACCCTCACCAAGAATAAGAGAGCCTTTTTTATAGTTAAGGTAAGATCCATAAATGGAAGAAAAAACCATTTGAACAATAGAAATACCAATAGCATCTTTAATATCTATGCCCAATATCAAAAGTATAGGCACAAGAATAATCCCACCACCGATACCAAAAAACCCTGACATCGTACCAATAAATATTCCAATAAGTATAAGTTCTATTATCATCCAGTGTACTCCAAAAATTAACTTGAAAGTATAGCATACTAAATTACATAAGTTAAATCAAATAATAATATTACTCTGACTTATGTTTAAATTAAGGTAGGGTTATGTATAATACGTTTACACACAAACAAAAAGGACATAAAATGATAAAAAAATTCTTAAGCTTATTTACTATACTATTACTACTTGCTTCACCAGCTGCTATTGCAGAGGATACACAAACAGCTAATCCTAACGATTTTGTTGAAGATGTATCTACAGACTTTGGTACTGATTCCTATGATGAAGATGGATGTTTCTGCTAGACTAAGCAGATTTATTTAACACGTGTTGCAAACATAAAATTATGTTTGCAACACTTTAAGACTTTTCTTATTTGACAGTAAATGTCTCTTTTCTAATCACTCTAAATTTCGTAGCTTCTTTATTCTCTTTCAAATCAAACTTTTTCAAAGCTTTAGGTTTTACTAAATAATATCCAAATATAGCCGTAATCACATCACCACTTTTTAAATCCCAAGCATAAGGAAAAGCTTTTTTGGTATTTGCAGGTATGGTTGTATTTTTTACAATTTGTGTGGCTAACCAAGGTGGTGTTGGTACTGGTTTACCATCTTTTATACTCCCTATAGTCTTAGCTATAATTCTATCTTGCATTTTAGTCACAGAGCCGTTACGTGTAACTGTCACAACAAGTTTAGACGAACGTAAAGGATGTAAAAGACTTGCATGTGGCACATCATGGTTGATGAGTACAGTAAACATTTTTTTATCCGAAGTATTTGAAATATTCATAGTCACGTACTGAGAAAGATTCGTCAAATCACCATGCAAACCTGGGAATCCATGAAATGTATGTGTTTTTCCTGTTGACATAGTAGAGGGAGCACCATCTACTTTATGCATATGACATTCGATACAGTTTTTCTTACTTGCATTATTATTTAAGTCCGTAGCACATACTTGAAACTCTTTTTTGTTAGATTTATGTGAATGACAACCTATACACATCTTACCATCTTTAAAAATACTCTTTTTAGTCTTAATACCATGAAACGGTGAAGTACCAGGATTAGACTTAGATGTAAAGTATACTTTTTCTTTTAGAGAAACAAGATTTTTATTCATAGCAACACCATGCTTCACATCTTCAATACGGTGACAGTAAGCACATGCCACAGCTTCATTTTGTGTTTCATTGTCTGCATCTGGTGTTACACCATTATTTGATTTTAACAAAGCACTTAAATTGTCTGCCGTTGGTGTATGACAATGTCCACAACGATACTTTTCTTTTTTGTTATACTGCGGATGCTTCTCATACACTGCCCCATGGATAGGGTCTTTAAAAATTGTCGCCTTACCATGTTGAGATGTTTTATATTCACTATAAATAGTTGGATGACACTCAGAACATTTCTTATTTTTTTCAAAGTGCATATTTGCCATAGCAAAGGCACTTAATGCACATAGTATTAATATTTTTTTCATACTTTTTCCTCGTATAATTTAATGTCTATTGCTCTAAAAAGCAAAGTTCATAATCAAACGTGTTTGATTTTGTGTTCTGTCATTTGTAGATGAGCTATATTCTGAAGTACGGTTTGCATTAAAGAGTTTTAAACTGATATCAGCTCTTGGCTTATACACTACTACTAGGTCAAGTTCTGTTGCATCATCTGTATTTGGACCAGAAAAGCCGTATTTACCACCTTTCATATCTGACTGTCCATAGTCAGCATACGATGCCATAAATTTAAGATTTTTTAGTGGCTTATATACAAGTGTTGCTTTGTAGGCATCTACATTTGAACGGTACGCATTTCTTGAAAAGATCGAAGAAGTGTATCCAGGGTTTGCGCCCCAAGCATTGAGTAGCCCACCCTCATCTTTTGTTTCATAGGCAAGTTTACCGATTATTGAACCCCATTTAAGTACAGCTTCTGTACCCACAAGTGTCCCACCATAAGTATCTTCAAAAGAAGCATTACTAACATTCTGATTCCAAACATGTGCTGCTACTTTTAAACCTTTTCCTTTTCCTAAAGAATACTTATAAGTACCCTCAGCAAAAAGGTTGTTTGCCACATCATCTACAAAGAAATCCCACACTTTAAAATTGAATTTTTTAATTTTTTTCTCATAACCCGCTACAAAGATACCACTTGAATCTGTTGTACCAGCAGTAAGTGTTTCATCTATATTATAGTAAGTTCCACGTTCCAAATATGCCCCTGCACCCGTATCAAATGGTTTCATAAACATGCCACCCGTACCTGTAAATTCACCAATTAAACCCCAGTCCGCTGCCGATCTAGAACCATAAGACATTTTACTAATGTATGATAAAGAAGCATTACCACCAAAAATTTCACTATCAACTCTTGCATATTCATAAAGATTTGGTACATGTGTAATTTGAGTTTTAGTCATGGGAGATTTAAATTGACTTCTAGCAAGTTGTACCTTATAGCCCTCACCCTCATATCTGATATGTGCAGCCCAGCCATAGCCTGCATCAAGTTCATTTGGACTTTTAACAGTATTCATAAACTGACCATAAGCAATCATTTTTTCATCTGTATCCGTTAAACCAGAATCCATTACACCATAGATTTCAACACCGATTTTTAAACCAGATACAATCTCCATTCCATAACCTAACCCAAAACCTAAAGTACTTCCTGTAACTTTATCATAACCATTATCTGTACCATCAAAAATATGGTGGGCTCTTAAGTAACCATGTATATTACCATCATCCACAGTAATTGGTTTTTTCACATATTTATATGGTGCTTCTGTAAATACAGGTGCTGTCAAATCTGCTTCCATTTTGGGCTTAATAGCCCCTCCTGCTACTACAAATTCTGAAACTATCACCATCCCAGCAAGTACTACCAAACTATTCTTTTCCATATTTATCCCCTTTTTTTAGTAATTATATTATAATATATAAAATATGAAATAAATATTAGCATGATAAATAATATTTATAAATTAGTTTTAATTTAATATAACAATGTTTATATTCTAGTGTGAGATAAAGAAACACTTTAAAAAAAGTAAGCCCAGCAACCAAATATTAAGCAAACTATCACACAGCAAAAATAAGCAAAAAACATCACATAAAAAAGTCATTTATTAACCAAGTATAGTAGTAGTTTTAGCTATAATATCACTCTGAAAACAGAGCTTATTGATACAATAAATTGGTATCCTTCACCACTAAAAGCTCAATCCAATCTTGACCTTGTTTTTGATTAGTGAGTATCTCCATAGGGATTTTACCATTTCGTTTACCATCATTATAAACTCTATGATTGTGATAAAAAGCAAAAAAATTTAGAAACTCTTGTGTTACTTGATTTTTAGAACGGTCTAAATAGGGTCGTAGAATTGAATTGATAGGGTCAACATCTATCAGTATGGGTTGAGATTTACTAAATATCTCATCACTGGCTATGACAATCTTTTTGGTTTTTAGCAGTTTAATCGTATTTGGAAGTAATCCTCCTATCTTTGATAAGGTTTCACTGATGTATCCCATACTTGAATATTTCTCTAGTCCCAATCTTCTCATCATTGTCGAGATGGCTTGAGGGCTACTTCCTCCTTCCATTCTGAAGCTTAGCATTGTTGCGATGATTGATTTTTTACTGACAGATGTGATTGTTTCTTGAGGAGAATATAAAAAGGATTTGACCGATTTGAGTATATGGAGTAAGTTATAGATAAATTGCCTGCAAATCTTATTTTAGGAGTCAAATCCTCTCTTAGTATATTAGGTCATTTTCATACAATTCCAAGCAAGAACAAAGCGAATAAATGTTTAAAATAATCTATGAAAATAGAAATTAAAGAATTAATAAATATAGAAATGACCCTAGAGATATTAGAAAAATTGCCAGATTATAGAGTAACAAAAGAGAAGATAGAACATAACCAAAGAGATGTATTATTTGGTGTTTTATGTAGTATGTTTGTAGGAAATATAGAAATAAAAGATAAACATAATTGGCTAGAGATAAACTTCAATGAGAAGTACTTTAAAAGGCTGATAGGGAAAGAAAATGAAGAGCTTAACATACCTTCATATTCAACAATAAGAAGAATGATAATAAACATAGATTCTACTATCTTAGAAGAGATGTTTAGAGCGTATTTTATACCTAAAGTTGAATTTAATGAGAAGACACAGTTAGCAGTAGATGGAAAGACAATGAATGGAAGTGGACGTAAGGGGAAATATACTGTTAAACGGAATGTAGGTATGCTAAATGTAGTGGAAACAGCATCTAAAATTGTGATTGCCCATAGAGAGTTAGGAGCTAAGAAGTCCGAGATACCCGAGTTTCAAAAGGTATTAGAGATGGAGTTTTCAGATAAACCATTTCTATATACCTTTGATGCACTTAATACCCAAGTAGAGAGCCTAAATGGGATTGAGGCTAAAGGAAAAAGGTATTTAGCCAAAGTCAAAGGTAACCAAAAAACATTACTTAAACAGGTGCATCAAGCCTTTGAAGAGGAATCTGCAAAAGAGAATAATACTATCTTAGAAGAGAAAGATAAAAGAGAGTCTATTGAAGGGAATAAATGGGTAAAAAGAGAGACTTTCGTTTTGAGTTCAAAAAATGATGAATCACTCATTGATAATAGCTCTTTTAGTCATATAAAATCAATCATTAAGCAGGTAAAATATATAAGTGACAATGAGGGTAAAATAAAAGTAAAAGAGCAATATTTAATTGCAAACTTTTTAGAAAGTGCGACCTACTTTAAAGCAGGTATCAAAGACCATTGGCGTTGTGAAACCTACCATTATTATAAAGACAGATTAACCAAAGAGGACGATTGTAAAATATCAGTCAATCCTTTTGGATTAGCTATTCTTAGGAGTTTTGTCATTAATTGCATACAACTTCACCTAAACAAGCATAAACCTGACAATAAAAGCCTCAATATGTCGGGTATTTTTAAAAGTTGTGGGAATAACCCTCACTTTCTGGGTAGATTAGTTACATAGTTGGGTTTATATTGTATGAAAATGACCTACTTAGTATATATTTCCGACTGAATTCATTTAAACTAGGTTTTAAGCTTTTTTTTGTATCATTATTTTGCTTTCAGAAATTATTTTCACTCAATAATTGCTCTTATTGAGTGAGTTTGTTATTTTACTCTTTTTAGATTACTTTTTCTTACTTTTTTATCTGTTTGTCTATTGGGGGTAAAGGATGCCGATATTTTTTGCTTATTTTAGCTATAACTCACCTATCAAAACAACGGAGCCAACATGCAAGCAGACAAAATCACCAAAGAAAATATCAGAACACTTGTGATGTCATTTTATGCCAAAATCATTAACGATGACGTTGTCGGACCATTTTTTATCGCTAAACTTGGGGAAGATATAAAGAGTGAAGTATGGCAAACTCACTTGGAAGTTATCATTGGTTTTTGGACTTCTTTAGCCTTGGGTAAACCCAGATATACGGGTAGCCTATTTTTACCCCATACAAAGCTAGGAGAAGTCAAACGTGAGACATTTGAGCAGTGGCTAAAACTTTTTGCAGAAACATTAGATGAAGTATACATAGAAGCTATAGCAGAAAAATTTAAAGAACGCAGTATGATTATAGCAAGAAACTTTATGCGAAACTTGATGATAACATAGCAATCCTTTGCTATGATAACAAAAATCTTACTACTAAATGGAGTATAATATGGAAAATTGGTACGAAAAAACACGAGAAAAAACAGAACATATCTTTAATGCTATTAGCAAACATGGCTTTGTCATAGATCTTATGCATGGCACATTAGACAAAGACATCTTTGGCTTTTATGTCAACCAAGATTCACTGTACTTATCTGAGTACAAAAAATCACTGGTCACCGTAGGTACAAAATGCCATCGTGCTGAAGAAACACAATTCTTTTATGAGTCTGCTACAGGTATCATAGAGGTAGAGGATGCCTTACATAAACAGTTCTTAGAAGACAAATACCGTAGCCCTACCCCCTCACCTACTTGCGAACTTTACAACAGCTATGTTGCTCGTATTGTCAATAATGAATCTGTAGAAGTTGGTATTGCTGCGGTGTTACCTTGTTTTACTATCTACAAAGAGGTGGGTGACTTCATAATTAAAAATCAAGAGAACAAAGATTCAAATATCTATCAATCATGGATAGAGACTTATGTCAGTGATGAATTTGCAGCAGCAGTACAACAGGCTATCGACATCGCCAATACCTATGCACTTACCGCTTCACCCCAAAACCTACTCAAAATGGAAGAAGCCTTTATCAAAACGTCTCAACTAGAATGGATGTTTTGGGACTCTGCCTACAAACAAGAGGCATGGAAGATATGAGTACGCCCTACCATACCGTACTCACCATAGCAGGTTCAGACTCTGGAGGATGTGCAGGTATACAAGCAGACATCAAAAGTATCTCAGCAAACGGTGGCTATGCTGCCTCCGTCATCACGGCTACCACGGCTCAAAATACCCAAGGGGTCACAGACATACATCCCATCCCCGTAGCACATATCATCAAGCAACTTGAAGCAGTATTTGATGATATAGAGTTTGATGCCGTCAAGATTGGCATGCTTCACTCCTCTGAAGTCATAGAAGCAGTACAAAGTACACTGGTACGTTACAAGATCATAAACATTGTTTTAGATCCGGTGATGATAGCCACATCAGGCGACAAGCTCATCACAGATGATGCCGTAGAAAGTCTCAAAGCCTTTTTGCCTTATGTGATGCTCATCACCCCAAACATCCCAGAAGCCGAACTGCTTATAGGGCATACTATCAACCTTGACAACATGGAAGCTTCTGCCAAAGCACTAGGAGAGAAATATCGTACTTCTGTCTTACTCAAAGGCGGACATCTTGAAGCTAGTGAGGAAATGACAGACATACTCTACAACTTTGAGAGCAAACAAAGCACGACCATCCATAACAAAGCCATAGATACTATAAACACACACGGTACAGGCTGTAGCTTATCTTCAAGTATCGCTACCTATATCAGTTTAGGGTTTGGTTTGGAAGATGCTACATTTAAAGGGTGTAGCTACCTAAATCTTGCCATAGAAAAAGGGAAAGACAAAGTCTTAGGTAAGGGGCATGGTCCAGTCAATCATTTTGGACTTGCCTAAATCTTAGCAGCACTTACTTCCATCATTGGTAGGTATACAGACTGGCGTTTCTGAAAATTTAGCAAAAGTAGGTACACAACAAGCATCTTGTGTATCCTTAGCATCTATACCATACACTTCCACATCACCCATAGAATGATAGTTCTCCCAGACTATGCCACTAGGGTCTTCTACCCAGTATTTGTTAGATTCTTTATAACAACATACGGCACCTTTGTCTTCTTTGCCTTTGATACCTTTACTTTCAAAAAGTGTCTGTGCTTCTAACAAAGCTTCATCACTCTCATACTGCAGACCCAAATGATTCACACCTTTTTCATCGCCACGCGTAGAGATAGCAAAATTCAAAGAGAGATCATCTACCAACCACTGTGCATAATCTTCTTTTATTTTTGTAGGTTCTGTTTGAAACTGTGCATTATAAAAAGCGATGCTCTCTTCTATGTTATCTACAGACATATGTATATGTAATCTTCTTTTTTTCGTTCATTTGATCTCCAATTTGTTAAGTTATAAGAGACTATAGCATAAAACTATTAATACATCAAGATATATTGATGTATTAATAGTTAAGGCAGTATATTCCCAATAGTATACTTATTTGATATTTCAATCTATTTAAACCAATCATAAAGTATAATACACTCTATGAATACATCACCCAAACTCTTCACCCTCATCATGACTACAGAAATCCTAAATCCTTTTCGAGCCGAGGCATAACACTTGACCTACTTAGACACCCTAAAACACCCTACCATTAGACGACTCTCGCTCATACAGTTTATCTCATACTTTGGGACGTGGTTTTCACAAGTGGCGATATTTTCTATGATCGTCTCTTTTGGAGCAGATGAGATTACTATTGCACTTACGGCTACTATGGCTATGTTACCTGCTGTGGTTTTGGCACCTATTATTGGTCTTATTATTGATAAAATAGAGTTCAAAAAGCTTATGGGCGTACTTCTTCTTGTTGAAATATCTATGACACTTGGGTTTATATTTGTCGATTCGTTGGAGTATGTCTGGGTCCTGATGATACTTATCTTCATTCGTTCTTCTGCAGCCTCGATGCTCTTTTCAGCAGAGATGGCACTTTTTCCTAAACTGGTCTCAGGAGAGATGCTTAAAAATACCAATGAAATTCACTCCGTGATATGGTCACTCTGCTACGCTTTAGGTATGGCGGTGGGTGGTATTGTGACCTATTACGTCGGTTTTGACATGGCTTTTACTATGGATGCCATTCTTTACAGCCTTGCCATACTTTTATTGATTGGTCTTAAAATATCTATTGAAAAAATCATCCATACAGAGTCAAATTTTGAAATGTTAAAAGATGGCTTTATCTATCTCAAATCACAAAAAAAGATACTTCACCTCATACTTCTACATGCTTCCATAGGACTTACTTCCTTTGATGCCCTCATCACCCTACTTGCAGACTTCCAATACAAAGAAATACTAGCCGTACCTCTAGCCATTGGATGGATGAATGCAACCAGAGCGTTAGGTCTGATGGTAGGGCCTTTTCTTATCTCTAAAATCATCTCAAAAAAGAATTTGCATTACTTTTTCATCTTACAAGGTTTAGCCATTATGCTTTGGTCACTGCTAGAGTACAACTTTTATTTTGCACTCATAGGACTCTTTATCACTGGGATTTTCATCACGACATTATGGTCATACACTTACCTACTCATACAAGAAGAAACCGATACAAAATACATGGGAAGAGTCATCTCCTATAACGATATGTTCTTTATGCTCTCCAATGTAGCCACCGCACTCTTTGTAGGGTATGCTTCAAGATGGGGACTCTCTTTAGAAGGCATCACCTTTACTTTAGGATTTGGTTTCTTTGTGGTTGCAGGGTATTATGTTTGGTTTAAAAAGAAGTATCTCGATGTCTAATAACGCTAGGGCTATGTGCTACCAATGTTATAGGCCACACACATCTTGCATGTGCAGTCATATCACTCCCTTAGAAACACATACACGCTTTGTCATACTTATGCACCCCAAAGAATTTAGAAAAACCAAAAATGGCACAGGACATTTTACAAACTTATCTTTGAAAAACTGTGAGATCATTGTAGGGATTGATTTTTCTAAGCACAAGAAGATAAATGACATTATCAAACATCCAGATAACGATTGTTTTGTACTTTACCCCTCAGTAAACAGCGTCAATCTAAATGAAAGCAACATAGCAAAGCACAACAAAAATACGGTACTTTTCCTCATAGACTCAACATGGCCATGTTCTCGTGCCATATTTACAGCGAGTCCAAACATAGCCAGTCTCACAAAAGTAAGTTTTACACATACTAAGCGTTCTGCTTTTGTCTTCAAAGAGCAACCCAAAGCGTATTGTCTTAGTACGATAGAAAGCACTTTATGTGTACTCGAACTTTTAAATTATCATCAAGTTGAAAACATAAAAGAGGAAAGTCTTCAACATTTTTTAAAACCTTTTCATAAAATGGTCGAGTATCAAGTTTCATGTATGCTATAAATGCTTTTCAATAAGTCTGATCACCTCTTTGATTTCAGAATCAGACAGTTTTCCAAACTTTTTATAGATTAACTTTCCTTTTTTATCGAAAATCAATATATCTGAATTGTCATCTGCAAGATTCCACTTTTTGACTAAGACTTTATTCTTATCTTTTACAAAAATGCTATCTGGAAACTTTTCTTGTTTATTTTTGAGTATTCCCTCTAAAACAACATTGGGCAACCAAGTTGCCGCAAGATTTACTATGGCAACAGAATTTACTTTTTTTCTATCGAATTTTCTAGCTTTTAAAGCATCTGCCAAAGCACTATTTAAATCTTTTTCGTCTGGATCTACGTAAAACACTGTATGAATTTTACCTTTAAGCATAGAAGAACTCCATACTGTACCATCTGTTCTACCACCATCTTTGCCTTCTAGTCTCACTTCATTGGGTACTTGACCTAACTCAATCGCCATACAAGACCCCATGAGTACTAAAAACCCTAAAACTACTTTTTGCATCTATCAATCTCCATATCAAATTTTATTCTATACCATAGTACCATCATAAGATAAACTCTTTAGGGTATTTATGCTAAAATCATCAAAATTTAATCTATTGGAGATACCCTTATGGATATTAGTAAAATCGGATATGGCGAAAACCCTGATGCTGTCAAAGCAATCATCGAAGTGCCACTTAACTCAGCTATCAAATATGAAATTGACAAAGACTCAGGTGCAGTTGAAGTAGACAGAGTACTTTACTCTGCTATGCATTACCCAGCAAACTACGGTTTTGTAGCCAACACATTGTCAGATGATGGTGACCCAGCAGATATTCTTGTACTTTGTGACTACCCTCTTCAGGTAGGTTCATACATCAAGTGTAGACTTGTGGGTGTGCTTATGACAGAAGATGAGTCTGGTGGAGATGAGAAACTTATCGCCGTACCTACAGTCAAAATAGACCCTACGTATGCGAATATCAATGACCTTGGCGATGTTCCAGAGCATACACTTAACCGTATCAAAAACTTCTTTGAAACATACAAAATGCTTGAGCCTAACAAATGGGTTAAAGTAGCTGGATTTAAAGACAAAGCAGCAGCAACAGCTATCTTAGACAAAGCGATCAAAAACTACAAATAACATGTAGGGTTTTAAAACCCTACCTCTTCTCTTCTATTGTCCAAATATCTATTGACTCCAGATACAATACCTTCAGCTATCTCATCTTGATAATCAGAGGTAAATAAACGCTGTCGCTCCTTAGGATTGGTCAGATACCCTACCTCAATGAGAATGGATGGTCTGCTTGCACCTACAAGTATATAAAAAGGTCCTGGTTTTACCCCTCCATCTTTCACCCCATTGTAGCGACTCTGTAAATTCTTCACCATATGTCGCTGTACATCGATAGCCAATTTATGTGACTGTATAATCTTGGGACCATTTAAGACGGAATCTATGATCACATCCTTGCTTAATTGATCTGTCCCTTGTAAAACGGAATCATTTTCTCTTGCAGCAATACGCTGAGACCTTGCATCTCTTGTTTTTTGCAGGAAATACGTCTCTACTCCCTCTACTATATTGAAACGACGTTTATTTGCAATAGCATTGGCATGGATAGAGATAAAGACTTTTGCATCCTTATGGTCTGCTATTCTAGTACGCTGTCCTAATTTTAAGAAGGTATCACTACCACGGGTAAGATAGACTTTATACCCTTTACTTTTAAACTCTTTGTAGACTTTTTTGGTAATTTGAAGGACTAAGTCTTTTTCTTTTTTACCTCCAGAGTATGCCCCAGAATCATGTCCACCATGTCCCGCATCAAGTACCACAATATAACCCGATCTATTTACTTTCGATTTCACACATCCACCTAGTAAAAGTAAAGCACTTATCATCCATATTATTCTTATCATTTATATTCCTCTAAAAATCAATTTCTTTTTTTCTGTTGTCAAGATAGTTATCTATACCCTCTGCAATACCTTTTACTAGCAACTCCTGATATCTGGGCGTAAAAAGTCTTTTACGCTCTTTATAGTGAGAGATATATCCTACTTCAACGAGTATAGAAGGTCTACTAGCACCTACAAGCACCCAAAATGGTGCATGTCTTACTCCACCATCTTTCACACCCTTGTAACGACTACGTAAGTGGGTCATCATACTTCTTTGTACATCAATCGCTAGTTTATTAGACTGTACAATTTTAGGTCCTGACAAAACTGAATCTAGGATAACATTTCGACTTAGTTTTGTCGTACCCTTTAAGACGGATTTGTTTTCTCTAGCTGCGATACGTTGTGATCTTGCATCTCTTGTTTTTTGTAAAAAAAATGTTTCAATACCTTGTATTTTATGGCGTTTTTTCTTAGGTACAGAATTGGCATGTATAGAGATAAACAAAACTGCCTTTTTTTGATCTGCTATTTTTGTACGCTGATGAAGCTTCAAAAAACGATCTTTTTTTCGTGTCATATAGACAGGATGACCTCTTTTTTTTAGATGTCTCTCAAGCCTCTTTGATATTTGTAACACAAGGTCTTTTTCTTTCTTACCTCCACCAACAGCACCAGGGTCATGTCCCCCATGCCCAGCATCAATTACGATGAGTTCATATCTATGTGATCTTTTTGAAAAAGTTTTATGCGGTCTTTCATGAGATTTTATAATTTGTTTAGCCGTATACTTTTTATAACGTTTAGCAGGTAGTAGAGTATTATTTTTGGGTAAAGAAATACAATATTCATTGCCCGAATAAAACGGTTGATATGCCATAGGTTTATAATCTTTTGAGGCAAAAACTACCACACGTACTGTATTGGTTTTATTTTGTGCTATCTTTATATTTGAACCCAAACCCAAAGGTACACCTTTGGGTCTTAAACGTGTATTTTTAAGATCATAGATTTCTCGATGAGGATTTTTCAATGTAAAATGATGTACATTGGTTTTCTTAAAGTTTTTAGAAAAGTAAAGTTTGAGTTCACCTTTTTTTATGATTGCTTTTTGCAAATGTACTACAGAAGCACATAGTAAAGTACTCATCAATAAGAAAAAAAGAAAAACCCGACCCGATATTGACATAAATTAGCTATTTTCACCATTCATCAGTTTATCTATAAGTTCTTTTACTGTAATAATTTCTTTCAGACGATATCCATTTGCACCTGTAAAAAAGAGTCCACTCTCAGCAATACCGTCATAAGCATCACTCAATCTATCAGCGATACAATACCCAACAATTTTTGCTTCTTCACCACGATTACATGGGGCAACACAGTTAGAAATACAAGCCACCTTAGGTGCTGTACCTTTTTTTATGTCTTCATGCAGCTGTGTACTTACACCTCTTGCAGGGTATCCAACAGGTGATTTAAAGAGTTTTATATCATCTGCTTCGGCTCCTATGATAATATCTTTCATCACTTGAGAGGCATCACACTCTACCGTACCGATGAAACGCGTTCCCATTTGTACGCCATCTGCACCAATATCCATCATCTTGATGATATCATCATGATCCCAAACGCCACCTGCGGCTATGATAGGCATAGATCCCCAGTTTTTTGCTTCTTCTACTACAGGTCCTAGTATATTTTCAAGTTGATTTTTCTCCATAAAACACTCATCATATTTGAAACCTTGATGTCCACCAGACAAAGGACCCTCAACGATGACTGCATCAGGTAAACGATTATGTGTCTTTTTCCAACGTTTACACAATATACGCAATGCTTTAGCCGTTGAGACTATAGGAATGAGTGCCACATCAGGATAATTTTTTGTTGCTTCAGGCATAGTCAAAGGAAGACCAGCCCCTGTGATAATCATATTGGCACCTGCTTTACAAGCATCCTCAACCACACGGTTGTATTCACTTTGTGCATAAAGTACATTGGCTGCAAGTGGTGCATCTCCACAAATCAATCTGGCATTGTCAAATATCTTTTTAAGTGCAGGATAGGAATAGAAATTAATCGCATCAAGAGGTCTTTCCTCTTTTCCTACTGTTTTTACAACATAAGCTCTTTTTTTATAGACCCCTGTACCTACAGCAGAAATCACACCTAGACCACCCTCTTTTGAAACTGTTCCAGCTAACTGATCCCAAGATATACCTACACCCATTCCACCTTGCACAATTGGTTTTTCAATGGTGTATTTTCCAATTTTTAAAGATTTAAATTCCACTACTTGACCTTTACTTTTGCAAATTTTCGTTTTCCTACTTGAAGAATGTATTCTCCAGAAGTAAGATTTAATTTTTCATCAGAGATTTTATGTTGATCAATGCTTACAGCATTTTGTTTAATATCTCTTCTTGCTTGAGAAGTAGAAGGTTCCATCCCAGCATCAACAAGTGCCTTACATATCCAAATACCCTCTTCTACTTCTATTTCTTTCATGTCTGTTGGAAGCTTGTTTGATTTAAAAACATTATCAAACTCTTCTTTGGCTAGTGTAGCCAACTCTTCATTATAGAACCTTGTAACGAGTTCAAGAGCCAAATTTTCTTTCACTTTTTTAGGATGAAGTGTACCCTTTGCCACGTCTTCTTTCATCTGGGCTATCTCTTCAAGTGATTTTTCACTCAAAAGTTCATAATAACGCCACATCAAGACATCTGAAATGGAAAGGGTTTTGGCGTAAATATCTTTGGGAACTTCCGTAATACCAATATAATTATTTAAAGATTTGCTCATCTTTTGTACGCCATCAAGACCTTCTAAGATAGGCATCATCAAAACAGCTTGTTCTTTGCCTACATTATAAGCACGTTGAAGATGTCTACCCATCAAAAGGTTAAACTTCTGATCTGTTCCACCTATTTCGATGTCGGATTTGAGTGCCACAGAATCATAACCTTGAAGTAAGGGGTAGATAAATTCAGAAATAGAAATACTCTCCCCACCCTTATAACGTTTCTCAAAGTCATCACGTTCAAGCATCCGTGCCACACTAAATGTAGTAGTCAATGCTACCATGCCTGTCGCACCAAGTTCATTGAGCCAAGTGGAATTGAATACTACTTCTGTTTTACTTTCATCTAAAATATTAAATACTTGTTCTTGATACGTTTTTGCATTTGCCATAATCGTTTCTCTGTCAAGCACTTTTCGTGTTTCACTTTTACCTGTCGGATCGCCTATAGTTGCTGTAAAATCACCTATAAGAAGCTGTACCCGACCTCCATGATTTTGAAAAGCTCTAAGCTTTTGAAGAAGTACAGTATGTCCTAAGTGTAAATCTGCACCTGTAGGGTCAAATCCTGCCTTGACTGTATATGTACTACCATCATCATAATATTTTGAAACAAGCTTTTCTATACGTTTGCTATCTATGACTTCCGCAGTACCTCGGTTGATCTCTTCTAATGCTTTACTTACCATTTCTTACTCTTCCTTATTTATTATATGCGTCATCTAGACTTATGATTTCTATGAGTTTAAACGTTTGTGAAATTTTTTCTTCAATCTTCTGCTTTTTAAACTCAGAACTTTCCACTTCTATTTGACAAAATTCTGCTTGTTCTGAATTTCGTATACCCAATTCTATACTCAGTATATTGAGATTAAGTTCTGAAAGTTTTGCCAACAAATCTGCCAAAATACCTTTTTGATTTTGTAAACTTATCGTGAGTCTATATCTAGAGTGTTTAGAACCACTCCAATGCACATAGATCATCTCTTCATTCTCTAAGATTTTAGCATAGGCATGTTTACACAATTTATGATGTATAATAGCTTTACTACCCTTATAAAATGCAACGATCTGATCACCCAATTTAGGGTGACAGCAATAATCAAATTCTACCCCGTCTAATGCCTTATTTGTAAAAAATGTAAAATGTTCCAATTCTTTGATTTTAGGCTTTTTATAGCCTCTTTTCAGTAACTCCCAAAAACGTACTTCTGTTGTACCGAGATAGTCTGCAACCTGATGTATCATTTCTTTATAATAATCAAATTGTACAGGTAACTTATAAATTGTATCTTCATGCTCCATATTTTGGACAAGTTCTTTCATCACAAAACTCTCTTGCGAAAATAAAGTACCCAATATATTATACGCACTGAAATTATCTGTCTCTTTAATTCTAGCTCTACAAGCAGATCGTATGCCATCTTGTGCTTTAGATGTTTTAACCGTATCTAGCCATGAACAATATAAATGTGCTTTACTGTCTTTAACGATATTAACAATATCTCCATTTTTTAAGATGCTTAGCAGTGACGCTTTTTGTTTATTGACCAAGGCATCTCTTGCATTTGCACCCACTTCTGAATGTATAGCATAAGCAAAATCAAGAGCCACAGACCCTTTAGGCAAAGTATAATAATCGCCTTTAGGAGAAAAGACGGTAATATCTTCAGAAAAGAGATCTGATTTTGCCAATTCATAAAATTCTTCTATGGACTCATTTTGATAATGTAAACTCTCTAACCAGCCTAAATTAACGCTGTTTTCTCCACCTTTGTATTTCCAGTGTGCTGCCACACCATATTCTGCTAGTCTATGCATTTCTACTGTACGTATTTGTGCCTCAACGATACCTTCTTCAGCAAACAAAGTCGTATGGATAGTTTTATATCCATTCTCCTTTGGTACGGCTATATAATCTTTAAATCTTGATATAAGCGGTGTAAACCTCAAGTGCATAAGACCCAAAACCCTATAACACTCAATAGGATCTTTCACGATGATACGAATGGCAAGTAAATCCAATACCTCTTCTATACTTACACCTTTACGATGCATTTTGAGATAAATTGAATAATAGTGCTTCACCCTTCCTATAATTTCAAATTCATCTTTATTGAAACCATCTTTATCCATAGTATCTTTGACATTCTGAATAAAGGCATTGAGCTTAAACTGAATATTTTGTGCATTTGATTTAATATAAGTATCTATTTGTTTATAATCTTCAGGATAGATATATTTAAAACTCAAATCTTCCAAATGATTCTTAAGTTTTGAAATACCCAGTCGGTGTGCTATGGGTGCATATACAACCAGCGTTTCTTCAGAAATACGTTTTTGCTTTTCCAGACTCAAGGCATCAAGGGTGAGCATATTGTGTAGTCTGTCACAAAGCTTGATCACAAGTACACGTACATCTTTAATCGAAGCAATGAGCATTTTACGGAAAGTGAGTGCAGAATTGATAAGCCTCTCATCTGAATCTGGGGGTGCAAGTTCTTCATCTCGTATTTCTACAATCTTGGTCAAACCTTCAACCATATGTGAAACATCATCTCCAAATTCTTCACGTAAATCTTCTATGGTATAGGATGTATCTTCAACCACATCATGTAAAAGTGCTGCTTGTACCATCATCTCATCATTTGAAGTTTTCGCAGTAATCGCAGCAACAAGAATAGGATGCACGATATAAGGTTCTCCACTTTTACGTGTTTGACCCTCATGTGCTTTTAATGCAAGTACCAAAGCCTTACGTGTTGCAGGAAGAGGAGTGGGAATTTCATCCCAAAGAAGTGCAGAGGACTCTTCTATCGTAGATATATTTTTAGCTTTATTCAGAAAAGCATCCAAAAGAACTTAACCTTCTAAACTTACAATGATCTTACCCTCAGCAATTTCTTGAAGTGCAATATCAGCATATTTCATATCTGAAGTATCTCTCTCTAAAACTGACTTTGCACCATTTGCGATTTGCTCGGCTCTTTTTCCTACTGCATTTGCAAGAAGGTATTTGTCATAATCTACTCTTTCAAGTGCTAACGCTGTTAATTGTTCTGTTCTCATATTTATTCCTTTATTATTTCATTCTCTATTTTACTACTGAACAAAGGCTCATATCACCTTGAATAATAGCAAGCAGATTACCTTTTTCAAACATATTACATACAGCAATAGGTAGTTTATTCTCTTTAGCCAAAGCAATAGAAGTATCATCCATCACTTTAATATGTTCGCTCAATGCCTGATCATAAGTAAGTGTAGCAAGCTTTATTGCATCATCAAACTTGTTTGGGTCTTTATCATACACACCATCTACTTTGGTTGCCTTAATGAGAAGCTCTGCTTCTATCTCTGAAGCCCTAAGTGTAGCTGCTGTATCTGTAGTAAAGTAAGGGTTACCCGTACCTCCAGCAAACACAACCACACGTCCTTTTTCCAAATGTCTTCTTGCACGACGTACGATAAACGATTCACCTATCTCTTGCATATCTATAGCAGACTGAAGTCTCGCATCAAGTCCTGCATGCTCTAACGCTTCTTGAATAGCCACACCATTAATCACAGTGGCAAGCATACCCATATAATCACCCGATGTTCTTTTGATAATACCATCAGCAGCAGCAGTTACACCACGAATAATATTACCACCACCTACAACAATACCTACTTCAATACCTGCATCTACAAGTTCCTTAATCTCACCTGCAATAAAATTAAGAATTTGGGTATCAATACCATACCCCTCTTCACCAGCCAACGCTTCACCAGAAAATTTAACCAATACTCTTTTAATCACAAAAACACCTTTGTATAATTTTGCGATTATAGCCAAATGTGCTTTAGGAGGGGTTGAAATACCCCTATATCCTAATCAACTTTAGCGGGTTGATATGTTTAGAGTTCTTTGTAGCTTGGAACATCAATTTACTTGCTACTTTACCCACTACATAGCCTTTTTTTATCTTAGAACCCACATGTATAGTAGGTGCAATTTTAGACAATCCAGCATACACAGTGTGCATTTTTCCACTATGTGCAACGACCACAACTTTTCCTAACATGCTACTCTTACCTGCAAAAACAACTTTACCATTAAGGATATTATGTACCTTTGCATTGGATGAAGATGCTTTAAGTGTCACAGATTCATTAAAGATTTTAATCTTATAGATGGGATCTATATAGGTACCATATTTTTTAATAAGTTTTGATCCTGGCAAAGGAGAAATAGTCTTTTTACCTTTATAGGCATAGGTCTTTGACTTAGAGTAAGAAGAGTTAACTTGTTTTACTTTAGCACTCTTTTTATATACTTTTGTCTTTGCTTTTTCTGCTTTTATTGAAGCTAATCGGGACTTCTCTCTTTCTGCTTTTGTTTTAGCAATACGTAGTGCTTCTTTTGCCCTAAGTATATTCTTGCCTGCTTGTGCTTTTTCTTTTCTGATACGTCTTTCTCTTTCCTTAGCAAGATGCATAGCTTTTTTTCTCTCCGCAGCTGCTTTACGTGCAATATCAACTTCTTTTTTTTGCAAAATATTAAGTTTTGCCAATGTCGTTCGAAGAGCATTTTGTTTGTCTTCTATTTTGCTCAATCTGGAAGCGTATCTTTCTTCATTCTTTTCCAATTTTTTACGCAATTTTTCTTTTGCTAATTTTTTCTTGGTGTAAATTTTTCTTTTTTTGATAATTGCCTTGATTTTTTTTTCTGTTTTATCACGTAATTCCTGTTGATTATTTTTACGTTTTTTAAGTGAAATTATCTCTGTCTTTATACTAGATAATATACTAGCATTATGTTTTTTATACGCCTTGTAGACTTCCATTGCAAGTATAGATTTTCGTGTAGGTTCATGTGCTTGATTCATAGCAAATACGATAGAAAATTGTTCAGATAATAACTTTATAAATATTTTTTGTTTTTGATCTAGGTTTTGAGATGTTTGTTTAAAATCATTTTCAGATGTAAAAAAATCTTCTTTTAAAGTATTCAATATATTTTCTGAATTTTCTTGCTCAACCTCAAGTGTATTCATCTTTTTTTCTAAATATACAATGTCCTTAGCTGCAGACTTAATATCTCTTGCAATTTGACTTAAACGTCTACTTGCTTTCTTTTTTTGAGAAGATGTAGCAGAAAGATTTTTTTTAGAATCTTTAATCTTTGTATTGGTTGAAGCACCGTAAAGTAACCCCATAGTTACAAAACAGATCAGAATAAGGGATTTCACTCCTGTACTCCCTTACTACTAAATACTACCGAATACACCGCAATAATTACAATAAAAAGTGAAGAGAAAAATAAAATACCTATATCGCTTATCTTGAAAAGTGCTTCCTGATTTTCCATCATAATATCTATGCCACTTTTCCCTGCCCAATAATACTTAAGGTAGAAAAATATTCCAGAGACCAAAAGTGTTGAAAAAAATGCATCAATCAAGGCAACTTTAAAAAGTACCCCCGATCTAAGCATCATAGGCGCACCAAATATTTCCATGACCTGCATACGTTCTTTATGTGCATATTTCCATATTTCCATTTGCTTAATAATTAAAAACAGACTGACTATCGTCATAAAAACAATAAATATTTCCAGAGTAAACTTAATAAAAGAGAAGAGTTTATAGCTTGAATTATAAGACCCTCCAAAGGTTTCAACTTTTTTAATATTGAGGTGCGATTCAAGATCTTCTTTAATCTCTTCGAGTCCAGAAGTATGAAGATAGGCATCAAGTCCAACATTATAAAAATAAGGTAAAGCATCGAGTATCGCTTCTCTTGTATTCTCATTTACACCCTTTGCCACTTCAGAAACAATGGCATCACGTTTAAGTTTTTCAGAATACATTATATGTGAATTTAATGCTTGAAGGGTCGAAAGATCAATAGGATCTTTTGTCACTACAAGCATAGAATAACCTTTGGTCAATCCTTTTTCATAAGTATTGGTGCTACGTTCAAATACGAGATAAAATTCAATCCCCAGTAAAATTGCCATAAGTGGCAAAATAAACATCAAATGATTTTTAATGAACTTCATAGACACCCTTACTCTCTATAATAAAATGTCTATACGGCAGTGAAAATATTGCTGGTATCTTATGTGTCACAACCAAAACTGTTGTGTCCAATTGTTGACATGCATTCTCCATCAAATCCCAAATTACATTAGAAGAGTAGTCATCCAAGTTCCCTGTAGGTTCATCCGCCAAAATGATAACAGGATTTTTTGCCAATGCTCTTGCCACACCCAATCGTTGCTGTTCTCCACCACTAAGTTCCAATGGATACTTATTTGCATGTTCTGAAAGCTTTACATGCTTAAGCAGTCTTCTTGCTTGAGTCTCCTGTACCTCTGTCGAATATCCTGCTATCATCAAAGGTAAAACAACATTTTTAGACACTGTCCATTCATTCACAAGTTTATAGTCTTGAAATATGATACCCATGTGTGTACGTAGTTCTTGAAGCTTTTTATGACCTATCTTTCCCAAATTTAGTCCACCTACAACGAGGCTACCCTCGCTTGGTTTTAACTGCCCGTAAAGTGATTTAAGCAGTGTAGATTTACCAGAACCACTAGGACCTGTGATAAAAACAAACTCACCTTTCTCAATTTTAAAATTGGCATCTTTAATGACCGCTTTCTCGCCTTTTCCATATGCCAGGGTAAGGTGGGAGGCATGTATTACATTAGACATAGACTATTCTCCTTTTGCATGCATAATCTGCATTGCTAGTTGTTCATGTGCTTTAAAATTAACTGTTGTCTTCACTGGAGGTGAGACAAAATATCTACAATATTCTTCTTCTAAGAGTATATATTTATGCTCTGGTCTATCGAAACTCCCAAAAGCACATTTAATTAAAATACACTGTTCAGAGAGTTTATACACGCGTTCAAAATGTATAAAATATCCTTCAAAAACCAATGCTTTCTTAGGCAGTCGATCTTCTATTCCAAAAGTATATTTTACATCATTAAAATTAAAATCTATTTTCTCTGTTTTAAGTTCAGATATTTGTGTACATTTTACATACACATCATAGATGTCTTTGTCTTGTTTTAACCATCTTGCTTCATATTTACTAGTCACTTCCAATGTTTCATTCTTACGTACTTCAACTTCAACTTTCGATATAGCAAAAAATGTTTTTAGAGCATACCAAAAATAATTGTCACTGTCAGTACGTAACTCTAGTCTTCCACCTTTTCTCAAAACCCTCATAGACTCCTCTAAAAAACTGGGACTTATCACTCTTCTTTGTGGTTTTTTATCCCAAGGTACAGGAAAATGTACAAAAATCTGTTCACAAACATTTGAAGGTAACATTTCAAGAAAAAGCCTTGCATCATAATTGACCACCCAAATATTATCCAAGTTTTGAAGTTCTATTTGTTTGAGTACCTGCTGTGCAGAGGGTGTATGTATCTCTATCCCTATAAAAAGTGTGTCAGGATACTTATTTGCCTGATAAAGCAAATGTCGTCCCGATCCAAATCCAACTTCCACGCAGACCTTCTCTTTGGTATAAGTAATCGTTTCAAAATCTTCTATCTTTTTGAAATACTGGGAAGAAAGTACTGCTTTGGTGTTGGACACAGCAATGTTTGAAGAGAGTACCTCAAGGTTTAACTCTTTGGCTACTTTATCTAGTGCTTCTTTAAGTATATTTACCTTAAGTGGTCTTGTGACCTTGTCATACTTTAAAAGATAAGCCTTTTCATCTGGTTTGAGTTGTAGCAAAAACTCTTCTCCAGCATGTTCCACACCAATGAGAAGATCATCTCTAGTAAGTGCTTTACCGCAACATGTCATCACAGTACTTTTGGCTATCTGAGATTCTATGATAGAAGTATCAAAGGGTTTAACTTTTAAATGTGGCATATTTCCTGCTTATAATGTGAGTTTAGTAGCTTGACTAGGCTTGGCCCGTATCTTGTCATAACTTTGTGCGATAATCCGATAAGAGTAACTTTTACCTCTTCGGACAAAGGTATCAATGTATTCAGCCATTAGTCTTCCTTCAACATGTGAGATAAACTTCCATTGGGCTCCATCTACAGAACGCTGCACAATATATGCATTGACACTTAGATTACTGTGTGGTTTCCATAAGAGTTTGATCACAGTTGGTGCTACTGCATAGGCTTGTACAAATGAGACAGCAAAAAATGCAGGCTCTGTCTTCACATACAATGTTTCACTTAGGCTAGATTCTTTACCTGAAGAAAAAGTAGTAAAAGTATAGCTATACTCTGTATTTTCTTTAACGTGTGTATCTACAAAATGCGTAGCATAGCGATTACCTATTGTACCGATACGTTTAAAATTTTGTGTATTTTCTACTCCATTGCTTCTATATATATTGATACCATGTACATTTTTGTTTTCTATCTTTGTCCATTCAAATCCAACAGAATTCATAGTTACTAAGGCATGCACTGAACCGATCCCTTGTAAAGAAGCGTCCGTACGGTAAGTCATAAAACCTTTAATACCACCACAACCACTAACTATGAGTGAAGCGAGTACCAAGTATAAGAGGATCGATTTTTTCATCTACATCACTTTGATCAAAATTTTTAGATATATACAATTTCATGTCAGGAAAAAGAGGAGCCATAAACTCCATTCTTTCGCCACTTTCAGGATGAACCAGATACAATAAATATGCATGTAGATTAACCCGTGCTATTTTATCTCTTTTGGTCTTAAAGCCATATAAATTATCCCCAAGTATATGCCGTCCCAATGTATTCAAATGCACACGTATTTGATGTGTTCTGCCTGTAAAAAGTTTAGCCGCAATCAACTCTATGTTGTAACGGCTAGTTAATAGTTTTACAAAAGCTGTTTTGGCTGTTCTTCCTTCATGGACTACAGACATCATCAGTCTATTTTTAGGGTTTCTCGCTATGGGTTTATCGACAATAATATCATCTTTCAAAGGACAATCAATCAACGCAAGATAATACCGCCCCATGCTCTTGTCTTGCAGTTGTTTACTTAACGCTTCATGTGTTTTATTGTCTTTTGCTACCACCAATGCACCTGTTGTCTCCTTGTCTATACGATGCACGATACCATGCCGTTCTTCTCCACTTATCGTAGACAAAGAAATCCCCTTATGTATCAGCCAATCCACCAAAGTTGCCTCTTTTACAGAAGGTGCAGGATGCACAACAAGCCCAGAAGGCTTATTGACTACCAAAAGATATTCATCTTCATACAGTATCTCTATATCAAAATCTATAGGAGGAGCTACACGTTTTTCTGCCTCTTTAATGATATAGCCAATCTCATCATCTATCACAACTTTAAAACTGGTCTTCGTGATAGTCTTAGTATTGACACAATACCAATCCATCTTTAATAAGTTTTTCAACCTGATTACGGCTCACGTCAAGTTCTGTAGCAAGGATTTTGTCTATGCGTCCAGAAGCAGTCGTTATAAAATTATTCATTCATTATTCCCAATATTTGATTCATATCCTACTTTATCTTCATAAAATCATTATATTATAATTTTTACTCTATCACCCTTGTTAAAGTCCAACTTCAAGTTTTTGAGGTTCGGTGTAAAAATGTGATTCTTATCGCTTCTTTTTTTTTCTTACGTGCAGTATTTTTAGATTTGTTTGTGTTTTGTGTTTTGATCCTAAATTTTTTAAAGGGCTAGGAATAATTTTAATCTTGATTTACTATTGTAAACCAAAGGGGTTTTTTGTTAATATCTCTCTTTATACAACACCTTAGCCAAAAATAAAAACAAAATATAAGCCAAAGCCATGAGACAACTACTATAATTTTAAACCAAAAAAACATAAAGTTATCCCATGACAGAAATTATAACACTTCTAAACTGTATCTCACCTATTCTTGCAAGAAAAACGCATAAACAACTACAAATCATCATCCAAGCCTTGCTCTCAATGCGAGGACGGATTACTATGTTAGGATTAAGTAGATGGAGTGAAAAAGGAGGGAGTTATCGAACTATCACACGCTTCTTTCATTCAAAGATAAATTGGGAAGAAATCAATTGGATGTTTATCAAAACGCATTTAACAAAAAAGGGTTCAGTCTATCTTTTGGGTGGAGATGAAGTAGTAGTAAGCAAAAGTGGGAAGCATACTTATGGGATAGATAGGTTTTATTCTTCTATCCAAAACCAAGTGATACAAAGTTTGGCATTTCTCAATCTTTCCTTGATAAGTGTAGAAACAAGAAAAGCTTATCCACTAAGTACACAACAAATAGTTCGAGAGAAAAAGAAGGTTGTATCAAAGACAAAAGTGTAAAGAAGAGTAAGAAAAAGAAGCATGGTAAAGTTGGAAGACCTAAAGGAAGTGGGAATCAAGATAAAAAAGATATTGAACTCTCTCCCTATCTTAAATTTGTCCAAGAGTCCGTAAATAAGGCACTTAAACGGATTGACAAGCATATTGATATTGTTTATTTTGTCTTTGATGGAGCATTTGGAAATAATCCTGCTGTACAAATGGTGAGGCAATGTGGATTACATATCATTTCTAAACTTCAAAAAACTCTGCACTGCTATTTCCTTATAGTGGAGAGTATGCAGGAAGAGGATCTCCTAGGAAATATGGAGATGCTATTGACTATGATAATCTTCCAGAACCCTATCTAAAATCAGATACCATAGACGAAGATAAGAATATCCAAACAAGAATTTATCAAATGGAAATGCTACATCGTAAGTTTGCAGATAGGCTCAATGTTGTGATTATTCAAAAGAAAAATCTAAGCACAGGTAAAATTGCTCATGTAAATCTCTTCTCTACAGATTTGACATTGAACTATGAAAAGATTATTGATTACTATTCACTTCGTTTTCAGATTGAATTTGTCTTCCGAGATGCCAAACAATATTGGGGAATGGAGGATTTTATGAATATTAAAAAACACCTATCCATAATTGGGCAAATCTCTCTACTTTTATGGTCAACTTTTCTCATGGATTACGTCAAAACTCTACTATGAAAGAGATGAGTATTCTTGACCTAAAAGCCCACTATCACGGGATTAAATACGTCAAAGAAGTATTTAAATTACTTCCGCATTTAGCTAACGCGTATTTAATTCAGACGGTATCGCTTAAGATTGCAAATTTAGGGGCTATTCACTCTACTGAGAGGGTGGGTTAGTGGGGTTTTTGGCTAAGGTATTGTTTATATACACTATTAAGGACTAAAAATGATAATCGGATTTGGAGCAAAGAATATAAAAGCCTGTAACGTAGAGAAGCCCCTTGATATAAAACCAATTACTATTTTTATGGGAGAAAATTCATCAGGTAAAAGCTCATTTTTACAAGCTATGTCACTTTTGAGTATGAATAAAATTTTAGGTAATGATATAAAACGGGTTAAATATGATAACCCTTTTCATCAGCTTGGAAAAGTAGATGAATTTAAAAGTAGAGATAATCATGTGTATTTACACTTTAAATTTAAAGATAAAAAGAGAATATATATAATATATCTTTTTTGTATAATAATGATATAAAATCAAGTGAGTATGGTTACTTAAATCATATAGTAATAGAGATAAAAAAAAGAAAGATTAGTTTTTCATATAAAGATAATGAGTCCCTTATAACTTTAAATCAGTTAATTACAGAGTATGATAAAGATCAGTTCACTAAAAGTATATTAGATAACAGTAAGGAAATTTCCTTTAAAACTGATTTTAAATCTCTACAATTATATAGTTATCCCAAGAATATAGAAAATGAAGTTATTAAACATCTTGAAGTATTTAATAAGTTTGAAGAACCGTTAAAAGATATATTTCAAATATTAGAAGACAATATATCAGCTATCAAACATATTAGCAAGGTAAAAGAAATTATGACTCATTACAATTATAGTAGTGACTATATCGGATATAATGGAGAAAAATACAAAGATATTGCAAAAGATTTAAAAAATATAACCTTTTTAGAAAAAGCTATAAAAAATATTTTTAATTATAATCTTGATAAAATAGATGAATTGGGTAACTGCTATATAAATCAAGAAATGCAAGTACAACTATTTAAAAATAAACGAGATAATAAATATTATTATTTCCAAGACCTAGGACTTCAAAAAAACCCTTTAAAAATTAAAGAGATTGATAATAAAATATTTTTAATTAAAAAAGATCAGGAGATAGAATTATTAAAAGTTACGGAAGAGAGTAATTTTGTCTTCTATAAATACTATGAAAATACATCTCTAGGACTTGATATGTTTGGTAGTTCTGTGAGTAATATTATTCCTGCTCTTACTCAGTTTGCTAAAAATAGAGAAACTCCTGAAAAATATAATCTAACTATTATAGAAGAACCTGAAATTGGATTGCATCCACAAGCACAAGCCAAACTTGTTGAAACGCTTTTTGGTGAAGATGATTATTATAAAACTCAAACCACAATTTTGGAAACGCATAGTGAATATATTGTAAATAAACTGCGATACTTAGTATATGAAGGCAAAATAGAACCCGAAGAAGTGGTTATTTATTATAAAGAACAAAGCAGTGATGAGTTTATACAGATAAATATTGATGAATTTGGTCAATTTGATAGAGATTTTCCAAAGAACTTTTTTGATGTGACGCTTAGTGAACTCTTGGAGATGAAAAGAGCAAAGAGAAAAAATGCTAGTTCTTGAAGATAATTTATTAGATGAGATAATCGCCTATGATTTAAAATCTAATTATGATGAAGTTTTAGTGTCTAAAATATTGAACCATTTTAAGCCTTGTATTACTTCTGAATGGCAACTTGGAAACTTAGATTATTTAGATGATGAAATTTTGAGAAAATTAGTAAACACACCTTTGATAAATAGAATAGAAGAAGATTTAAATAGCTTTGAAGCATTGGTAAAAGAGAGTCATTTAAAACTAATGCTAGTCACTTCAATAGATAAAACAAAAAAAATCAAACAAATAGATATTACAGAAGATGGTCTTGAAGTAGTTTTTTCTCAAACTTACAGCAAAAAAGATAAAAAGAGAGAAGATATTAGGTTGTATATCAAAGATTTATTAGCAGACAAGAAAGAGATAAAAATTAAAGATAAATACTTTTTAAAAGAATGGAAGAAAAATAGTAAGATTTTAGACGATATTTTACCTCAAAATGGAAGTTTAGAAGTTTTTGTAGATTTTAGTGAAACAAATGATTTAGAATTAAAATTAGCACAATCAGAACTAAAAAAAATGAGAAAATCAATGAATATTGATATAAAAGCCTATCCAAATAACTTACACGATAGATATATCATTGCTGAGGATTTAGAAATTGTTTTAAGTAGTGGTTTTTTAAATCTTGGGAATAATTCAAAAGATTTAACATATTCTGTAAGAATTAAAGTCCTAACACAATCCTAGCCACCGTACCCTTTCAACTAGGTCATTTTCATACAATTCCAAGCAAGAACAAAGCGAATAAATGTTTAAAATAATCTATGAAAATAGAAATTAAAGAATTAATAAATATAGAAATGACCCTAGAGATATTAGAAAGATTGCCAGATTATAGAGTAACAAAAGAGAAAATAGAACATAACCAAAGAGATGTATTATTTGGTGTTTTATGTAGTATGTTTGTAGGAAATATAGAAATAAAAGATAAACATAATTGGCTAAAGATAAACTTCAATGAGAAGTACTTTAAAAGGCTGATAGGGAAAGAAAATGAAGAGCTTAACATACCTTCATATTCAACAATAAGAAGAATGATAATAAACATAGATTCTACTATCTTAGAAGAGATGTTTAGAGAGTATTTTATACCTAAAGTTGAGTTCAATGAGAAGACACAATTAGCCGTAGATGGAAAGACAATGAATGGAAGTGGACACAAGGGGAAATATACTGTTAAACGGAATGTAGGTATGCTAAATGTAGTGGAAACAGCATCTAAAATTGTGATTGCCCATAGAGAGTTAGGAGCTAAGAAGTCCGAGATACCCGAGTTTCAAAAGGTATTAGAGATGGAGTTTTCAGATAAACCATTTCTATATACCTTTGATGCACTAAATACCCAAGTAGAGAGCCTAAATGGGATTGAGGCTAAAGGAAAAAGGTATTTAGCCAAAGTCAAAGGTAACCAAAAAACATTACTTAAACAGGTGCATCAAGCCTTTGAAGAGGAATCTGCAAAAGAGAATAATACTATCTTAGAAGAGAAAGATAAAAGAGAGTCTATTGAAGGGAATAAATGGGTAAAAAGAGAGACTTTCGTTTTGAGTTCAAAAATGATGAATCACTCATTGATAATAGCTCTTTTAGTCATATAAAATCAATCATTAAGCAGGTAAAATATATAAGTGACAATGAGGGTAAAATAAAAGTAAAAGAGCAATATTTAATTGCAAATTTTTTAGAAAGTGCTACCTACTTTAAAGAAGGTATCAAAGACCATTGGCGTTGTGAAACTTACCATTATTATAAAGACAGATTAACCAAAGAGGACGATTGTAAAATATCAGTCAATCCTTTTGGATTAGCTATTCTTAGGAGTTTTGTCATTAATTGCATACAACTTCACCTAAACAAGCATAAACCTGACAATAAAAGCCTCAATATGTCGGGTATTTTTAAAAGTTGTGGGAATAACCCTCACTTTCTGGGTAGATTAGTTACATAGTTGGGTTTATATTGTATGAAAATGACCTACCCTTTCAACTGAGATAACCCTGCCTATGCTTGAAGCATAAAAATCTACAAGCCCACCCACTCAATGAAAAGAAAAACACTACCCCCTGTTTACCAAAAAGGGTACAAGAAGATTATATCTTGTTTGGGTTAAATGCAATATTATACACTCACTCTATCCCCTTATAATACTCCACCACCCTGCTATCTACATTGCACCACTCTACTGCAAATACTGCATCAAGTCACCCTTATTAAAATCTAACTTCAAGTTTTTGGGGTTTACTGCACGAGATATAGCTACATAAAATTGACTAGGAGCAAAGATGTTGTCTACATTGCATACAAGATTATTTATGCTCATGCCTTGACTCTTATGTATAGTCACTGCATAAGCTAATTTCAAAGGGAATTGGGAAAGCGTAGCTAGAGATATAGTCTCTATAGTACCGTCTTCTTTTACTAGCATATCTACAAGGTCAAATTCATGGCGTTCTACACGTACATACTCTGCTTCTTTTTCTACTATCAGATGGTCTTCTTCTATTTTTTTGAGTATGCCTCTTTCACCATTGACAAATTTACCCCATTTATTGACTGTAAAAAGTATAGGAACGCCAACCTTTAGTGTGAGGTGTTCGGTAATAGGAAGCATATTTTTCCAGCCCAGTAGCTTCTTTTCGTGTACATTCCCAAACATCTCTACATTTGCAAAGAGTATCGTTTCTTCTGTTTCAAGTTCGTTGATTTTGGCACGGTTGGTTTGTTCGACTTCTAGGTTTCGTCCATAGAGGTATGTGGGGTCTTGTTCCATGCTTTCATTGTTCCACAGCTTTGTCATGTAAGCTATGACCTCATCATCACAAATACCTTTACGAACTTTTGAAAGTATATGCGTAAACTCTGCATCCGTAGTACGTTTCATATGCCTAAGTTCTATGACCATAAGATCAAATCTCTCCCAAGCCATAGACTCAAAAGCATAGAGTTTAGTGCCAAAAACATCATTTCTATTGCTATGTTTAACCACAGGAGGGAGCTGAAAAAAGTCTCCCACAAAAAGGACTTTCCCCATGTATCCGTAGTTGTTCAGTCTATAGGCTATCATGTCGAGTAAATCGGTACTTACCATGCTTATCTCATCTATGATGATAAGATTTGTGGCTTTAAGGATTTTTTTTAAATCCATTAAACGTTTTTTGGATCGTTTATCACTTTGATTGAGTTCATCAAAGTTAGAGGAGATACCAAAGACAAAAAAACTATGCACAGTAAATCCACCTATGTTCACAGCAGATACTCCCGTAGAACCCAAAGATACCACTTGCTTCGCAGAGTTACGGTAGTCTTTTATGATTTCATTGGTGATATAACTCTTGCCTACACCTGCACCACCTGTTAAAAAAACATTGGAATGATTGAGCGCTTCTAAAATATCTATTTTATCTAGCAAAAGTATTGTCCTCTAAATATATTTATCTTTTTTTAGTTTTGTAAGATGTCTATTATACCCTTAGTTTATAAATGATTACGATATGCTTTTATATGATATTTCAAAACCTAAACAACCCAACAACAATATATGGAACACAAAAGAAACAACCTTGTCATCACACACGTAAACGTAGTAATATGATGCTCAATCCTCTCAATCTCAAACATCTTAACTCTATGGATGAGAGTCAAGCAGATATGATTACACTAAACCTTGAAGATGCCATTGCACCAAGCCGTAAAAAGGAAGCACTACATAACATAGCACTTTTTCTTTCACATATGCAGCACTCCTCTAGCTTTATCATCGTGCGTACAAATCCTCTCAATGAAGGTGGTGCAGAAGAGATTGCTTTTTTAAATGACTTTTCTTTTGATGCTATACGTATAGCCAAGGTAAAAACACAAACAGAGATAGCACAAGCCCTAACCTTACTGTCTTTAGATAAAGAACTGCATATCTCACTTGAAACCAAAGAAGCCTTTGAAAATCTAAGTACTCTAGGTATAGACGAACGCTTAAGCACAGCGAATTTAGGTATACTTGACCTGCTACATTCTCTTGGCTTACCTCAATCACTCATAAGCCTTAACAACCCCACCATAGACTACATCCTCTCCAAGTTCCTAATTGATGCCAAAACAGCTGGTATACATCCCATCTCTTTTATGTTTCAAGAGTATCATGACAGCAAAACATTTAAAGCTTGGTGTCAACGAGAAAAGCTCATGGGCTTTGAAAGCAAAGCATGTATGGGTCCCAAACAGGTGCAAATCGCCAATGAAGTTTTTGCTATTTCTCCCTATGAAATCACAAGAGCCAATCATATAAAAAAATCTTTTGAAACCCATGCGGCACAAGGTTTGAATGGATTTATGGACGATACCTATGGATTTATAGATGAACCTATTTATAAAGATGCTTTACTGATATTAAATACCAAATGAAGAAAGAGAGAACTATGAAAAAACTACTACTTATACTACTTATACCCTTTATACTATTGGCAAACGATGACAGACCTCCTATAAAGTACAACTATATGGCAAAAAAAGAGGTACAAAGATTTGTCACTATGATGGTCAAAAAATACCATTTCAAACGCTCCTATATCGTTTCGGTGATGAAAAAAGCCAAACTAGACAGAGATACACTTGCACGCTATACAGGAAAATATAAATCAGGAACAACCAATGGAACTTGGGAGCGATACAAAGCACATGTTCTTGATAAAGAAAGTTTAAAAAAAGCAAAAAAGTTTAAGAGACAATACAGAAAAACACTCCAAAGAGCAGCGAGACAATACCGTGTTGATCCTGATTATATCGTTGGTTTTATGGGTGTGGAGAGTAAATTTGGAGAATATATGGGTGACTATAGCGTACTTGATGCCTTAGCAACACTTGCATTTCATCCCAACCGAATGAAAAAGTTTTTTAAAGCTGAATTCAAACATCTCTTTTTACTTACACGTGAAAAAGGATATAAGATCACTAAACTAGAAGGATCTTTCGCTGGTGCCATAGGCTGTGTACAACAAGTGCCGTCTATGGCACGTAAACATAAGTCAGATTTTAACCATGATGGGAAGACCGACCCTTGGGACTTAGAAGATTGCATTGGTTCTGTTGCAAAGTTTATGCATAAAAATGGATGGAGAAAAGGTGCGTTAGTAGCTGTACCTACAACATTTAAAGGTAAACGCTATAAAAGACTAAAAACAACGCATAGACGAACACTTCCTATGAGTACTATCTTAAAACATGGTATCAAACCTTTAAAGAAATTTAATGAGTCTAAAGCATACCTCTTAAAAAATCGGAATATAACCCATGATGATATATGGTTAGGTGCAAAAAACTTTAGAGTACTCACACGCTACAACAATTCAACGTCTTATGGCATGGCCATACATCTCATAGCCGAACATGTTAAATGATCTGCTAAATAAGGGGTGTTCCCTTACAACACCTTAGCCAAAAAACCCCTCTAACCCACCCTCTCATGGGGGTGAATAGCCCCTAAATTCGCAATCTTAATGGATACCTTCTGAATTAAATACTCGTTAGCTAAATTCGGAAGTAATTTAAATACCTCTTTGACGTATTTAAGCCCATGGTAGTGGGCTTTTAGGTCAAGAATACTCATCTCTTTCATATCAGAATTTTGGCGTAATCCATGAGAGAAATTGACCATAAAAGTAGAGAGATTTGCCCAATTATGGATAGGTGTTTTTTTTAATATTCATAAAATCCTCCATTCCCCAATATTGTTTGGCATCTCGGAAGACAAATTCAATCTGAAAACGAAGTGAATAGTAATCAATAATCTTTTCATAGTCTAATGTCAAATCTGTAGAGAAGAGATTTACATGAGCAATTTTTCCTGTGCTTAGATTTATCTTTTCTATAATCACAATATTAAGCCTATCTGCAAACTTACGATGTAGCATTTCCATTTGATAAATTCTTGTTTGGATATTCTTATCTTCGTCTATGGTATCTGATTTTAGATAGGGTTCTGGAAGATTATCATAGTCAATAGCATCTCCATATTTCCTAGGAGATCCTCTTCCTGCATACTCTCCACTATAAGGAAATAGCAGTGCAGAGTTTTTTGAAGTTTAGAAATGATATGTAATCCACATTGCCTCACCATTTGTACAGCAGGATTATTTCCAAATGCTCCATCAAAGACAAAATAAACAATATCAATATGCTTGTCAATCCGTTTAAGTGCCTTATTTACGGACTCCTGGACAAATTTAAGATAGGGAGAAAGTTCAATATCTTTTTATCTTGATTCCCACTGCCTACAGGTCTTCCAACTTTACCATGCTTCTTTTTCTTACTCTTCTTTACACTTTTGTCTTTGATACAACCTTCTTTTTTTCTCTCGAACTATTTGTTGTGTACTTAGTGGATAAGCTTTTCTTGTTTCTACACTTATCAAGGAAAGATTGAGAAATGCCAAACTTTGTATCACTTGGTTTTGGATAGAAGAATAAAACCTATCTATCCCATATCTATCCCATAAGTATGCTTCCCACTTTTGCTTACTACTACTTCATCTCCACCCAAAAGATAGACTGAACCCTTTTTTGTTAAATGCGTTTTGATAAACATCCAATTGATTTCTTCCCAATTTATCTTTGAATGAAAGAAGCGTGTGATAGTTCGATAACTCCCTCCTTTTTCACTCCATCTACTTAATCCTAACATAGTAATCCGTCCTCGCATTGAGAGCAAGGCTTGGATGATGATTTGTAGTTGTTTATGCTTGTTTTTTACAATTATAGGTGCGATACATCTTAAGAGTGTTATAATTTCTGTCATGGGATAACTTTATGTTTTTTTGGTTTAAAATTATAGTAGTTGTCTCATGGCTTTGGCTTATATTTTGTTTTTATTTTTGGCTAAGGTGTTGCCCTTAGAGGATATATTTCTTTTCAAATATATCTTTTGACAATGCCTTGTCAAAATAAAACCCTTGATAGACATCACAATCTATCATATTAAGAAAAGTGATCTGTTCAAAGGTTTCGACACCTTCAGCTACAATAGTTAAATCAAAATTCTTTGCAATGCCTATAATCGCTCTAATCATTTTCTGATTGTTTCTGCTCTCAGACAAATCACCGATGAATGATTTATCTATTTTCACTTCGTCTATAGGCAATATTTTCAAATAACTTAGCGAAGAATACCCTGTACCAAAATCATCAATAGAAAATGAAATACCCATTTCTTTTAGCCTGTTCATGATAGCAACTACTTTGTTTATATCTTCGGCAAAAACATGTTCGGTTATCTCAAAATAAATTTTTTGTTTAGGCTCTTTATTGGGAAGATATGTCATGAGTAAATACGCTACCTTTTCAACAAAAGGTTCATGTAAAAGTTGTCGGATACTCACATTAATCGAAAAAGATTTTAAGATTTTTCCTTTTTTATTCCAACTATTTATAGTTTTAAATGTCTCTTTTAGTACATAATTACCAATATCTAAGATAAGACCCGTTTTTTCTGCTATCACTATAAACTCATTAGGATTCACTACTCCTAAATCATCATCATGCCATCTAAGGAGAGATTCACATCCGACTAATATTTCATCTAAATCAAACTGTGGCTGATAATATACTTTGAGTTTATGCTCCTTGAGTGCTATATGAAGTTTTTGCTCTATATCTAAATGTCGTTCCACTTTTTCTTCAATATCTTTATTAAATACCACTACCCCATCTCGTCCTTGAGACTTTGCTTCATACATGGCTATATCTACTTCTTTTATAAAGTTTGTAGCAAACAAAGACCGAGGATCAAGTTGATAAACCCCAATACTTACAGTTATATGCAGCGTATGTCCTTCTATCACATACGGCTCTCGCATCACATTGAGTAAAGTTTCGGCAAAAGCATATCCTTCGTAAACATCTGCCTCTTTATTACTCAACCTTTTACTCACAAGTATAAATTCATCCCCACCTAAACGTGCCAACACATGTGTATTTTTTACATAAAGTTCTATACGTTTAGAAACGTCTATCAATAACTTATCGCCGATATCATGCCCCAAAGAGTCATTAATCATTTTGAAATGGTCTAGGTCAATGAGACAGATAGAGGCTGTTTTATCGTTTTCCAATAGCCTTTCATTTAAAGACTCCATATACTCTGTAAAATACCTACGATTAAAAAGTCCCGTCAATGCATCATGTTGGGCTTGAAAATAATTATCCTCAAGCAACTTGTTGGTATTGGATGAGGCATAAAGCAATATAGCTAAAAAGACCATAGAGAAAAGAGCAAGCACATAGCCATACCATAGACCAATAAGCGTAAAATAAAGTGTCAAGGGTAACATTAGTAAAAATAAAATAGGCACAAATAATTTTCTATCTGAAATCAGTAATGCCGATGCTACAACAGACGCACCTAACTGCGTAAAAATAGCTATATAATGTAAATGATCTTCATCATATCCCACATATAGTATAAATATCACGGTCCAAGAAGAAAAAATGACATACATAAACCATGTAAGTTTTTTATACCAACGTGCCAAATGTACTTCGTCCATTTTATTGCTAGCAAATTCTTGATACAACTTCCATCCATACCAAGAAATAACAATCAATATCCCATACCATATCAACGCAGGAAATATTACATTAAAAATCCATCCGAAAACAACATATACAAGTCCAGGAATCAAAGAGAGTCCCATCATAAGGAGTATTTGTTTTTGAAGAAAAATATAATGTTTTTGCTGTTTCATACCTTAATCTTCAAAAATGATAATATCATAAGAACTTTTGGTCACCAAAGCTTTACTTGAATGCACGGATCCGTTACGATTTACTTTAGACAGTGATTCTCTCAACTGATCTATCTCTGTTTGCATATCATCTATCTGAAGTTTTAGTTTCAATACTATATCTACGCCTGCTAGATTCACACCCATTTGACGGGTTAATCGCAAAATGAGCTTCATTCTCTCTATGTCCCGTTGAGAATAAAGACGCATACGACCCTGTGTACGTGAAGGTTGGACAAGACCTTCCCTCTCATACTGTCTGAGCGTTTGCGGATGTATATCTAACATCGTTGCTACTACTGATATAAGATAAACAGGTTCGTCATAACTATGCATGGAGGCTCCTTAGAGTGTTTTTAAAGTGTTTCTTGGATCATCGTTTTTAGTTCCTCATCCAATGTATCCACATTAGGTAAAACCACATTAGCAACCAGATACAAGTCACCTTTCATAGCTGTTTTTCTGTCAGCAACTCCCTTTCCTTTGAGTCTAAACTTTTGTCCATTTTTAGTATTTTGAGGTACTTTCAGTGAGACTTCTTTTTCTGGTGTTTCTATAGCTATTTTTCCACCAAACAGTGCTTCTTTCAAAGGCACATCAAATGTTTTATAGAGATTATCACCTTTTCTTTCATACTCATCTGAAGCAGCCACTTCTACTTGTATGAGCAAGTCACCAACCTGCCCCTGATACTGTTTACCTTTACCACGTACACGCATGGTCTCAGCACTCTTAATACCCGCAGGGATTTTGATGTCAAAACTTTGACCATTGGCAGATACATTATGTTTACCACCCAAAATAGAGACTAAGAAGGGTACAGTAATACGTGCTTGTGTATCGAGATTAGGGCCACCAAAACCACCACCTCCAAAGCCACCTCCTCCGCCACCACCAAACATTTGTCTGAGTATATCATCCAGATCTACCCCACCACCCTGTCCTTGTGCAAAATCATGGAAGTTTTGTCCACCAAACATTTGATCGCCATATTGATCATATTGTGATTTTTTCTCTGTATCGGAGAGTACTTCATACGCAGCGTTTATCTCTTTAAACTTATCTACGGCACTCTCATCTTTATTGATATCGGGGTGGTATTTTCTTGCGAGTTTTCTGTAAGATTTCTTGATTTCATCTGCCGATGCGTTTTCACTCACACCAAGCGTTTCATATAAACTTTTTGCCATCACTATTCCTAAATAATTATTTGATTTTAATTTATATAATTATATCAGAATAGTTTAGTCTATGTCAATCAAGTTTGAAGGGTTTTTCTATTTATACGGTACAGTTTTATATCCCTCATGTATCATTTTCAAGATTCCGCCTTTGAGGTTTATCACCTTATAGCCTAATTTATTTGATAAAAATTCTGAAACCATACCTGTACGGCTTCCGACTCTACATATAAGTGCGAATGGTTCATCTTTTTTCACTATCTTGTCAAGTTCTTTCAAAAAGTCAGGGACAAAAAAATTACCTTCTTCATCAAAAAACATTATGGTATATGAATCCTTAACTATGCCTGTCTCTTTCCATTCAGCAGGGGTACGTATATCAATGATTTTTATGTTCTTTTGGACAAATTCTGGTGTCGCCCATACCTGTTGTAGCTCTGCCATCAAAGCTGTCATCATAACCAATAATCCAAATATTATTTTTTTCAATGTTTATCCTTTTTTATATAATACTTATAATAATAAGAATTATACCTAATATTTATATAATTTTTAGATTGCTTTTAGACTCAAACTGACTTTGTTCTTTTCCAACTCTAAGCCTATAACTTCTATGCGTGGTAAATATTGATTAACAGACAACATTTCCAAAGGATGTGAAATACGTTTTTCACTCATTTCAGAAACATGTATCAAGCCGTCATTTTTGAGTCCTATATCTACAAAGGCACCAAAATCAGCAATGTTACGCACCACACCAGAGACGATACTCCCTTCTCTTAACATAGAAATATCTGTTAAAGTATCTTTAAAAGGGATACTTGGCAATTCATGTCGTGGGTCAAACCCTGGCTTTTCAAGTTCCTTCATAATGTCTCTTAATGTCAATTCACCTACCTTCAAATCATTTACCATCATCACTATATCACTTTTATCTCTGTAGGTTTTTATTTTTTTTGCTATGTCATAACTTTCAGGATGTATACCCGTATTGTCAAAGTCACTTTCGCCTTCTCTTATACGTAAAAACCCTGCTGCCTGCTCATAAGCTTTAGCGCCTAAACCTTTGACTTTCAACAAAGCACTTTTAGAAGTAAATACACCTTGACTCTCCCTATAGTTGACGATGTTTTCTGCAATCTTAGGTCCTATACCTGCCACAAAAGAAAGTAAAGAAGCAGAAGCCGAATTGACATCAACCCCAACAGAATTCACCAAACTCTCAACACCCTCATACAACTTTCGCTCTAAAAGTTTCTGATCTACATCATGCTGATACTGCCCTATACCCAAAGATTTTGGGTCTATCTTAACCAGTGCCGACATCGGGTCACGCACCCTTTGGACTATAGAGATAGCACCACGAATGGTCACATCAAGGTTTGGATACTCACGAGCCGCTATACTAGATGCAGAATACACCGATGCACCCGCTTCAGAGACTACAGTATAAGGTACATCCAATCCATCTTTATTGAGCTTGGCAAAAAACTCTTGTGTTTCATTGGAAGCTGTTCCGTTACCTATGGCTACCCCTTCTATCTTGTATTTTTTTACCAACTTTTCAACGACTGCCCGTGATTTTTCATATTCATCTCTTGGAGGCACAGGATAAATGACTGCATGGTCTAAGTACATCCCGTTTTCATCTATGACTGCTAGTTTACATCCCGTTCTATACGCAGGATCTGCACCCAAAAGTACTTTTCCTACCACAGGAGGTGTCATAAAAAGTTGCGTCATATTTTTACCAAATACCCCTATGGCAGCTCGGTCTGCACGCTCTTTAAGCAAAGCAAACACTTCCCGTTCTATAGAAGGAAAAAGCAAGCGTTTAAACCCATCTTTATAGGCATCAAAAAGTACACTTTTGGCTGTTCCCATCCACTCTTTAAGTTTATAGCGTTTGAGAGTATCGAGATAACGCTCTGTATCTATACGCAGTTTCACAGACAATTCTTTTTCTTTTTCTCCTCTTTTTATCGCTAGGTAACGATGTGAGGGAATGTAAGCTACTTTTTCACTATGACTTTTATACTTCTTATACGCACCCTCATCTTGGAACTTTTTTGTTGCTTTCACTTCTACCTGTCCGTGTCTTTGTATCATCTCTCGAAGTACTTCCCTCTCTTTTGGCATATCAGCATAACGTTCTGCTACTATATCTTGTGCACCACGTACTGCCATAGCCACATCTTTGACCTCCCCTTTTACAAAACGTTTGGCTTCAGACATAAAGGATTCTTTGGAAAGTTTTGAAGAGATCAAAGTATTGGCTAAAGGCTCTAACCCTTGTTTGATAGCAGTGGAAGCTCTTGTATTCTTTTTTTCCTTATAAGGTCTATAAATATCTTCCACTTGGGTCATAGTACTTGCATTTTCGATACTATTTTGTAGCTTTGAATCCAGTTGTTCACGCTCTTTCAAGATATGCAGTATCTCTTCTTTACGTTCCAAAAGACGCTTAGAAGACTTATAGACCTCATAAAATAAGCGTAACTGTTCGTCATCTGCCCCACCTGTCAACTCTTTTCGGTAACGTGCTATAAACGGAATAGTATCTCCCTTTTCAAGAAGTATGAGTATATTTTTAATTTGATTTTCATTGAGTGTTGTTTTTTGTGCTAAAAGTGTTGTGAGTTTTTGCATAGGTATCCAAAATATTTTTAAAGATTTTACCCTTATTTGGCTACAATACCACATGAATTTTATACATATATCTGATATTAATGCAGAAGAATTACACATTTACCACCAGTTTCGCGAACATGCTTTTAAAGCAGATGGCTCTTTTGTGGCAGACAGCCCCAAAGTAGTCAACCTACTTTTAGAAAAAAACATAGAAGTACGAAGTATCTTAGCCACACAAGAGTACTATGACACACACAAAACACTCATAGAAGACAAAAAAGATGCCATCCTCTATCTAGCAACAAAAGAACAAATGCAAAACATCGTAGGACACAAGATCCACCACAATGTCATGATGCACGGCATACGTCCAGAAGAAACATTGCTTAGGAACTTGGGAGACAACATTATCATGTTAGATGAGATTAGCTCCACACAAAACATAGGCTCAATCGCACGCTCTGCTGCTGCTCTTGGTGTAGATGCCTACTTAGTCCCCACACGTGGACCACACCCCTACTCCAGACGTGCTTTGCGTGTCTCCATGGGTCATATCTCGATGTTAGACATCCATACCTACGATGACATTATAGTCACACTCAAAAAACTAAAAGCCTACGGATACAGAGTCTATGGCGCAGAAGTAACTAAAGACTCTACACCTTTAGCCAAAGTAAAAGTAGCCCAAAAGTGGGTACTGCTTATGGGTCACGAAGGCTCTGGTTTATCTGAAGAAGTACTCTCTCACTGCGATGAAGTAGTGACGATTGAGATGATGGAAGGTGTGAAAAGTTTTAATGTAGGGGTAGCAGCTTCTATTATGATGTATCAATTCAAACACACATAATAGGAGTAAACTCTCTAGTAGTCAATTTTACAAGATGTTTATTTCCTTGAAAAATCTATAGTATAAGCTTTTTCATATTTACTATACCCCATGTGTGTATAAAGATCAGTCATTAAAATATTACAGTGTCCGTCACTCTGTAGCCACCAATCTATAGTATCTTGTGCTGTCTTAAATCCTACAGCTGCAACCTCACCCCATTCCGTTGTATACGTTACCCCGTTATTATACATTCTTTGAATCACGGTACTCCCTGCTCCACCTAGTTCCCAAGTATAATCTGTCCAATCTGTATCTGATCCTGAACCAATATGCCATGACCAATAAACTATGACTCCATTTTTACGGCTAAAGACGCGTTTTGGGAGTACGTCACTCGCAGATAAAACTTCTTTAGCATTTCTCATGTCATAAGCATGTTCGTATGCTGCATTATATAATGAGTGATCCCATTTTAGAGCAGAAACAGCAGGTTTGATACCATATTCCCCACAGTCTTGCTCAGAAGCTCTTGCTCTATTTACCATCTCTAGGTATTCACTTATAGTTGCTCGCGAAAATGTAGGTGCATCAAAAGGAATTTGTGGTTTATTTCTATTTATAAAATCCTGCATAACATTTAATTTTCTAACTTTTTTTATGTCATTATTTTCGTTAATTTCATTAGTGTTAATTGTATTGTCTGCACTGTTGCCTGTACTATTATTTGTACTACCACAGTTCACAAGCATAAATGACAATGCTAGTACTTTAAAAATTGTTGTTTGTTTCATTTTCATTTTCTTTTTTGTTTAGTTTTAGTGGGAATTGCTATGAATTCTCCATGAGCAAGATGTTTAATGTAAAAAGTGTCTAACTGTAGTAAAGTAAAGTGAGATACCATGCTCATCAGCAGCAGCTATCACTTCTTTATCACGTATGCTTCCACCAGGTTCTATAATAGCTTTGATACCAGCAGCTGCTGCCGCATCTATACTGTCACAGAAAGGGAAGAAGGCTTCAGATGCCATAGCCGCACCAGAGACATCTATGCCCATATCTTTTGCTTTTTTTCAAGGCACATTGTGCAGCATCAACCCTAGATGTCATACCCATACCTACTGCTACCATAGCGGAGTCTTTCACATACACCACACAGTTAGACTTGGTAAGACCTGCTACTTTCCATGCGATCTCTAAATCTTTCATCTCTTGTTCTGTAGCGGTAAGTTCTGATTTTTTATGTGCATTATGTACTTCATTGTCACAAATACAGTCTGAATTTTGGTAGACAAATCCACCATCAACATGTTTAAAGTTATGAGAGTCTTTAGACATCACCAACTTAGTCCCACCTTGAGAGAAGAGTTTCAAACGCTTTTTCTTCCCAAAAATTTCTAATGCTTCAGCAGTAAAGTCAGCTGCCATTACAACTTCAAGAAATATTTCATTCATTTTTTCAGCCAGTGGAGCGTCCACTATACCATTGACAGCAACTACACCACCAAAAGCAGAGATACTATCACATTTGAGTGCTTCATTATACGATTCTATCAAAGAACCTTTGATGGCAAAACCACAAGGATTACCATGCTTCACGATACACACAGCTTCTGCATCACCAAAGCTTGAAGCTATCTTTAACGCACCGTTTACATCATTGATATTGTTAAAAGATGCCTCACCTTTGACTTGTTTGAAGTTGTTGGTAAAGTGATTATCAAACTCATACAATGCCCCTTTTTGATGAGGATTCTCTCCATAACGTGTTTGAAACGATTTTTTACCTGTAATGAACTGATATTCACCAAAACCATCGTTAAAACGACCGTTCATGTAATTGGCTATCATCGCATCATAGGCTGCTGTATGTTCAAAGGCTTTGATCATAAGCGCTCTTCTAAACTCCAAGGTATTGGTATCTGTTTTGAGTGCAGCAAGTACAGATTCATAGTCATTTACGTTAGTCACGATAAGCACATCATTAAAGTTCTTCGCAGCCGAACGTACCATTGTAGGTCCACCGATGTCGATGTTTTCTATGATTTCATCAAAGTCTTCCGTTCTATCTATAGTCTCTTTAAAAGGATAAAGATTCACACACACAAGGTCTATACCCTCAACACCCAGTTCTTTAGCCTGTGCCACATGTCCTGCATCTCCACGTTTATGAAGGATACCACCGTGTACATAAGGATTCAGTGTTTTTACACGCCCCTCAAAACACTCAGGAAATTTCGTCACCTCATCTATCTCAATAACGCTAACCCCTGCTTCATTGAGTTTCTTAAATGTACCACCAGTTGAGATGATCTCCCAACCTAGTTTTTCCAAGCCTCTAGCAAACTCTACAATGTCTTTTTTATCACTTACGCTTATTAATGCTCTCATTTTTATCCTTATAAATCTTGTTCTATGGTTCTTGCAAAGGTATTAAAGTAAATATCTTTTACGGTATCAAGTGGGAGTCCCACATCATTAACCTGCACTTTATCGCCACCTACAGAACCAATATTTGTCACATGTAAACCTAAAGCTACTGACATATGCACAACCGCAGTAAGGTTCTCAGAACTCACTTCAAGCAAGGCTCTACTTTGTGTTTCATCAAAGATATCTTTATCATGGGCTAAATCAACCGAAGCAACTATGCCTTTATTTGAAACTGCTGCCATTTTTGAAAGTGCGATGGCTAAGCCACCTGCATTGACATCTTTAGCAGACTTAAGCAAACCTTTTTTGTTTGCTTCAATGACCAGTTCCCATAAAGCGAGTTCTGCTTTATAATCAAATGATGGTAAAGACCCTGAAGTTTCTCCATACAATGCTTTCACATAAAGTGAGCCACCAAATTCACTTTGAGTCTCCCCTATAAGAAGTATCTGTGATCCCTCTTCTTGAAATACAGAAGGAAGTACTTTGTTTTCATCTTCATTGAGTCCTACCATCGCTATAGCCGGTGTAGGGAAAACAGAAACGCCGTTTGTTTCATTGTATAACGATACGTTTCCAGATACTACAGGTGTATTGAGTGCCAAACAAGCCTCTTTTATACCCTCACAACATTCAGCGAACTGCCACATCACTTCTGGGTTTTCTGGGTTACCAAAATTGAGACAATCCGTGATAGAAAGTGGTCTAGCACCAGACATAGCAACATTTCGCCCAGACTCAACCACTGCTAATGCAGCACCTTTTCTAGGGTCTATGTAACACATACGTGGATTACAGTCAGAACTTATAGAAAGAGCCTTGCCATTTTCTTTGATACGAATACAAGAGGCATCTAAAGATCCTGGCCCTTTGGTGGTATTGGTCTGTACCATAGAGTCATACTGGTTATACACCCATGCTTTATCGGAGACTTCTATATTTGAAAGAAGTGTTTCATAAGCTTTTTGATTGTCTACTGCTTCATAGCTATCTACTGTTTTGGCATTGACTTCATCTAAGTACTTAGGACGTGAAACTGGTCTATCAAGTACGGGAGCTTCTTCACTTACAGGTGCTATGGGCATATCTGCACACTTTTCACCGTGCCATAGTAGTTCCATCCTAGCAGTGTCGGTGACTTCACCAATCACAGCTACATCTAAGCCCCATTTTTCAAAGATGTCGATGATGGCTTGTTCTGAGCCTTGTTTTGCACAAATGAGCATACGTTCTTGAGACTCTGAAAGCATAAAGTCATAAGGAGTCATACCCTCTTCACGTGCAGGTACTTTGTCAAGATGCATGATCATCCCTGCACCTGTTTTACCTGCCATTTCAAAAGCAGAAGATGTCAGTCCTGCTGCACCCATATCTTGTATACCTACGATAAGGTCTGTTTTAAAGAGTTCTAAACACGCTTCAAGAAGCAGTTTTTCTGTAAAAGGATCCCCAACTTGTACGGTAGGACGTAGAGATTTTGACTCTTCTGTAAATGAATCTGAAGACATCACCGCTCCACCCAAGCCATCACGACCTGTTTTGGAGCCCACATACATCACAGGATTTCCAAGACCAGAAGCAACGCCAAGGAAAATTTCATCTGATTTTACAAGTCCTAGAGAAAAGGCATTGACAAGGATGTTACCATTGTAAGATTCATCAAAGCTCACTTCACCACCGATGGTCGGCACACCCATACAGTTACCATAAGAGCCTATACCGTCTACCACACCACGTACCAAGTGTCTTTGGTATTTGGCAACATCTGAGTCACCTTTGACTGTCCCAAAACGTAAGGCATTGAGGTTGGCTACAGGTCTTGCACCCATAGTAAAGATGTCACGAAGTATGCCACCCACACCCGTGGCAGCCCCTTGAAAAGGCTCTATAAATGATGGGTGGTTATGACTTTCCATCTTAAATACAGCAGCCATACCATCACCGATGTCAATTACACCAGCATTTTCACCAGGCCCTTGTATGACCCAAGGTGCTTCCGTAGGAAAACCTCTAAGGTACTTCGTACTAGACTTGTATGAACAGTGTTCAGACCACATCGCAGAAAAAATACCTATCTCTACTAGGTTTGGGTGACGACCATCCAAGATACGTAAGATATCTTCATACTCTGCTTTGCTAAGTTTATGGTTTTTTAAAACTTCATCTAAATCTTCAACGGGTTGTGACATTGTTTCTGTCCTTTTTAAGAGGGAATAGGGAATTAAGGGGCATATTTTACACAAAAAGTACTAAAAATGTGCTTTGGAGTAAAGTATGGAGGTTGTGATATAATACCTTCTTTAACAAACAACAAAAGGAACACCCAATGAAAGTCCCACACTATACCCTAGCTAAAGCTAAGAAGCATTCAACCCATGTTTAGCGCCATAGGAAACACAATTAAATGGATTGGTCAACACTTTATGGGGATGATTTTTCTGCTTATTGCTTTTGTTGTACTTGTGCCTACATCCACTACACAACTCACCACAGCCAACCTACAAGAGATAAGACTTGTAGGCCCTATCATGTCTGCTGATAGCATACTCAAAGAGATAGAAGCAGCACAAAAAAGATCCCAATATCAAAGGTGTACTCTTAAATGTAAACTCACCAGGTGGTGCAGTATCTCCTTCTATAGAGATAGCCTATGCCATCAAAGAGTTAGGTAAGCACAAACCTGTGGTTGCGTATGCCTCAGGTATTATAGCTAGTGGCTCATACTATGCATCTATCTATGCAAATACTATCATCGCCAATCCTGGCTCCATAGTGGGATCCATAGGTGTCATCATGGAAAGTGCCAATGTAGAAGAGCTTATGAACACTCTAGGTATCAAAACACAGATAGTCAAACAAGGTACTTACAAAGAAGCGGGAACACCTACAAGAGCATGGACAGCAGAAGAAAGAGCAGAACTTGAAACACTGACTAAAGACACGTATGAACTTTTTGTGAAAGATGTAGCAGAGGCTAGAGGTTTAGACATAAGCAACGAAAAAGCGTATGCAGATGCACATATATTTTCATCCAAAAGAGCCAAAGCAGTAGGACTTATAGATGCCATAGGTGTCAAAAGTCAAGCCAAAGCAGAAATCATAAAACTTGCCAAAGTTAAAAAACCATCATGGAAAGAAAAAGACAAACTTGAAAGCTTTTTTGACCAACTCACCGCAAAAAGTATACTACAGTTTCAGAGTTATTTTTATGGTTTAAAGTCGTCTATTTTTTAGCAACAAAAAATAGCTTACAAGACTAAAGAAGCCTGCAAAAAATCTTCTGCGATTGTTTTTGGATCTTCTAAACCTATAGAAACTCGAATAAGACCTTCATGTACACCTAAAAATTTACGTGCATCTTCATCGAAGTCTGAGTAGATAGTACTTGTCATATGTAATGCCAAAGTTCTATTGTCACCTATATTTGCAGTCAGAATCACAAGTTCAAGGGCATTTAAAAATTTAAATGCTCTCTCTTTTGTACCACAATCTATACTGATAAGTGGACCACATCCTTGTGCAAAGTCTGCTTTATAACGTGCATTATCAGCGCTTGAAGATAAAGACGGGTGATTGACAGAGATACCCTTAGGTAACTTTTCATCAAGTAGTGCGGAGATTACTTCCACATTTTGATTGATTCTTTCTACTCTTAAAGACAGGGTTTCAAGCCCCATCATAGTCATAAATGAACCAAAAGCATTTGCAGTCATACCATAGTCACGTATAGCACGTTTTTTACAGATCGCTATAAACGCTTTTTTACCCATCTTTTTGACTATCTTATGTAAGTCTGCATACTTTTCATTCTGTAGCTTATCGCCCTCTTCTTTGACTGCTCTAAATACGGCTATGCCACCTAGTGCAGCAGAATGTCCAGACATATTTTTCGTACTTGAATGTACGACTATATCTGCACCCATAGTCAGTGGTCGCAAGAGCAATGGTGTGGGTGTATTGTCTATCATGACTACTGTTTCATAACGGTTACAAAGATCTATAATGGCTTGTACATCAGGAAGTGTAAGACTTGGATTGCCTACAGATTCAAAAAGTACCATTTTTACCCCACGTTTGAGTGCGGACTCTATATGTGCAAAGTCATCCACTTCACAAAAACTGTTTGTCACACCAAAACGTGCCAAAGTATCATTGACCAAAGAGTAGGTACCCCCAAAGAAACCACCAATACAAAGCATTTCATCTCCAGCATTCAAAAAAGCTGTACATACCATGGAGATAGCACCCATACCTGAAGAGGTAGCAATGGCACCAAACCCACCTTCAAATTTGGCTACTATACCTTCAAGTTTAGCATTGGTAGGGTTCCCTACTCTGGCATATAAAGGTTTATTGACCTCTGCTGCAAAGATACCCTCTGCTTCCTCTGCATCTACATATCCATAAGCAGCAGATGGTGTGATAGTAGGAGCAACTGGACCTACTCTCGATCCGATGGCATGGACTAGTTGTGTGTTAAAATAATTGAAATCTGTTGTGTTAGACATGAACGTTCCTATATTGAGTAATTAAGTGTGTCATTTGCTTTAAGTTGATAGTTTTTAAGTTCAGATAGAGGGATTTCAAAGACTTTCGAGACATTGGATCGTAGGTCATCCCAAAAAAGTTTTAAACCAGGGTTATCTGTTTGGTTATTGTCAGAAAATATATCTGATTCCAAGACAATAACCACATCTTTAAGCGTAATATCTTTGAGGTCTTTGGCAAGTTTATATCCACCATTTGCACCTTTTATACTTGTAAGAAGACCTTGTTTTTTAAGTGCTAAGAGTATCTGTTCCAAAAAGTTTTGGGGAATGTTCGCATTTGCTGCTATCTCTTTTATCTTGAGTACTTTACACTCTGAACTTTTTCCAAGCTCTTCAAGTGCAGCGATTGCATAAATTGTTTTGCTTGATATTCCTATCATTTATATAAAAAACCTTTACCTATTTGGATGGCGTAGTATAGCTTACATCCTATACAAAAGTCAAACAGTGTTTCAAATGATGCACAAAGCAATAAAATAACGCTTATAATAGTAGCCAACACTATAAATCCTGCCAAATAAGAAACCACAAGAAACAATGAAATAATAAGTCCAAGATACAGTGCAAATCTTTTGGGTGATTCATCACAAAGCTTAGGAGCAATACCCCACACCGTAACTACAAACTGTCCCAATATATGAAAAGGACTAAAATTGGATTGTCGTAGAGTTCTCATAAAAAAGTCAAACAATAATAGCAATGCAAAAATACTTTCTTGAGTGACAAGAATGAGGACTGTAAAAAGTGCCACTTGAAAGGAGATAATTCTTACCATATTTGAATCAACTCTTCTTGTAGATATTGGACAACTAGCAGACATACTTCTTTCCTTCTATTATAAATTTAGAGTGTATTTTAGCCAAAAAACTATATAATGTCAAGTAAATCTATAGATATTATCTGCACACTTCATGCACGCTATTACACTATACTACATATAGATTAAACACTAGGAGATATGATGCCTATCATACTTTATCTTTTTTTAACCCTTTCCTTGACGCTTTCCTCACTACAGGCGCAAAGTATTGACTCTCTCATAAAACAGTCATTTAAAAAGCACCCTTCCCTTCAAGCCATTCAACATCGCCTTTTGAGCATGGATGCCCGTATCTCAAAAAGCAGAAACTGGTCCAATCCGGAACTTTCTCTCAACGTCAGTGATATTCGTTTTGATGCTCCCACCAACCGTGGACTTGAACCTATGCAATATCAGGCTCTCAATGTGAAACAACGTTTTCCTTGGTTTGGGAAGATAGATGCAAGAGAACATTTTGTACGTGCCCAAAAATCTGTCATAGAAGACTCTTATGCACTTTCAAAAGTAAAACTTGCGGAGGAGATTAGAAAGACTTCTTATTCGATATTGGAAATTAGAGAACGTATACGCATAGTAGCACAGTATGAAAAACTAACCACGCAAAACATTGCACTCTATGATGCCTATACCTCCACAGATACGATGAGTCATTCGAGCAGTATGGCAGCTGAATTACTACTCTCCCGACTACATATACGCTTAGAACGTTATAAATATGTACAGAAATCACAAGAAGCAAAACTTGCTTATCTGGTGCAAAAGAAGCATGTTAGCGTCTCCGATAGTTTTCGTATGTTTAAGCCTAAGTCATTAGCCTACTACCTCTCCCAAGTGGACAAAAGCCCTGCCTACCAACAAACACTTTCCCAAACAAAGGTTGCTAAAGCCAACCACAGTATAAAAGCACTGGAAGTAAACCCAGACCCTTTTGTTCAAGTAGGATATTTTAACCGTCAAGAGTTTGAAGATTATGCCTCTGTTTCTGTAGGTTTTTCTATGCCCATATATGGTTCAGAAAAACTGGAAACAGAGGCAGCATATACAGATGCATTGGCAGCCAAAAGTGCTTCATTGGACTACCGATATGCACTTGAAAGTGACATACGCATCTCATACGCAAAAATGAAAGAAGCCCAACATATCTATGAGATTATACAAAATGACAGTTTGCCAAAACTTCAACATATGTTTGAACTCAATGAAGCGTCCATAGAAAGTGGCGAAGACCTTTTTACCTATACCAATCTATTGGAACAAAAACTCGATCTTGACGAAGAAAGAACGGTGGCAAAAGCCGTCTATCTAAGAACCGTAGCCAAACTCAATGCACTTATAGGAAAGATAAAATGATAAAAATAATGATACTCACGCTTCTTCTTTTTACACTAGAAGCACAAGCCGAGATGAAATGCGAAGCAGGGAAATGTAGCACTGGCGATGAGAGCAGTAAAAAAGTAACACCTGCAAAACCAGATGAAACAAAAAATACAGGTGGCTTGACAGCCAAAGAACATGCCATAATGCTAGAAGAAGAAGCAAAAGAAAAAGAGAAAGCAAAAAATGATCCAGCAAAAATACAAGAACGTAAAAACAAACGTGTCATAGAACAGCTTTTTAATGTTAGAACCATAAAAGTAATCGCACAAAAAGCAGCCAAAGAACAAATCAATTACGGCTATATCGTAGCCCAAGAGTCTCGTAAAATTGATGTGGTTTCCTGGTACAGTGGCTTTGTAGAAAGACTTTATGCCAATACCCTCTATAAAAAGGTAGAAGAAGGAGAAGCATTGGTGAAGATTTATTCTGCTGAAGTTTTCAAAGCCAAACAAGACTACCTAAGCTCACTTAAATTCAATGCAAAACGTCTTTCTTCAGGCATGTTAAGGGGTGCTAGAGCCAAACTCAGACTGCTTAATGTTTGTGATAAAGAGATTGAAGCTATCAAAACAACAAGAACAGTGGATGAATATACAACGATTTATGCACCCATTTCTGGTTGGGTATTTATGAAAAGTATCAATGAAGGTTCAAGTATAAAAAAACAGCAAAAACTTTTTGAAATTGTCAATCTAGATACAGTATGGCTAGAAGCAAAACTCTTTCAAAAAGAACTCTCTTCTCTAGCAAACTTAAAAAACTTTAGCGTTAAAGTGGAGAGTAGCACAAAAACTTTTAAAGCCAAAAAATTACAGCTTTATCCTATGATGAACCCTAAAGAAGCTACTGCTACACTACGTTTTCTGGTTGACAATGCAGAAGGCATATTGCTCCCAGGAATGTATGCTAAGATTCACTCTTCTATGCCGAGTACAACAAAACTTCTCATCCCACGCACTGCTGCCATGAGAAAAGATGGTCAATGGTATGCCTTTCTTGCCACAGAATTCAAAGGTGAGTATGAGCCTGTCAAGATTGAGATAGAACCATTGGACAATCAGTATTATATAGTCAAAAATGGTTTGAGTGAAGGTGAAGATGTGGTAGACAATGCACTCTTTATGATGGATTCAGATGCACAAATCAACAGTATTTATTAGTAAGGTTCAAAAATGATTGAAAAAATAATAGCGTGGAGTGTCAAAAACCGTTTTTTAGTCTTGATGGCTTCTGTATTTATTGTGATGGGGTCTATATGGTCTATGAAACATACACCACTCGATGCCCTTCCTGACCTCTCGCCTCCTCAAGTCATCGTGCAAGTTACATGGAAAGGTCAAAGTCCAGAGATCATCGAAGATCAGGGAACGTACCCTCTGGTCTCACAATTTCTTGCCATCTCAAACATCGAGACAGTACGTGGCTTCTCTACCTATGAAAATGCACTGATTTACATCATCTTCAAAGAAGGTACAGACCTTTACTGGGCACGTTCACGTGTACTTGAGCAATTGGCTTCCATTCAGTCTCAACTACCTGACAATATGGAAGTGGCACTAGGACCAGATGCTTCAGGAGTAGGATGGGCTTATGAATATGCACTGACTTCACAGACTAAAACACTAGAAGAACTTCGTACCTTGCAAGACTACTACTATAAGTATGCACTTATGGCTGTAGATGGTGTCTCAGAAGTAGCCACTATCGGTGGTTTTGTACCGACCTATCAGATAACGGTAAACAACGATGCTCTAGTGCAGCACAATCTCTCCATTGCAGATGTCACGCGTACACTCAAAAACAACAACAACGATACAGGTGGACGTATCGTCATTCAAAATGGATTTGAATGGATGGTGCAAGCCAAAGGTTATATCAAGAACTTAGATGAAATGCGAGAACTCGTGATTGACTCCAAAGATGGCATTCCCCTAACCCTAGGAGACATTGGGCGTGTAGAAAAAGTACCTGCTGCCAGACGTGGTATGGCAGACTTAAACGGTGAAGGTGAAGTGGTTGGTGGTATAGTTATGCTTCGTTATGGGGAAGATGTTTATGCTGCACTTAAACGTATCAAAACTAAAATATCTGAACTCAAAGTAGAAGGTGTGGAGGTCGTCACAACCTATGACCGTTCCGAACTTATCTCAAAAGCTGTAGATACCTTAAAAGGTACGTTGATTGAAGAGAGCCTTATTGTGGTACTTATCATCGGTCTCTTTTTGGCACATTTTCGCTCTTCGCTCATTGTATTGATTGTCTTGCCTTTGACCATCGGTTTAACTTTCTTACTTATGAAACTTTTTGGTATAGGATCAAATATTATGTCTTTAGGAGGGATTGCCATAGCCATAGGAGCCATGGTCGATGCCTCCATCGTCATGATAGAGAATGCCCATAAAGCCATACATAAAGAAGAAGGTAAACATGGGCGACATCTCAAAGAGACTGAACGCATCTCTGCCATAGTCAAAGCTTCACAAATAGTCGGCAGACCCATCTTCTTTGCTTTGGCACTGGTAGTAGTCTCTTTTCTTCCTATCTTTGCACTTTCAGGACAAGAGGGCTTGCTATTTACACCACTTGCCTTTACCAAAACATTTGCTATGACTGCTGGTGCCATTTTGTCTGTGACACTGGTACCTGTACTGATGATTTTTTTCGTCAAAGGGAAGATCATACCTGAGGCCAAAAACCCTCTAAACAGATTTTTCATCTGGCTCTATCATCCTATTTTGGTCTATGGATTAAAATTGAAATATTTGGTCATCGCCATAGCTTTTGGTTTACTTCTTTTGGCTGTACCACTTTACCAAAAACTCAACTGGGAGTTTATGCCTATGCTCGATGAACAAACAGTCATGTACATGCCTGTGACTCCTTACGGTATCTCTGTAGATCAAAGTAAAATGCTCACACAAAAAACAGACAAAATTCTCAAAAGCTTCCCCGAGGTTGAAACCGTATTTGGCAAAGGTGGACGCGCCAACTCTGCTACAGACCCTGCACCCTTAGGGATGATAGAGACTATCATCACTTTCAAACCCAAAGAGGAGTGGAGAGAAGGGATGACGACAGAAAAACTCATGTCGCAGATGGACAAAGCCTTGCAAGTTACAGGTCTTGTAAACTCTTGGACTTACCCTATTCGTGGGCGTATAGATATGCTACTTTCTGGTATCAGAACACCTCTTGGTATCAAACTTTACGGAAAAGATGCCAAAGGATTACAAGAAGTGGCACAGCAGATAGAAAGTAAACTACGTGACCTAAAAAGCACACAGTCTGTCATTTCTGATCAAGCTTCTGCCGGTTTTTTCATCGACATCAACATCGATACAGAAGCACTAAAACGTTACAACATTTCAAAATCTGTCATTTTAGAATACACCTCTGCTGCCATTGGTGGAAAAAAAATCACCACTATGTATAAAGGTTTGGAGCGTTACCCTATCGCCCTACGTTTTGAAGAAGAAGAACGCCGAAACTTAGAAGAGATACGAAACATACAAGTCAAAACACCTTTTGGATTTGTACCACTCTCCACTTTTACAAAGGTGGAGTATAGGCAAAGTGCTTCGGTCATAAAATCTGAAATGGCTACGCCAGTAACCTTTATCTATATTACACCACAGATCGGCATGTCTGTAGTTACCTATAAAGAAGAAGCCATCAAGGTGCTTGAAGATATTAAAATGCCTTCAGGATACTACATAGAGTGGGCAGGACAATCTGAGTATCTTGAGTCAGCCATGGAAAAAATCATCTGGATCATTCCTACTGTTTTACTTGTGATACTTGTATTGATTTACTTTGCTTTAGGACAAATAGTACCCACTTTGATCGTCTTCTTTACCCTTCCTTTTGCACTACTAGGAGGGTTTTACTATGTAGATATACTTGGATTCAACATGAGCATAGCCATCATAGTTGGCTTTATGGCACTGCTTGGTGTGGCTTCTGAGACGGCCATTGTGATGATAGTCTATCTCAAAGAAGCAGTAGAAGAGTCAAAAGTAAAGCTTAAAGACAAGTTTGACTTACAAGCACTCAATGCTGCTATCTATGAGGGTGCGGTGCAAAGAGTAAGACCAAAACTCATGACCGTATTTGCCATTTTGGCAGGGTTGCTTCCCATTATGTATACCCATGGGGTTGGTTCAGAAGTGATGCAACGTATCGCTGCACCTATGATAGGTGGGGTTGTGAGTTCTGCGGTGTTAAGTTTGCTTCTTATACCAATCTTTTATGAAATGTATGAGAAACATAGGTTAAAATAAAAAACGAGGTTAAAAATGAAAAATAAATATCTAATGTATCTAAGTGTATTGGCTCTACTCTCATTCTCAGGTTGTAGTGGAGAGAAACAAAAAGACTCTATCACAGAAGGTGGGATGAAATGTGGTGCAGGGAAATGTGGTGCATCTATGGTGGATGGTTCTGCAGTGCTTGTTAAAAAGAAATTAAACATCCTAAATCAACTCAAAGAAGATGATAGCAGACGGGACTGTGTTCTAAAAGCATCTACAACCAAAAAACTCTACGCCTGTGTGCGTGTTGAAAGTACAGGAAGATTAAGTACAAAATGTGCAGCAGACAATACTAAAACAGTACCTAAAAAAGAAGTCTCTGCTATGAAATGTGAAGCGGGTAAATGTGGAAGTAGTATGTAAAGAGGTAAGTATTCAAAAGCCAAAAGGCTTTTGAATGTAAACGTTTAAAAACGTATTATTTCATTGCTGCAATATAATCTGCAACAGCTTTGATAGCAGCATCATCCATAGAAGCTACTTGACCTTTCATAAGACCACCCATTCCGTGAACATTAAGTGTACCAGCTTTGTAACCTTTAAGTTGCTCAACAGTTTTAGCTGCATCTTGACCTGTAATAATCGCAGATTTATTTAGAGCAGATTTTTCACCGTTTGCACCATGACAACCAACACATTTAGCATAAGCAGCAGCACCGTCAGCCATAAGTAGTGTAGATCCAGCTAGTAACATTGAGATTGCAAATTTTTTCATTTTAATTCCTTTTTTAATTGATATTCTTACTGATATAAAAGCAAATGCCTTTATATCAGAACCTATATTTAATTCCTTTTAGTCATTAGAAACAAAATAATAGTGCTATTTTGCTTAATACTCTATTAACGACTAGGTAAATTCCCCGAATCTTTCGCATATGCGTAGACAAAACTATAGAGGTCTGTAACATATCTATATTCAATGCTAGATTTAGGACACAATCTTTTTACCTCAACTGCGAATTTTCCAGTTTCATTAATAGCTTCCCATTCATCTTGCGTATGTGAATGTGCAAATTTAACTCCAGAGAAGCCACAATCAACCTTTAGTTCTTTAAGATATACTTTTTGACCTTTCCTAACATCTGCTGAAGTAGTTGTTACAAACACTGTCAAACCAAATAAAGCAATAAATGTCAATTGAGCAAAATTCTTCATTTTATATTTTCCTTTAAATTTAAAACGAGGTACTTTAACACACAATTGTGAAAACATTGTGAAGTGACTATTTCAATCTACCTATTACCTTGAATTTTTCCCAATAAATATCCAATGCTTCGTCTATCTCCTCATTCGTCAACGTTGTTTTCTTTTTAATGGCATAATTATCTAAAAATAGCTCCGACATTACTGATATTTCTCTTAATGGATATTTCAAATAATGTTTAAGACCTGCTTTGAGGTTTTTTTCACCACCATAAACAAGGAGATAACGCATAAACATCCGTTGCAAAGATGTCGGTAATTCTCTATGACACTCCACACAATTACACTCATAGACATCTTCAGCATACAAATGTGTAGATGTGACAAATACTAATAATACAGCCCATACTATAGGTTTTACCATCTTAACACCATCCTTGTCCCCTCGCCCTCTTTTGATTCTACTTCGATAGATATATAATATTCGTCTACTATATTTTTAACGATACTTAAGCCTACACCAAAGCCACCCTCGGCATTATTGAAACGTGTATATCTATCGAACACAAAAGGTATCGTATCTTCGTTCATGCCTATACCCGTATCCGAAATAACCAATTTTCCTTGCTTCAATTCTATCCCTACTGTACCATGACGCTTATTGTATTTTATGGCATTTGAGATCAAATTATCGATCACTCTGGTAAATTTACGTCTGTCTATCGTGATACTTGACTCTTCCAAATCCAAGTTACATTCTAAATGTTTAGACTGTGCCAAAATGGAAAAGTATTCTGACCTGTCATAAATAAGTTCTCTAATATCGATCACTTCATCATCATTGGTCTTCTCCTGCTCCAAAGTCAAATACGTTAAATCTTTATACAGTACAGAAACTGTTTTAGCAGCAATATTGATACGCTTTAGTTTTGTTCTGTTTTTCTCTACCATAACATCCGTATCCATCATCTCAACATTGGCTAGTATTGCTGAAAGTGGTGTATTGAGTTCGTGTGTGGTATCTTTGATAAACCTATCGAGCAATAGAATAGAATCACGCATTGGTTTTAAAAAGAGTTTAGCCAGATACAGCCCAAAAAGTAGAAAAAATAAAAAAGAGATAGAACCATATCCAATAATGTTTTTCCATATTATTCCTCTCCAAGCACCACTGTCCTCCACTTCAATAATCAGATATTTTGTCCCCAAATAATATTCATCTAGTGTCTTGACTAAATGTATGTAACTTTTGCTGATATATATCTCTTCATGGAAGTGTATATTTTCATCCTCCAGTAAAGAAAATATTTGTACATCTTCCATATCATAAATAGCTGATTTGAAGCGAGAATCACGAGGATATTCAATACTTTCATCAAAAAAATGATGCAAGACTTTAAGTTTTTTTGTTTGAATATACGCATAGTTAGTTAACATGGCTCGTTGATCAGAAAGCATCAGTTTTTCTTGACTCTGATAATAAAACAAGGAAAGTAACGTGATCATAAAGATGACCATAGCCACATAAAGTGTCAAAAATCTAAATAGAGATTTTTTCTCACTTTTAAGCCATGAATTTGTAACCTTGCTTTTTGATGCTAACAATTTTTTCCTTCCCTATGAGTTTACGAAGGTTCTTAATATATGTACGCAATGCTGTATCGCTAGGTTCTTCATCATAATCCCACAAATGCGCATAAATGCGTGCATGTGCTATGACATCACCTTCTGTTTGCATAAAAAGTTTGAGCAATATCGACTCTTTATGTCCCAAAGATACTGTTTGTTCATCTATAATGAGTTCATTGTTCTTAATATCGTAGTCGATGTTATCTCTAATTTTGATACGTTCTTTAGAGGCATGGAAAAAACCACGTTTCAGTAATGTTTCCACGCGGATAAGTAACTCCTTGAGGACAAATGGTTTACGTATATAATCATCACAACCACTCTCAAATCCTTTTTCCAAATCATCAACAGAATCCAAAGAAGTAATGAAAATAGCAGGTGCAACAATGTCACTAGCTCTGGCTTCTTTCAAAAGTTCAAAGCCATTCATACCTGGTATATTGACATCTAAAAGTAACAAATCATATTGACTTTCATAAAGCTTTTCTTGTGCTTCATGCCCATCGTAGACCGAGATGACATCATGTCCATTTTCTGTCAAAAACTCTGCCACTGTTTCATTGAGGTTGGCATCATCTTCAAGCAGTAGTATCTTACTCATTTAGACGTACTGCTTTACCCATGCTTCTATCTGCTCACTGTTTCGTGCACCTGTAAACCTATCTACTTCTTTCCCATCTTTAAACACAAGTACTGCAGGGATACTTGCTATTTGATGTGTAGAGCCTAGTGTTTGCTCATCATCATTATTGATTTTCATAAACTGTGCTTTTAAGGGCATCGCTATAGCTGCTTTCTCAAAATGTGGTGCCATCTGCAAACAAGGACCACACCAAGGTGCCCAAAAGTCCACAATCACAGGCAATTGGGAATTGGCAACAAAGGTCGCTAAAATGCTGGCATTACCTACCACTGGTTTACACTCTAAAAGAGACTCTTTACACTCTCCACAGTTGGCTTTGGCATAAGATTCCTTTTTAGGGATACGATTTACTTTGAGACAATGGGGACACACAACGTTAATATTCATAGATACTCTCCATAGTTTATTTTAATTTTACCATACTATTCTAAAAGCATTTCAGCATTCTCTACGACTTCTTTCATCATATTATTGAAATCCTCACCACATATTTCTTCTATTTTCTTTTTCACATCTTCTGCACATGCTTTAAGTTGCTCTATGTTCTCTTCAGATCTTTTGATAAGCTCATCAGGTAAACCACTGTGTAATGACAGATAATTTTTATCTTCAGGTAAAGGATAGGTTTCACGCTCTTCTTCAAGTGCTTTTGCGGTAACAAGAAGATCATCATAATTTTCCAACATATACGCATCAATACTTTCAGCCAATGGACGTAGTTTAAACTTCAATCTTCCTGGATTCCACGCATAAATAAAGGATGAGTCAGATGCCCATTGCTCTACCACTGCATCTATAAGATAATCAAAATGTGTATCACAGTTGTCAAAAATACCTTTGATGTATCTGTTTGCAAAATAATCATAGATGATACTTCTCCATATACCAATCTGCTCTTCTTGTGTTAATATATTACTTTCTTCATCATACATATTTTACCTTTTATTTTTTTTTCAAAGTATTATATCTTTTTTATACAATGCTTCTACCCAAGTTTATGATATGATAGCCAATTAAATAAAGTAAAAAAGGTTAGACATGAAACAAGAACTCATAGTTGGTGGCGGATGCTTTTGGTGTACAGAAGCAGTATTTGAGACACTCAAAGGTGTGAGCGATGTAGAAAGTGGCTACGCAAACGGAGAAACCCTAGACCCAACCTATACACAGATATGTACAGGTACCACAGGACATGCAGAAGTGATAAAGATACGATACGATGACAGTATCATCACTTCAGACACCCTTTTGGATATTTTCTTTGTAGTCCACAACCCTACCACACTCAACCAACAAGGTGGAGACAGAGGCACCCAATACCGCTCCACCATCCTCTACACAGATGAAGAGACAAAAGAAGCTGCCGAGGCTGCACTAGAAGCCGCACAAAAAGACTACACTGACCCTATAGTCACTTGCATAGAACCTTTAGCCTGCTATTACGAAGCAGAAGCCTACCACCAAGACTACTACAGACAAAACCCCATGCAAGGCTATTGCAATGCAGTCATACCCCCGAAGTTAGCGAAATTAGAAGCGAAGTTTGGGAAAGAGATGGCGTAAAGCTATCTCAATTCTCTCGGGATAATACATTTAAATTCTTCTTTATCCATGTCATTGATAAATTCAACATCAGGATCTATACTTAATACTCTTTTTATCCCACTACCTCTACCCGTATAAGGTAAAATATTATTACAAATCCTATCTAAGGTTTGATTTCTCCTTATTGAAGTACCAATTTTTATCTTCTCAACAGTCAATGAATTATAAAGTTTTCCAGGGCTGATAATCTCTACTCTATTATGAAATATAAAAATTTTAATAGAGCTATTGATATGATAATCTCTATGAATAAGTGCATTTACTACCAACTCACCAATAACCTCATAAGATATTTCAGGTACTCCATTTGAATTAAAATTTTCATCTACTTGTCGATTTATTAAATTACTTTTTAAAAAATCTGTCGCTTTAGTATATAAAGTTTCAAAGTCTCCATAGATTCTTCTCTCATTTATATATTTAGTTACAGATATATCATTTCCATCAAAATAGCAACAATCTACATAGAATGATTTATTAAATCTTTGTGGGTCTATACCAAAAATCAAATTACCAGCAAGTGTTAAATTTTCACCTCTCATAATATCAAAGTTTTGAAGCAACCGTATAAAATCTAAATCACTATTCTTTAATTCTCTATATAGTTTTTTATCATATTTTTCTAAAAATTTATCAAAAAGTTGTTGATTTAAATGAGAAATATCAGTTCCATTTATAGGCTCTTCATCTGCAAAAAGTCTTTTGGATTGAGCAAATAATCTTCGTAGTTCTTCATCAGAAATTATTTTTTTATCTGCACCTGATTTTGTATAAAAAACGCCACTACTTGTTTTGTAAGGTTTACTAATACCATTTTTTACAAATATAACTATTACTTTTTTATCATCAATTATCATATTTTGGATTAAAGGATGAATAGGTGGTTTAACATTGTTATCTGCAACATTACCTATTAATTGTCCTAAAGATTCAATCTCATCCAAACTTAGTCCTTTAATCTCTCCATCATCAGCAACACCAAAAATTAAAATACCACCCTCAGCATTTGCAAATGCAACAAATTCTTTTGCTAAATCTTTACTACTTACAGCTTGTACTTTAAATTGTGTATAACTATCTTCTCCTTTAGAAATTCTTTCAATTAATTCTAATGTTTCCATAAATTATATATATCCCTTCTTTTATTAAAGGCTTTTTCTCCACCTTCCATTATGTTTATTATATTATCTTGTATAGCATGATTATCTATACTTCCCATTTCTATATTAATTTTATTTTCTTCATAATCACATACTACTATTTGTTCACAATCTCCTAATACAGGTATATTAGCATTATGCGTTGCAAATATAAATTGTGTTTTATCTTTAAGCTTTAATAATTCTTCTATAACTTCTTTATAAATTGTTTGATTATCTAAATCATCTTCTGGTTGGTCAATGATGATTATATCATTATCTCTTTGGGTCAAAATAAATAGTATTAATGCTGATGCACGTTGACCTAATGAATGATTTACGAGTAATTCTCCATTATAAAGTATTTCAACTTTATTTGATACTTGAAAAGTAAGAAGTAATGAGAGTGAATTTATAAACTTTTCTTTAAATATTAGTAGTTTATTTCCGCCAAATGATATATTATCAAAGTCATTATATATTTCAATACAATCTTTATATTGCGTAAGTTTTTCATAATCAGTTTTTGTTAATCCACTTCCACTAAAAATATTTCTTAAATATTTATCAAAAGAGTCTTTATCGCCTTTAAATTCTGCTTTTAATTCAATAGATGATTTATTTTGATTTATAGAATTTATTCCATCTTCTATTAATCTGAATTCATCTAAATATAAATTATTTAATTCAGATATTAGTTTTGTTAAATTACTTTTTAAATTACTTTTTATATGTGATAATTTTTCAATTTCTTTCAACATTAATTCTTGTGAATTTAATGTTTTTGTATAATTTATAAAATCATCTGCTCTTAAATTATCAGGAAGATTAATATTTCTTTGAACTTCTAAAAAAGTATCATTAAATTCTTTATATTTATCTTTGAAAGAACTATGTAAAGAATTTATATCCTTAAAACTAGATGTTAAACTATTTAACTGTGTAGAGATATTTAAAAATGTATCTTTACTTGTATCAATAATTGTATAAAGACTATTAAATATATCTTGATTTTCTTTAGACTTATACTTTTTTAAATTCTCAAAAAAGTTATTTTCTTCATAAGTCTTTAAAAAACTATTTGCGTCATTTCTAAACTCTTGTAAATCCTTAATAATATTTGTGAAACTTGAATCATCTTTATTAAATTCCATCTGTTTTTTTAACTTATCTTCAATATTATGCTTTTTAAACTCATCAATCTTTAATTTTAATTCTTCTATCTTTTTTTGAACTTCCTCTTTTTTATCATTTAAATTATCATATTTTTTTATATTTTCTAGTAATGATTTTATCTCTTGTTTTTTCATCTCAATTTGAGATTTAATATCTTTTGTTTTATCACCAATAAATTTATTTATTAAATCTTTTTCATACCCATCTTTATAACTTGATAAGTCTTTTTGTCCAAAATATAACGGTTTATTAAGTAGTGAAAATATATCAAGGTTTTTTATTTCTCCATCTTTCTTAATCTCTACACTATGACCATAAACCCGTTCAATAGTATATTCATTACTACGATTATCAAACGCTCTTATTGTTATTTTTCCTGCACTGCCTAATAATTTTTCTATTAAATTATTTTTATATTTATAATCTGCATTTTTATCTGAAAATTCTAAATCTAATCCATATCTAACAGCTTCAATAATAGAAGATTTTCCACTACCTCTTACTCCTACAAAATTATTCATTGATGATGATAATTCAATAGTTTGCCCATCCAATTTACCACCATTAAAAGAGATTGATTTTATATATGAATTTTCAGTTTTAGGGAGTTCTTTTTTTACTCTATATTCTTTATTCTGTAATGCAAATTTAACTGCTTCAAAATTATAATCACCAATTTTAATATACGATTTTTCACCTTCTACATCAGCTAATATTATAAAATAATCTCTACCGTTTTGTTTATATGTTTCTAGTTTTTTAATTGTTTCTATAAAATCGGTATTAGTTTTACCATTTTTAGTAGCAAAATTTTCTTGCCCTTCTGATACGGAATTTAAGAATTTGTTTATATAGTCTTCATCTGTTTTATTTGCATACCACTTTTCATTAAATACAATTAAAGTATGAATGCCATTAGCACTTTCTTTTATATTAAGCTCTATACCTGCTAATAAATATCCATTTTTAAACTCTTTCTTCAATTGTTTAAATTCATGTCTGTTAAATTTATTGTGATTGGTAATGACTGCAACACTAATATCTTCTTTTGTATGTAAATGACAATCAAATCTTACCCATTGCGAGCCATTTTTAAATTTTTCATTCATATCATTCTCCATACTCATCTTTTAATTCTTGTAAAAATTCCAATATGCGTTGCTGGAAAAGTATATCTTCCTCACTTTTCATACATTCGTGTAGTTGCATAAGGAGTTTCATATCTATTTTATCTGCAAAACGTTTTACAGCTTTGGTTTCTTTTTCAACTAACTGAATCAAATGTTCAAAATCAAGTCCATTTTGGGTAATGATTTTTATATGATATTCATGGACTGTATCTAAAAGTAGTTCTGCTCTATCTTGATCATCTCCATAAATACTTTGGGCTATCTCTTTGAGCTTTTGTTTTTCACATTCACAAATTTCACCATTTGAAGAAATCATAAGTGTCAAAACTTTTGCCCTATATTCCAAAGAACCATGATGATGGACCAAAAGCTCCCTAAATATTTTTGTAACAGTCCGCTTCAAGCTTTTAAACACTACACTATCCTTAACACTAATTTAATCAAAGTATACTATAGTTTTACAAATTAACAAATGGATTATTACTGATGGGAAATTTAGACCTTATTATTATTCTTACCACAGCTTTTTTAGGAAGTGTAGGACACTGCATAGGAATGTGCGGAGGTATTGTTGTTGCCTATTCTTCTACAAAAATAGATCAACAGACAAGTTATTGGCAACAAACATTTGCACATTTATCTTACAACTTTGGACGTGTCACTACCTACACGATGCTCGGTGCAGTATTTGGTTTTGCTAGGGCAAATACTTGCTTTTACTCCCACGACAAAAGGTGTGCTGTTTGTACTCACAGGTGTGTTGATGATACTCGCTGGTCTTTCACTTCTTGGAAATTTCAAATTTTTAAGCTCAGTAGAATGGTCTGTTTCAAAATACCCTTGGTATCAAAATAACTTCAGAAAACTCATGTCAGATAAATCATATAAAAGCTTTTATCTTTTAGGCTTACTCAATGGAATCATCCCTTGTGGACTGGTCTACTCCTTTGCTATCATCGCAGCAAGTACAGCAGATCCACTTTCAGGTGCATTGGTGATGGCAACCTTTGGATTAGCAACCATACCTGCCCTATTTTTCTTAGGAATCATTACCAAGTTTCTACAAAAAGGATCACTACGTGGCACTATGATGAAACTAGCAAGTATACTAGTCATCCTCTACGGGGGTATCACTCTCTATAAAGGATACAACTTCATAGCCCATCCTCAGATGATGAAAGAACGCATGGACAAAATGCACGAAGGCAGTATGGATGGCACACTCACAGGACAGTTTAACGGCATGAAATGTGCACCTGGGAAATGTGGGTAATTCCCTCTTTTTATTTTTAAACAAACCTATATTTATCATTTTAAAGTTACTAGAATTTTTATTGCAGTAATGGTTATATCGTTTCTATCAAGTCGCCTTTTCTTTGTAGCAGTATTACATTGTTTTTTTTAGCTTCTTTTTTTACATCATCATTAATATGAAAACTAGCAAGGGCTAAATGATGTGAATAGTCTTTATATTCTGGATATAATATTTTAAAGTTTTCTAGTTTTTTAGTAACTAATTTTATAATATCTTTTGAGTGTGCTTTGTATTTTGTTTCTATTATTGCTACATCTTTAGCATTAATTAAAACCATATCAAATTCATCTTCAATACCAAATCTTTTTCTTGTGATGTTTTTATCTGTAAAGTCATAGTCAATGCCATTTAGTGTTGGGTTAGCTGAGATTGAATTATAGAAAAATTCTTCTGCAATATGTCCTTGATTATTTGATATATTTCCAATTAGTTTAGCTACTTTCTCAACAGTTGCTTCTGTCTTAGCATGTCTTTTATCCATGCTTACACCTAAATCTAAAATTGCTTTTGCTAAATCTTCTTTTGTAACCATAATTTACTCTTTGAGTGTAATTTTACTCATTATATCTAAAATTCAATACTATTTTAATTTTGATAAATTTTATCTAGTTTGGTGCCTCTTCTGACAATATGGATGAGCTTAGATGATGTAGTGGATACTGCAGTTATAGGAAGATATATCAAAATATTTGCTTTTATCTCATCTTTAGATATACTTACATTATGAAAATAAAACTAGGCACCTTTAATCTTTTTCAATTTGTAGAACCTCCCTACTCTTGGTATACGAAAAAAAGAAAAGTTCAATGAACGACAATGGGTAGAGAAGACTACATGGATCAAAGATCAAATTCTAAAAATGGATTGTGACATCATCGGGTTTCAAGAAGTGTTTTCACGAAAGGCTTTGAGACATCTGGTAAAAGAGTTAGGATTTAAATATTTTAAAGTTGTGGACATTGCAAAATTAAGTAAAAACAATCCATTTAAATATGTTTCCACTACTGTTGCCATAGCCTCAAAATACCCCTTAATAGACATGCAAGCAGTTGACGTGCATATACCTAGCATCAAAGCACATCACTTTGAAGGTCGGTTTCGTTTTTCACGTATACCCATAAAGGCAACGATCACACTACCTAATGACAAAGAACTTTTAGTCTATGTCTGCCATTTAAAATCCAATAGAAACAGTGAATTTGAATATGTATTCAATGAAACCCATAATTTAGAGCATAAAAAAGCCTTAGTATTTAAAGCATTAGAACATAAATATTCTGAATCATTAAAACAAAGGCTCTGTGAGGCATCTTCACTTTTCTTTGATATAGAAAAATCCAAAGACATGCCCACTGCTCTACTTTGTGATCTAAATGATAAAGAATATTCGATCACGATAGATGCCTTATCAAATCCTAAATACCATGATAGTACAAGCAAAGATAAAAACTTGGTCTTACGCGATGCACATTACCTCTATACGCCAGAGGTATACAATCCTCACCCAGAAGCAAAAGAACCCAAAAGAAAAGCCACAAGCTATTTTTTAGGAAAAGGAAATGTTTTGGACTATATTTTTGTTTCAAATCATTTTTCTGTGACTGATTATGCTATTTTAGATGCACATTTAGAAGAAAATAAAGATGGATCTTTACTTCAAAGTGACCATGCACAAGTCATTTGTGAATTAACTTTGAATTAAACAATTTGGCTATAATCAACTTAAATAAATATATTAAAGATAGGAATAAAAATGTTCGGATTACCCTTAAGAACTGGCTTTACAATGAAAGTTGACGGAGTACATCTCAATCGTCCTGATATGCACAACATAGCAGAAGAATTAGGTGTTAGCACCAATGATGTACTCATCAAAGACCAAATACTCACGGTATATAATACATCTAAAACATGCCAAGAAATCATAGATGATAACGCTCTAGCAGCATTTGTAGCTATGGCTCTAGATATCTCTGTAGCAAATATTAGTGATATGAAAGAAGTAAAAGAAGAGCCTGTAGAAATGGTCTTTGACTTAGATGAGTTTGATGATGACGACTATGATTAATCCTTGTTTATATCTTCAAGAGTCCATGTATCTGTAGAGTCACAACCTTCATCACAAGAGATATGAGGATTATAATCAGGAATGATCTTATCGACATTCATAGCCACGGTTATGACAAAGTTACTATCTTGTGCTCTGTGAGCAGAAAAAGTATGTGTGCTACAAAATTCGTCATTCATCAATTCAGCTAAAATATTTGCATATTGATAGGCATCTTGCTGGGTTTCAAATGTTTTATTATTGCTGTATTCACTTTTTTTAAAACATTTACATTCATTTTCAATTTGTACTATATACATAAGTATTTCCTTTGGGATTATGGGGAATCATAGCATTATTTGCTTAGTATCATCAATAATATGTTATGCTCTCAACACTAACAAGGATTAAAAATGACTTACAATGATTGGTTTGACCAACATGCAACAAAACATGCAAAAATTATGCAAAAACTTGAAGCACAAGGACTCGATGAATATGACATCGTCCAGTACTTCATCTTTGACAATATGGTAAAGAATGAACCAGACTTTTGTGAGCTTTATGCTACAAATACCAAGTGCCACGAAATGTATGAACTCAACTGCTATATGTGTGGATGTCCACACTTTAGGTTCAACCAAACGCCTGTTTTGGAAGATGATTTAGAGTATCACTCTGTGTGTTCTATCAATTCAAAACGTGGCAAACGCACTTACACAGAAGATAACCAAGTACACCAAGACTGTTCTGGGTGTACCATACCCCATGGTGAAGATTATATACTCAGTAATTTTGATCACGACTGGCTCAAGATGATGAAAAAAGTTAAAAATTAGCTAATCCAAAGCTATCTTTGATATAACAATAAATAAATACTAATTACAAAGGACATAATCATGCCAGACAATGAGGTCACACCACAAACAGAAGAAAAAGCATTTAAGGTCATAATCTACTCAGACATAGTAGCATTTAACTACACCTTGCCAGGCAAAGACGAAGAAGAAAGCATAGAACATGAGCTAACCATTGTTTGGGAAGACACACTTGAAAAATTTGTTGAAGCACATGGTGCTGACAAACCCTATAAGGTTCGTGCCTTTAGACGGGAAAGAGAACAGAAGTTTTTCATAGACCAGATAGAAAGTGAAACCGAAGACCTCATAGACGAAGTCCAAGAAGAAATAGCCAACAAAATGAAATTTGGCTTTGACTTTAGTGGACAACTACATAATGACGACTAAATAATATATGTGGGAAGATGGGCTGTCACCCTACTCCCCAAACAAATAAATCAACTCAGGAAACATCACAATAATCCCCAACGCCAGTAATTGTAACCCGATAAATGGAATAACTCCTTTATAGATAGCCCCTGTACTCACCTTGTCACCTGCTGCACCTTTTAAGTAAAATAAGGCAAAGCCAAAAGGTGGCGTAAGAAAGGAGGCTTGTAGGTTCATCGCTATGAGTATGGCAAACCAGATGGGGTCTATGCCAAGTAGTGCTACGATAGGTACTAAGATAGGTACAACTACAAATGCTATTTCTATAAAATCTATAAAAAACCCTAAGATAAAGATGACAAGCATAGCAATAAGGATGAATGTCCATTTGTCACCCATATCTCCATCTGATGAGAAAAACTCCATCGCCATATCTCCGCCACCAAGCGCACCAAAGACCAAAGAAAATGCCGTAGCACCTATGAGAATCATAAAGATCATCGCGGTGAGTTTTACTGTTTCTATGGAAGCATAGCGAATGAGTGCAAAGGAGAATGTACGATTAAACAACGCCAATAACCCTGCCCCGATGACACCCACCGCAGCCGACTCTGAAGGCGAAGCGATTCCCATAAAAATAGAACCTAACACTACAGCGATAAGTAACAAAGGAGGCATGATCGCTTTGAGTGCTTCTTTGACTATGTCCGCATAAGGTTCATCGCAGACGATAGCTGGTGCCATATCTTTGTTGAAATGTGCCACAATTAAGATGTAGACCACATACAAGATAATGAGTAAAAGTCCTGGTACAACAGCAGCACGAAACAAATCACCCACTGAAAGATGCATTTGATCTCCAAGGATGATAAGCACGATAGAAGGAGGGATAAGCTGTCCCAACGTACCACTCGCAGCAATACTCCCCGAAGCCAATGCAGGACTATACTGATGCTTCAACATCAAAGGCAAGGCGATAAGACTCATCATCACTACAGACGCACCCACAATGCCTGTACTCGCAGCCAATATAGCACCCACAAGTACCACAGAAATAGCCAAACCACCCCTTACCTGCCCAAAGAGTTTCCCCATAGAGAGCAGCAAACCCTCTGCCATCTTTGACTTTTCAAGTATTAGACCCATAAAGATAAAAAGAGGAATTGCCATCAGTGTGACATTCCCCATGATTCCGTAGGTTCTATAGGGAAGCATCTCCAAGGCATGTAAGCCTACTTCATCCGTAATGACTGCAAAAAATACTGCCACCCCAGCAAACACGAAAGCGACCTGAAACCCTATCAGAAGTAACAGCAGTGCCAAAGCAAACATCAAGAACACAGGGTCAATCCAAAATGCCATACGATTAAACCAAGCCAAATACACCAACACCCCAACCAGTAAAATACCCAAAAGAACCATCATAAATGCCCTCTTGTTCTCTAACCTATGATAGGCTTTGAGTACTTCGGAGAGTGCTTGTAGTATAAGTAAGACAAAGGACATTACTAACATAGCCTTGATCAACCAACGATGCGTAAGCCCTCCAGGATCTGAAGAGATCTCATTTTGCATATAAGACTGCATCGTCATATCAAAAGCATCATTTAAAAAAAGTAATGAAAATGGTAGCACCAGTAAAAGCATCGAAAGTATCTGCACGATAGCGCGTGTATCTTTGCTATAACCTTCGAAAAATATATCTACTCTTACATGCTTGTCATGTTTCAACGCATAAGAAAGCCCAAACAAAAAAATCAGATCAAAAAGATGCCACTCCACTTCTTGAAGTGCGATAGAACCTGAAGAAAATAGATAACGCATACCTGCATCATACACAACCAAAAGAGAAAGAAGCAGCACCAAAAATGCTGCCAAAAAGCCTGCGTATTTTGAGATACGGTCACTGTAAGTTATGTAAATATCCGTTATTCTGTTTATTTTTGATTCCAATGTTTGCCTTTTTTGATGTGTAAAGATTTTACTGTTTTCTTTACATATAAATTTTACATGTAAAGATTTAGATACTTTTTTTACATGTGTTTGAAAAGATTAAATAATTTATCATGAATATAAAAAACTTCTTTACCTATCTTTTGACTTCTCAAAATCTCCATGCTTGCAAGCTCTTTGAGGTAATGGGTAGCTGTTGGTCTTGAAACATTTAATTGTTCTTCTATAAATACTCTTTTGGTATAAGGATGATAAAAAAGTGCTTCTAGTAAATCTTTACTATAAATTTTTGGCTTCTTTTCCAAAATTATAGCTTTTGTTTCTTGCATCAAGACTTCTATCGTTCGTATCACTGCAATAGTCTCTTTTGAAATCACTTCTATACCTTTTAGCATAAACATTATCCACGCATTGAGTCCATTATGGAAACTCACATTATTGAGTAGTGTATAGTAATCTGATTTATTTTTGATGATATACCGACTCAAATAAAGTATAGGCATATCAAGTAAACCTTCTAAGACAAGGTACAAAATATTGATAATCCTCCCCGTTCTTCCATTGCCATCATAAAAGGGGTGAATACTCTCAAATTGATAATGAATAATAGCCATCTTGACCAAGCTATCAAAATCTTCTAATGTGGGGTCATTGATATACTCTGCCAAATTTGCCATAAGATTAATAATATCTTGTGGGTGCTGTGGTGGGATAAGTTTTATCTCTCCAGTTGAAGGATTTTTAAGTACAGTAGCACTTTGCTTTCTAAATCCTGCATCATTTTTTTCCAATGTTGCTTGAATCTCTTTGATATGATTAACTGTCAAAACACCTTTGGTTTTAATAATATCAAAGCCTAAATAGAGAGCATCTTTATAGTTTTGCACCTCTTTACTATCACTATTGATAAAATCATTAGAAATATCAGAACGATACACCTCATCATAAGTAGTAATAATATTTTCAACCTCAGAACTATCTTTAGCCTCTTGCAACACAAGAGTATTGATAACAATCTTCTGATTTGGCAAAGAATTAGCCAACCCCTTCAACTCTGCCAATGCTCTATGAGCTAAAGTAGTAGCTTTTAGGATTTCTTTGGTTTCTATGTCTTTTTTTAGTGGTAGGAGTTTTGGGGTGAATTCTTTCATCTATTTTCCTCATAAATACCGTAAAACCTAGAAGATAAATCTTTATTTATATTTAGTTTCAAGCTATTATTTTTTATATATTTGTAGATTAAGTCAAGTTGATTTTCATTTTTAACATTTTTAGTATGATAGTTGTCTTCCCAAAACTGACCTTTTCTCTTAAGAATTTTATTTATCTCTGTTTTACTTATACTCTTGATTGTTTCCATGATAAAAGATAAATTTTTTTTCGGTACTATCAAAAGGTGAATATGATTTGGCATAATTGTATAAGCAACTAAATCATAAAGTATCATATCTTGTGATTTTAAAAGATTATGTAGTAATTGTAGTATATCATCATTTAGATAAGCCCCTTTATTTGATCCGTCAAGATATGTATCTACTTGATATTGTTTCATTTTATCAGATATATTTTTCTGATTTAAGATTTCGTGTAAGGTAGAATCTTCACTCTCAACTGTTCTAAAAGTAATAAATTTACAGTGATTGCTTACATCGGTATATGGTAAATATTTATTTTTCACTTAGTTCATTCCACTTCTTTTTGAGTACATAATTTTTACTAAAAGCATTTTCTTTGTACTTTATCAATAATAAATCTACAATATAATATTGTCAATTTCTATATCTTTCATAATTTAACTCCTTATTATCTTTCATCTACAAATCTCCCTCTACCACCCAAAATACCCTTCACAAGCATTCATTCCTACCTTTATTTCCAGTACGTTTCAAGGCGTACATTCCATCCTTTTCGCCAGCGTTCTTCTCCACGTGATTTAGGCGAGTTTTTGATGCGTCTTGAGAGCATACGGCTTGCAGATTGTGCGAAAGCTTTTTGTTTGTTGGACTCTTTGGGATTGATATGTTCTAGTACTTGTAAAAGCCCCCATCCTTGCCCTTTGTAGCGTTCACTTTTTAGTGTGCCTTCTCCCTTGAAATTGGTGTAGTCCAAAAGCACATAAAGTCCTCTTTCATTAATGCTTCCGTCTTTGTTGTGCATCACTTCATAAAAACGTTGTTTAATCTTTGCTTCTCTTTTTTTATTATCAATACTTTCTAACATTTGTGGAAGTGCCTGACTAAGGCGTTGTGCCATGAACTCAGCCTGATAAGAAAAAGTAGATTTTAGAAAATTGAAAAGTTCCATGTACTGCTTTGTCTTGGCTTTTTTTGCAAGAAAAAAAGCCTCTTTGTTTGCCCAAGGAAAATCCGTCTCAGGGGTGAGCCATGCAGGCATAGATACACCTTTTTTTTGCATAAATGCAATGAGCATAGGAAAGACCTCTCTAAACTTCTCAGTATGTCCTTTGCTAAACCAAATAGCATGTCCTATCCCCAATGAAGCAAAATCTTCACCCTTGTTCCACCATATAAGATATTTATCTTTCCCCGCACCTTCGTTTTGCCAAACTTTTTGGGCTATATAATTTGCCTGCTTCTTTGTAAGTTCGATTTCCGAAGAAAACAGCATTGAAAACCCTAAAGAAAATAAAAAAATAAATCTCATTCATACTCCATTAAATAATATGTATTATACTATCAAAAATAACCCTTAAGGAAGTTTTGGATGTTCTATCAGAAAATATTTTTTGCCTCCCTTATGGCAATACTATCTCTAAACACTCTACAAGCAGAAAAAAACCCTATAGATTTAAGTACATTAGATGGCAATTGGCATCTGCGTATTATGGATGGTATGGAAGTACGAAAAGCAAGGGCTATACTTGACTTTGATTTCAAACAAATGGAATTAAGTGGCTTTGATGCATGCAATCAAATCTCAGGAACACTCATAAAAAACAGTGACCTAAGTATATCCTCACAACTCATAAGTACAAGAATGGCATGTAGACAGTCTATACATCACTATGTGAGTAAGGACAACAAGATAAACAAACCCAAAATAAGCTAAAATACTATTTATGAAAAAGTACCCAAAAGAAATAGAAGAGCAAATGCTAAATCTATATAAAAGTTTATCAGAGAAAGACAGAAGACGCTACGCAGGAATAGAAGCAACCAAATTAAGTCATGGAGGGATAAGCTATATATGCGAAATCTTTGAATGTGACTATAGTGGTGTGTCAAGAGGACAAAAAGAGTTAAGAACAGAATTAGATAAAGATAATAAAAGACAAAGAGAAGAGGGAGGAGGAAGAAAGTCTATATTGCTCACAAGAGAAGGCTTAGACGAAGCATTCCTAGAGGTTATCGCAGAGAGTACAGCAGGTTCACCGATGGATGAGACGATAAAGTGGACAAATTTATCACGGAAAGAGCTACAAACTAGATTGTCAGAGAAAGGTTTTGTAGTTGATGTGGATATAGTGAAACAACTCTTAAAAAAAACATCATTTTCGTAACAACACCTTAGCCAAAAACAAAAACAAAATATAAGCCAAAGCCATGAGACAACTACTATAATTTTAAACCAAAAAAACATAAAGTTATCCCATGACAGAAATTATAACACTCTTAAGATGTATCGCACCTATAATTGCAAAAAACAAGCATAAACAACTACAAATAATCATCCAAGCCTTGCTCTCAATGCGAGGACGGATTACTATGTTAGGATTAAGTAGATGGAGTGAAAAAGGAGGGAGTTATCGAACTATCACACGCTTCTTTCATTCAAAGATAAATTGGGAAGAAATCAATTGGATGTTTATCAAAACGCATTTAACAAAAAAGGGTTCAGTCTATCTTTTGGGTGGAGATGAAGTAGTAGTAAGCAAAAGTGGGAAGCATACTTATGGGGTAGATAGGTTTTATTCTTCTATCCAAAACCAAGTGATACAAAGTTTGGCATTTCTCAATCTTTCCTTGATAAGTGTAGAAACAAGAAAAGCTTATCCACTAAGTACACAACAAATAGTTCGAGAGAAAAAAGAAGGTTGTATCAAAGATAAAAGTGTAAAGAAGAGTAAGAAAAAGAAGCATGGTAAAGTTGGAAGACCTAAAGGCAGTGGGAATAAAGATAAAAAAGATATTGAACTTTCTCCCTATCTTAAATTTGTCCAGGAGTCCGTAAATAAGGCACTTAAACGGATTGACAAGCATATTGATATTGTTTATTTTGTCTTTGATGGAGCATTTGGAAATAATCCTGCTGTACAAATGGTGAGGCAATGTGGATTACATATCATTTCTAAACTTCAAAAAACTCTGCACTGCTATTTCCTTATAGTGGAGAGTATGCAGGAAGAGGATCTCCTAGGAAATATGGAGATGCTATTGACTATGATAATCTTCCAGAACCCTATCTAAAATCAGATACCATAGACGAAGATAAGAATATCCAAACAAGAATTTATCAAATGGAAATGCTACATCGTAAGTTTGCAGATAGGCTCAATGTTGTAATTATTCAAAAGATAAATTTAAGCACAGGTAAAATTGCTCATGTAAATCTCTTCTCTACAGATTTGACATTAGACTATAAAAAGATTGTTGATTACTATTCACTTCGTTTTCAGATTGAATTTGTCTTCCGAGATGCCAAACAATATTGGGGAATGGAGGATTTTATGAATATTAAAAAAACACCTATCCATAATTGGGCAAATCTCTCTACTTTTATGGTCAATTTTTCTCATGGATTACGTCAAAACTCTACTATGAAAGAGATGAGTATTCTTGACCTTAAAGCCCACTACCATGGGCTTAAATACGTCAAAGAGGTATTTAAATTACTTCCGAATTTAGCTAACGCGTATTTAATTCAGACGGTATCGCTTAAGATTGCCAATTTAGGGGCTATTCACCCACATGAAAGGGTGGGTTAGAGGGGTTTTTTGGCTAAGGTGTTGTCGTAAGCGACAAGCATTTAAAACACTTTCAGGAAAAGTAGATGTTGCAAATAGAGATGAGCAATTTAAAAATATTGAAAAACTAAAAGAAGAATATAAGAAAGAGGGGAATCCTGTTTTGAGTATGGATGTAAAAAAAAAGAGTTTTTAGGAAATTTATACCGAGAAGGTAAACTGTATACTCAAGAGATAATTAAAGTTAAAGACCATGATTTTCCTTCTTACGCAGAGGGAAAAATTGTCCCCCATGGGCTGTATGATATAAACCTAAATATTGGTTATATTACCATAGGGACAAGTGCTGATACCAGTGAATTTGCTTGTGAATCTATCAAAAATTGGTGGTTAAATTATGGATATATTGAATATCAAGGACATGATAAACTGCTACTACTGTGCGATGGTGGGGGCAGTAATAGCTCTCGTCACTATATTTTTAAAGAAGATTTACAGAAGTTATCAGAGGAATTACAAATTGAAATTCGTATTGCTCATTATCCTCCTTATACATCAAAGTATAATCCTATAGAACATCGCCTATTCCCTCATATCACAAGAGCTTTACAAGGAGTCATTTTTACAAGTGTAGAGTTAGTAAATACCCTTATTGCACAAACTAAAACGACTACAGGATTGAAAGTTTTTAGTTCTATTCTTGATAAGGTATTTCATACAAAAAGAAAATATGCAGAGGGCTTTAAAGAGAATATGAAAATTATCTTTGATATACATTTACCACTTTGGAATTATGTTGCTATTCCTAAAAAGTACTAGTAATTTGGTTTTATTTATGTTTTAGTCCTAAGCGTTT